>JAVHVH010000117.1:0-8143 GCA_032160665.1 Pseudonocardiales bacterium
GGATCGAACGCGACCTCCACGACGGCGCGCAGCAGCGGTTGGTCTCCCTCGCACTCGCGGCGCGCGCCGCCGCGGCCAGTGTTCCTCCCGAGCAGGGCGACCTTCTAGCCGACTTGGACCGAATCGCGACGGGAATGGTCGATGCTGTCGAGGAGCTGCAGGAGCTCTCACGCGGAATCCACCCGGCCATTGATTCGAGAGGTGGACTCGGCGCGGCGTTGAGGACGCTCGCGCGCCGCTCTGCGATTCCGGTCGAGCTCGACCTCGGCACGGACACCCGGCTTCCGGAGCCGATCGAGGTCGCTGTCTATTTCGTTGCGTCGGAAGCGATGGCCAATACCGCGAAGCACGCGCACGCCTCTCGGATCGATGTCGCGCTCGCGACGGTGAACAGCTCACTCGTGCTGTCGATCCGCGACGACGGCATCGGTGGGGCGGATCCAACGGGGGGTTCGGGCCTCGTCGGCCTCGCCGACCGAGTGGAGGCTCTCGGAGGATCGGTAGAGGTCCGCAGTCGGCCGGGGCGCGGGACGCACATCACTGCAGAGCTGCCGCTCGAGACGGAGATGGCGACGAGCCGGGAGTCGCCGGACCTGACTTAGCGCGTGGCCTCAGCGCCTTCTGAGTCGAACCGAACTCGGCGGGCTTTCGCACTTAGGCCGGTGGATCCTCGAGCTTGATGAGGTTGGTGAAGCTGGCTTCCCTCCGAGATGCCTCATCGGTTGACCCAGAGGACGTGACCAAAGCTGACGCAGAACACTCGCTAAACGGCAGCCACCGATCTGCTGTCGCGACTCAGCTGCCTACCGTGGGGCCTGATCCCTTTGAGCGAGTTACCTAGTGCCGCGTGTCTGAGATCTTTTGACGGTTGGCTTTAGTGAGGATGTCGTCGGCGGTCTTGGTCCAGGTGAACGGTTCGCAGGTTTCATTCCACGCATCGATGAACGTTTCGATCGCGCCGATGAGATGCCTGACCGAGGTGAACGTGCCGCGGCGGATCGCTTGGCGGGTGATGATGCCGAAGAGTGTCCGCGGTGTTCGAGCCGGTCGAGCACCGGACTGGAGCCTGCCACTCGGAATTCGGTGGCAGACGTGAACACTGCGCGCCAAGCTCTCAAGCCGACGCGCCGCACGCGGACCTTATGAACCGGTCCTCTGCTCGCTGCCGGTGGGCGAGCGGCGCCTCGGCGGCGTGATGCAGAGACTCGGCCATTGATACCCGAAGCCGTACATGTCACTGGCAGCTAGTGACAGGCTCGTGTATCAATCCGGGCGTCTCGTGTATCACTCTCGTGCATCACAACGACCCTGCTGCGCCGGAGGACGAGCGGCGGGGATCATGGGGCGGGTGAACCGGCTCGCGGCATCGACGTCGCCCTACCTGCGCCAGCATGCCGACAACCCGGTCGACTGGTGGCCGTGGTCTGACGAGGCGCTGGCCGAAGCGAAACGCTCGGACAAACCGATCTTGCTCAGCGTCGGATATGCCGCCTGCCACTGGTGCCATGTCATGGCGCACGAGTCCTTCGAGGACGACCGGGTCGCTGCGGTGATGAACGAGCTCTTCGTGAGCATCAAGGTCGACCGCGAGGAGCGCCCGGACATCGATGCCGTGTACATGGAAGCCACGACTGCGCTCACCGGGCACGGCGGGTGGCCGATGACCTGCCTGTTGGACCACAACGGCGCGCCCTTCTTCGCCGGCACCTACTTCCCGCGCGAGCAGTTCCTCCGGTTACTGGAGGCCGTCGGGACGGCGTGGCGCGAGGACCGGGCCGAGGTCACCGCCGCCGGGCAGCGCATCGTCGAGGCGCTCAGCCGGGCTCAGGTACCGATGGACGGGGCGGCGCCGCTGCTGAGCGAGGTCGACCTCGATCGCGCGGCCGGCGTGCTCGTCGGCCAGTTCGACCGCGTTCACGGCGGGTTCGGCAGCGCCCCCAAGTTCCCGCCGTCGATGGTCCTGGAGTTCCTCCTGCGTCAGCACGAGCGAACCGGCGACCCGACCTCGTTGGCGATGGCGGAGCAGACCTTCGACGCGATGGCACGGGGCGGGATGTACGACCAACTGGCCGGCGGGTTCGCCCGTTACTCCGTTGACCAGGCCTGGGTCGTGCCGCATTTCGAGAAGATGCTCTACGACAACGCGCTGCTGCTGCGCGGTTACCTGCACTGGTGGCGCCGCACGGGTGCGCCGCTCGCCGAACGGGTGGCCCGCGAGACCGCCGACTACCTGCTGCGTGATCTGCGCACTGCGCAGGGCGGGTTCGCCTCAGCCCTCGACGCGGACACCGACGGCGTGGAGGGCCTCACCTACGTATGGACGCCGGCCCAGCTCACCGACGTGCTCGGGCTGGACGCGGCGGCGGCGGCGGAGCTGTTCGAGGTCACCGACGAGGGGACGTTCGAGCACGGGTCGTCGACCCTCCAACTGCGGCAAGATCCAGAGGACGTCGGGAAGTGGGACGACCTGCGGACGCGACTGTTCGCGGCGCGCGCGCTGCGCCCGCAACCTGCGCGCGACGACAAGGTCGTCGCGGCCTGGAACGGCATGGCGATCGCGGCGCTGGCCGAGGCGGCGATGCTTCTGGCCGAACCGCGGTACCTCACCGCAGCCGTCGAGTGTGCCCAACTGTTGCTGGAGGTGCATCTGGTGGACGGACGGCTGCACCGCACGTCGCGCGACGGTGCGGTCGGCACGGCCCGCGGGGTGGCCGAGGACTACGGCGACGTCGCCGACGGGCTGCTCGTGCTGCACCAGGCGACAGCCGACCCGCAATGGCTGGACGCGGCCGGCGGTTTGCTCGACGTCGCGGTGGCCCACTTCGCCGCGGACGGCGGGGGGTTTCACGACACCGCCGACGACGCCGAGCAGCTCGTGAGCCGGCCCCGCGACCCCGCGGACAACGCGACGCCGTCGGGCAACAGTGCCCTCGCTGCGGCGCTGGTGTCCTACTCGGCGCTCACCGGCTCGACCGGCCATCGCACGATCGCCGAGGATGCCATCCGGACGTTGGGGGAGTTCGGCACCCGCCAGCCGCGCTTCTTCGGCTGGGCGCTGGCGACAGCGGAGGCACTGGTCGACGGTCCGGTGCAGGTGGCGATCGTCGGCGAGCCGGACGGCGGCCCGCTCACCGAGACCGCTTGGCGCTTGCGGCCACCGGGGGCGGTCGTCGTCAGCGGCGATCCCGACGCGACCGGGCTGCCGCTGCTGGTGGACCGCCCGCTCGTGCGCGGCCGCCCCGCCGCCTACGTCTGTCGCGGCATGGTCTGCGACCTGCCGGTCACTGAGCTGGCCGACCTCGAGCAGGCCCTCCGCCGAAGTTGATCTTCCTGCGTCAGGTGCGTTCCCGCGCGTGTAGCGCAGGAAGATCAACGTGTTGAGCTCACAAACCCGGGCCCTCTGCCCGCAGCTTGTCCACCTCCGCCATCGCCTCGCGCAGGCCGGCCAGCCATTCGTCGGTGTGCTCGCCTACCAGCCGCACGCACCAGGCGAGCGCATCCGAGCGGGACCGGGCGACCCCCGCGTCCACCAGGGTGTCCAGCACCCGGCGCTCGTCATGCCGCAGCCGCGTCATGACTGGGACGGCTAGGTGGGTGAACAGCGTCCGGGTGTCGCCGATGGACGCGCCCCACGCGACCTTGCGTCCGTAGCGGGCCTCCGCCTCGTCGGCGATCTTCATCCGGGCGTCGCGGGTGTCCTCGCGGAAGCGCCCGATCCGGCCCTGCGCCGCCGCCGCGCCGGACTTCTCGTCGGTGCCCTCCGGCGGGGCGAGCTCCCCGACCACCACGATCTCCTCGCGGTCGACGGTGACGGTCGGCTCGCCGACGAACCAGTCGTCGGGCAGCCGCCCGATCAGCCAGGCAACGGCGTCGTCCGCGGGCGGGAGGTCGGCCTGCTGCCACCCGCCCGATCCGCGGAACCCGCGGCCACCCCGGTGTCCGTGTCCATGTCCATGCATGTGCTTCTCCTTACGGTGCAACGATGATTACATCATTACACCGTCGACGAAGCCGCGCCACCTGCCTGCCCGAGTGGGACGGCAGAATGGCGCTCAGCGGGCGAAGACGGCGAGCCAGATGGCCACGTAGTGGCAGATCGCCGCAACCAGCGTGCAGAGGTGGAAGACCTCGTGGAAGCCGAACACTCCCGGATAGGGGTTCGGCCGCTTCATCGCGTAGACCACGCCCCCGACCGTGTACACGACACCGCCGACCGCGATGAGCACGAACGCCGCGACGCCGGCGTTGTTCAGCAGGTCGGGGAAGACGAACGCGGCGACCCATCCGAGGGCGATGTAGCAGGGCGCGGAGAGCCAGCGTGGGTGCGTCGGCCATAGCGTCTGCAGGGCGACGCCGACCAGGGCTCCGGACCACACCGCGATGAGCACCGCGGTCATCGCGCCGGTGGGCAACGTCAACGCCGCGATCGGCGTATAGGTGCCGGCGATGAATACGAAGATCATCGAGTGATCGAGGCGCTTCATGAGCATGTGGGCGCGAGGGCTCCACGCTCGCCGGTGGTACAGCGCCGACGTGCCGAACAGCATGGTGACGGTGGCGCAATAGATCGCCGTGACCAGCCCGGCGACGCCCCCGCGCATTGCCGCTGCGACAGCGACGAGGGTGGCACCGCTCGCGATCGAGATCGCCGCTGCGTACGCGTGCAGCCAGCCCCGCAGGCGGGGCTTGAGTTCGGCCACCGTGGTCGCGAGCGTGGCGGCGGGGCCGGACGGTACCGGGTCGGTCGTCGTCACCAAGCCAAGATTACGGCACCGTAACCACGCCGCCGGCCGGGCGAGGGATGATCGTTCGTCACAGCCGGACGGCGCTAAGTTGGTTCCGTGGGAGCGCAGCGGAGCCGAGCGGCGCGAGGTCGGCCGTGAGCGTTCGGGACGCGGTCTACGCCGTGTACGAACGCCGGTTGCGGGCACACCTGGAAGGGCTGCCCGTCCCTCAGCATGTGGCCATCATGATCGACGGCAATCGCCGGTGGGCCCGCGCGGCCGGCTTTGACGACGTCAGCCACGGCCACGTTGTCGGGGCCCAGCACATCGCGAACCTGCTCGACTGGTGCAGTGAGGCGGGCGTCGCGCACGTCACGATCTGGATGTTGTCGACGGACAACTTGCGGCGCCCGGCCGAGGAACTCGAGCCGTTGCTGCGCATCATCGCCGGGGTGGCCGAAGAACTCTCCGCGCCGGGCACTTCGTGGCGGGTCAAGGCGGTCGGTGCGCTCGACCTGCTTCCGCAGGCAACGGCCCAGGCCCTGAAGGCGGCCGAAGAGACGACCGCGGAGCGTGACGGTCTGACGGTCAACGTCGCGGTGGGCTACGGCGGTCGACGCGAGATCGCCGATGCGGTCCGCTCGCTGCTGCACGAGCACGCCGCGCAGGGCGGCACGCTCGAGGAACTCGCCGAGGTGATCGACGTCGACCACATTGCCGAGCACCTCTACACGAAGGGCCAGCCCGATCCTGACCTGGTGATCCGTACGTCGGGGGAGCAGCGGCTGGGCGGCTTCCTGCTGTGGCAGTCGGTGCATTCGGAGTTCTACTTCTGCGACGCGCTGTGGCCGGACTTCCGCAAGATCGACTTTCTGCGTGCTCTGCGCGACTACGGCACCCGACAGCGCCGGTTCGGGGCGTGAGCGACCCTTGCGGAGCTTCGGTCCTCTGGTCGACGGTGAGTGGCTCGCCGACCGTCTCGACGACGTTCGCGTAGTCGACGTGCGGTGGTACCTCGACGGGCGCTCCGGACGCGACGCCTACGCCTCCGGACACCTCCCAGGTGCGGTGTGGTTCGACGTCGACACCGACCTATCCGAGCCGGCGACGCCGACGGACGGGCGGCATCCGCTCGCGAAGCCCGAGCGATTCGCCGGCGCTCTGGCTCGCGCGGGCATCGCCGAAGGCACACCGGTGGTCGCCTATGACGACGCCGGCGGGTCCATCGCCGCCCGGCTGTGGTGGATGCTGCACGTCCTCGGCGAACCGGCGGCCGTGCTGGACGGCGGACTGGCGGCCTGGCCCGGATCGCTCACGACCGACGTCCCGACACTGCGTCCCGTCGAACGGCCCGCGCGCGCCTGGCCGGGCCAACGTTTCGTGACCGCCGACGAGATCGCGGCCGCCGCGGACGCCGCCATCTTCGACGCCCGCACTGCCGAGCGATTCGCGCACGGTGACGCCGCGATCGACCCGCGAGCGGGACACATCCCCGGCGCGATCAGCGCACCGTGGGCCGCGAACCTGGACGCCTCCGGCCGCTTCCGCGACGTCGACGTTCTGCGGGCCCGCTACGCCGCGGCCACCGGGCGTGCCGCGATTGCGTACTGCGGATCGGGCGTGACGGCCTGCCACGACCTGCTGGCCATGGAGCTCGCCGGCCTGCCGGACACCGCCCTCTACGCCGGCTCCTGGTCGCAGTGGGGCGCGGACGACTCGCGCCCCGCCGAGACCGGGCCAGCGGCTGCCGCCGAGAGTTAACCTGCGCGTGACGTGAATTGTGGCGCGCCTTACTGATCACCCCGGCGCGCGGACGTAGCGTCCGACACGGCGGTTCGGCCAACCCGGGCCGCTCGGGAGGTCCCGACACGGTGGCGAGATCCAGCGAGGGGACCGGTTCGTCCCTGCAGCTGTGCCTCTGGGACGAACCGTCACCCAGCAGCGCTGCGAGCGCGACTGCGCCCGCGCGCCGACTCCCTGTCAGGAGCGCCACGTGACCGCTGCCCCATCGAGCCCGCAGACGCCGGCTGGCTTGCGCACCTTCGTCCTCGACACGTCCGTCCTGCTGTCCGACCCCGGGGCGCTAGGACGATTTGCCGAGCACGAGGTCGTCCTGCCGCTCGTCGTGATCAGTGAGCTGGAAGGCAAGCGGCACCATCCCGAACTCGGCTGGTTCGCCCGGCAGACGCTGCGGGTCCTCGACGAGCTGCGCATCACCCACGGCCGACTGGATGCGCCGGTGGCGATCGGCGACGAGGGTGGCACCCTGCACGTCGAGCTCAACCACTCGGATCTGTCGACCCTGCCGGCGGGATTCCGCGTCGACAGCAACGACTCGCGCATCCTCGCCGTCGCACTCAACCTCGCCAACGAGCCCGGCCATCCCCGCGACGTCACCCTCGTCACCAAGGACATGCCGTTGCGGGTGAAGGCCGCGTCGGTCGGGCTGAAAGCCGACGAGTACCGCATGCACCCAATCGCCGACTCCACCGGCTGGACCGGCATGAAGGAACTCAACGTGTCGGCCGGAACCGTCGACGCGCTCTACGACGGCGGGACGATCGAGCTCGCCGATGAGCCGGACTTCGCCGACGTCGCCGATTCGCCGTGCCACACCGGTCTCGTGCTGCACTCCGTCAAGGGGTCGGCGCTGGCGCGGGTCACGCCGGACAAGCAGGTCCGCCTGGTCCGCGGCGACCGCGAGGTGTTCGGGCTGCGCGGACGCTCGGCCGAGCAGCGGATCGCGCTGGACCTGTTACTGGACCCCGACGTCGGCATCGTCTCGCTCGGCGGGCGCGCCGGCACGGGCAAGTCCGCGCTGGCCCTGTGCGCCGGGCTCGAGGCGGTGCTCGAACGTCGCGCGCACAAGCGAGTCGTCGTCTTCCGCCCGCTGTACGCCGTCGGCGGTCAGGACCTCGGCTACCTGCCGGGCAGCGAGAACGAGAAGATGGCGCCTTGGGCCCAGGCCGTCTTTGACACGCTCGGTGCGCTGGTGTCGGGTGACGTGATGGAAGAAGTGGTCGACCGCGGCATGCTCGACGTGCTGCCGCTGACCCATATCCGCGGCCGCTCGCTGCACGACTCCTTCGTGATCGTGGACGAGGCGCAGTCGCTTGAGCGCAACGTGTTGTTGACCGTGCTGTCGCGGATCGGTTCCGGCTCGCGAGTCGTGCTGACCCATGACGTCGCGCAGCGCGACAACCTGCGCGTGGGCCGGCACGACGGTGTGGCCGCGGTGATCGAGGCGTTGCGCGGGCACCCACTGTTCGCGCACGTCACGCTGACCCGCTCGGAGCGCTCGCCGATTGCGGCGCTGGTCACCGAGATGCTCGAGGACCTGCCGATCTGAGCGGGTTGCGGTTGCGTTCCTAAAGACGCGGGTTGGGTCCCGTTGCGGGTCGGTAAACACGCAGCGACGA
>JAVHVH010000246.1:0-2757 GCA_032160665.1 Pseudonocardiales bacterium
GTGTACTCACCGAGCAGGTCGATGTAGTCGTGCCCGTCCACGTCGGTCAGCGTGCAGCCGGCTCCGCCCTGCATCGTGATGGGGAACGGCGCAAAGAACAGCGTCGTGCGCGTGTTGCCTCCGGGCAGCACTCGCCCGGCCTCCGCGTGCGCAGCCTGACTGGCCGGGTTTTTCGCGATGAAACGACGCCGGGCGTGCTCGAGAGCAGCATCGAGAGATTCAGCCGTCACGCGCCCATCGTCGCGCATCCCGGCACCACTGTGTTCGGCGTCGGCGGGTGACGCCAGCTACTTCGTGGCGGCGGATCCGTCCCACACGGCGTGGGCGCCGGAATCTCCGATCCGGTACAGCTGGACGACGGTCCCGACCGCCACCACCAGGGCGAGAACCGCGACGACGGCGTTCACCCACACCGGGAGCGCCTGCTTCGTCGTTGCCGGCTTGGTGAGTGTCGTCGTGCCGCCACCGCCAGGGCTCTCGACGGGCGGCTCGGCGGCGGCCGGCGACGAACGCCAGGTCATCTCGTACCGTCGGTCGAGCAGCCAGACCGCCGCGGCCATCACGAAGACGCCGATCGCCCACGGCAGCAGGGTGGTACCGAGCTGGGTGTGCTTGCGGATCGCGGCGGTCGTGAAGCCGAGGTGGTCGCGCAGCCACGTGCCGGCGTGCGTCGTGATCGGCACGAAGGCCAGGGCGACGAGCGCGACGGCCGGGGTGAGGAAGCCGAGTCGAGCCCGGGCCGCCGGCCAGACCGCGCCCGCCACCAACATCAAGGCCGCGAGGGGTACGAGGACGATCACTACGTGGATCAGCAGGACGTGCGCGGGCAGACCGTTGATCTTGTCGAACACCAGGACCTCGTCTCGTTGTGGCTTTCAACCAAGGAAACGGCCTCCGAAGTGCCGCGGTTCACCGGTCTAGGGTGGCGACCGTGCCCACCGACCTACCTGCCGGCGCCGCCGGCCGTGTCCATCGTGCCTTGGATTCCCTGCACGCGATGATCTACTTCGCGCCCGAGGCCGACGAGGAATTCACGAAGATCGGGCTGCGGCCGGGCCGGATGTGCTATTTCGCCAGCCGGTCAGCGCCGATGGGGCCGGTGTCGGCCGGCGTCACGACGGCGACGTTCTACAACTTCAATCCCACACTGGTGGCCCGACACATCCCGCGCGCGTGGGGGCTCGCCTCGATCGAGGACATCCTCGACGCGCGCCTGGTAGCTGCCGACCGAGCCCTGCGCCGGCTGCTGGGCGACGAGGCTGCGAAGTCACTGGCCGTGGCGGAGGCGGCCGAGTTGGCCCGGGCGGCCACCGTGGACCTGCCGCCGCATGGTCGCCCCCTTTTCGCCGGGCACGCGAATCTCGAGTGGCCGACCGAGTCGCACCTGATGCTGTGGCACGCCATCACTCTGCTGCGCGAGTTCCGCGGCGACGGGCACGTTGCCGTGCTGCTCGAATCCGGAATCTCGGGCCTGGACGCGTTGATCACTCACACGGCGACCGGGCGGGGTTTCACCGAACCGGCGGCCAAGGCGACCCGGGGTTGGTCCGACGAGGAGTGGGCGGCCGGCATGGCGGACCTACGCGACCGTGGCTACGTCGACGACGACGGTCTGACGTTCGACGGCGCGAGCCTGCGTGAGTCGATCGAGGCCTCCACCGACCGGCTGGGGATGGCGCCGTGGACGCAACTGGGCGCGGACCGGGTCCAGCGCCTGACCGAGCTGGGTCGCGCGCTCTCGCGCCAGATCATGACGTCCGGCGCCTTCCCGGCCGACGTCTTCGCCGGAGGACGGTAAGCCATGGTCCGCGAGATGAAGATCGATCATCTGTACCTGCGTCTGGACGGTCGGGTCTTCGAGGTGCTGTCCGACGAGTCGGAGTTCGCGATGCGGATGCCCGTGGAGGCAACGTGTTTCGCGGCGAAGGGTCCGGACCGCAACGGCCGGTACAAGGCGCAGATCGGACTGCTGCGCAACGGCGAGCTGCATCAGGGGGCGCGGCGGTGTCAGGTCGAAATGGACGAGACCCAGTGGTTGCGCTTCAGCGCCCTCGTCGCCGCGACACACCAAGCGCGGGACGCGGGGCCCGAACCCTGGTAGCCCGCTAGTGCGGGCGGCCGTGAGTTCGTCGGGGTACAGCGATGTTCGGGCTTGGGTGTTCGGTGTCGGGGTGGGGCGGGTCAGGCGTTGCGGGGAGGGCCGTCGTTCGGGCGTGGGACAGTCCCGGGTCGAGCATCTCGCGGTCGGACGGCGGCCTGCGGGCTGGGCCGTGCCGCGTTCCTGACCGCCGAGGGGTTGCGGTGGGCGCAATGAGCGGCGCCACTGGGTCGTCGGCGAACAGTTCCGGCCCGGTCGGGATGATCAGAACGGTGGCGGCTCGAGTTCGGTCGGGTCGGGCCCCTCGCGAGGTTCGTGATTGGTCGATGGTGCGGCCAGTGGTCGCCCGCGTTGGGTGACTGGTCTGAAGGTCGGCCTGCGTGACATTGCGGCGTCGACGTCGTATGTCCCGCTGCCCTGGACTGGGTCCGCGGTGGGGTCGGGTGGTCGTGGTTGGGGTGGGGGCAGTGGTGGTGCGAGGGCCGTCACCTGAACTGCATGGCGTCGGCCGAGTGGGCTGACCCAGACGAAAGTGCGTTCGTCGGTCCGGATCACGCGCCAGCCGCGGGCGGTTTTGTTCATGTGGTCGTGCCGGCAGGCGGGGGCGAGGTTCTCGGGTGTGGTTGGTCCGCCGTAGGCGTGATCGCGGAGGTGGTCTT
>JAVHVH010000256.1:0-38377 GCA_032160665.1 Pseudonocardiales bacterium
GTTCACCGATCGTGAACGCCTCGCACCGTCCGACCCGGCCGAACCCGACACCGAGCCGCCACCATTCTGACCATCCCGCCCGGGCCGGACCTGTTCGCCGACGACCCAGCGGCGCCACTCGTGGCGCCCACCGCAACCGCCCGGCGGTCAGGAACGCGCCACCACCCAACCCCGGCCGCGGTCCGGCCGCGGGGTACTGGACCCACCCGCGCCCCAACATCGTTGTGCCTCCCGACGAACTAACGGCCGCCCGCACTAGCCGCATGGGAACCCCGGCTGACGCCCGGGCGGTCGCTGTTGACCGCCCGGGCTGACGTTGCTAGCCGCCCGGTCGGGCGCCGCCGGCGCCGCCGAACCCGCCCGCCCCACCGAACCCGCCGGCGCCGCCGAATCCGCCCGCGCCCCCCGGCCGGAACGTGTTAGTGGTGGTGGATGTCGTCGAACCCGGCAGCGGCTGGCTGAGGTCGGCGAGAACGACCTGCTGGCCGACCTTGAGCCCGCTCTTGATCTGGGTCACGTCGTTGCCGGCCAAGCCGAGCGTCACCGGGACGGTGCTCGTCTTGCCGCCGGTGACGACCGTGACGGTGTGTGTGCCGTTCGGGCCGGTATGAATCGCGGAGTTCGGGACCGTGATCACATTGGTCGCGGTCCCCGTGGTGATGAGCACGTCGGCTCCCGTCCCGTCATAGAGCCGCGGACTGCCAGCGTCGAGTTCGACGGTGACCGGGAACGTCGTCGTGGAGCCGGATGTGGTGCTGAGCAAGCCGACTGATTCGACCGTGCCGTGCAGTGCGGTCGTGCGACCGTCCGCCGAGACCGAGACGCGCTGACCGGGCTTCACCTGATCGACCTGCGCAAGCGGCACCGTCGCGTCGACGCCCTGCACACCGGTGCCCACGATCGTGATGGTCTGCCCGGACGAGGAGTTGCCCGTGGTGAGACCGACCGCGGCAACCTTGCCGGCCGCCGGGCTCGTCAGCGTCGCTGCCGCAAGATTCTGCTCGGCGGCGGTGACCTGTGACTGCGCAGCGTCGATCGCTGCCTGGTCGGCCGCGATCTGGGCCGCACTGGCGGGCTGGGCTGTCGTGCCTTGACCCGACGTCCCGCCGGTCGGTGCGGATCCGCTGCCACCACCCGACCCGCCCGGAGCGGACCCGCCCGGAGCCGAACCGCCCGGAGCCGAACCCCCCGGAGCCGAACCGCCCGGAGCCGAACCGCCCGGAGCGGACCCACCCGGAGCGGACCCACCCTGGCTCGATCCGCCCGACGATGAACCGCCCGGCTGACCCGAGCCGGTCGAACCGGACCCCGAACTGGTGCTCGCGGACTTCAGCTGACCGATGAGCATGTCCAACTGGGCGATGGACTGCTGCAGGTCCTTCGTGTATCCGTCCTGGGTAGCGATCTTGGCGTCGAGCGTTGCCATGTCGGAGGCGAGCGTGCCGGCGGATGCCTCGTAATTTGCCATTGCCGTCGAGCAGTCCGCGGACGGCCCCGACGACGAAGACGAGGAATCCGACGCGGTCGGAGTCGGGCTGGAGGATGTGCCGCAAGCGGACGTTTGCGCCTCGCTCAGCGTGGTGTTCTGGCTGACGTCCGCGTCGACGGTCTGCTGCGCGGCGTCGACGGCGCTCTGACCGGAGTCGAGGTGCTGCTGCGCGGCGACGACGGCGGCCTGTGCGGCCTCTATTTTGGAGATCAGAGCGCTCAGGCTGGTCCCGGACGACGGGGCGGCCGTGACCGGAACGACGTAGGCGATGGTCGACGCGCCGCCGGTGGCGCCGGCCGCGCCGGACGCGCCGGACGCGCCGGTCGCGCCGGTGCCTCCGACCGACGTCTGGCCGGTCTCGTCGGCTTCGAGTTGCAGCTGCGCGGTGGCCAGAGTGGAGTTGGATGAGTCAACCGCGGCCTTCAAGGCGGTGGTGTCGAGCTGGGCGAGCGTCTCGCCCTTGGTGACGGTGTCGCCCACCTTCACGTCGACGGACTTGACCGTTCCGGACGCTGAGAACGAGGGCGTCAGTTTCAGCGAGGACGTAATGGTCCCGGACGACTCGATGGTCTGCGTCACCGACGCGTCGGCCGCGGTCGCGACCCGCTGTCCAGGGCCGTTATTGCTCGTGGCGGCCATCCCGACCGCGCTGCCGCTAGCGGCCACCGTGAGGCCGGCCGCGATCGCCACCGTCCGGCGACGGCGGGTGCGCCGACGGCGCGCCCGCTGGGAGCGAGTCGACTCAGCCACCGTTGGCCCCGGCGCCGAAGCCCACGGTGCACTGGCCGTTGACCGGGTTGGTGATCCGTACGCTCGTCGCGGTCACCTTCCCGGTCGAGTCCGCCTTGCCCTGGGCGTTCACGCACAGACCCACCTTCAGGGAACCCGACGTGGTGGATTTCTGCGTGCTGATCTTCGTCGTCGAGTTGACGGTGACGTTGCGGTTCGTCGTCGAACCGGCGGACCCCAGCTGCCGGGCGGCGATCACGACGCTGGAGCCGGACACCGACGAGACGGTTCCGGTCGCGAAACCGCCACCCGCCCCACCTGGCCCGCCAGAGGGAAACCCGCTCGGCCGCTGACCGGTCGGCCGCTGCCCGTTGCCCAGGCCCCCGCCACCCGGTCCGCCCGCGCCACCCGGTCCGCCGCACTGTCCATTCACCGGCGAGCTGACAGTCAGCGCGGTCGCGGTGAACGACGTGCCGGTCGACCCGGAGGGCGCGGTGGCGACGACGCAATCGCCGGCCTTCACCGCGGACAGCGTGGTCGTGACCGGGTGGGTGAACGTCGTTGAGGACGTCCACCCAACCGCGACCTGGCCAGCCTGTGGGCTCTGCACCTGCATCGTGGTGCCGGAGATCGCGGCCACCTGTCCGGCGGTGCCCGGACGCGCGGCCGCCTGACCAGCGCCGCCTCCGGCCGCGGCGCCGGCACCGGCGACGGCCGACGAGCTCGGGCTGCTGCCAGACGAGGATCCGCCGCACGCGGCGAGAGTGAGCCCGGCGGTCAGGACTGCGGCACTGACTACCAGGGTGCGGCGCGCCGTCAAAAGGGCGGGGGAGATCATCAGAGAAATTCCTTTTCTAGCGGGGTTGTTGGTTATTCGCTGCGGAGCGCTTCGATCGGGGACAGCTGTGCCGCGCGAGCGGCCGGGTACACCCCGAAACCGATGCCGATCACGGCCGCGACCGCGATCGCGATGAGGATCCACGGCACGGAGATCGCCACCGGATTCGATATGAGATGCGGGAGCGTCAGGGCTGCGCCGACGCCAAGGCCCACGCCGAGCATCCCGCCGGTCAGTCCGAGAATCGACGCTTCGGACAGGAACTGGCGTCGGATCATCGACGGCGTACCGCCGAGCGCCTTGCGCAACCCGATCTCTCGGGTCCGTTCCCGAACCGAGACCAGCATGATGTTCATGACGCCGATGCCGCCAACGAGCAATGACAGCGCGGCAACGCCGATGAGCAGGCTCGTCAGAGTGGTGTCCACGGAGGACGTCGTGCTGATGACCGACTGCTGCGTGGTGATCGAGAAGTCCGTCGTTGTCGCCGCCGTGAGCGAGTGCCGGTATTGCAGGATCGTGGTGGCCTCCTGGTACGCGGCGCTGAGCTGTCCGGGCGATGCCGCCTTCACGTAGATGCTCTGGACCGACGTGCGGTTGGTCCCGCCGACGATCCGTTGCGCGGCCGTGCTGATCGGCACGATGGCCTGATCGTCCAGGTTCGTCGTGGAGTCCGAGCCGGCCGAGGTGAGCACCCCGACCACCTGGAACGGGATGTTGTTGATCGTGACGCTCTGTCCCACCGGGTCGATCGGCCCGAACAACTGGCTTGCGGTATCCGGTGCGAGCACCGTGACCGCCGCGGCGTTCGTCTCGTCGGCGGCGGTGAGGAAGCGCCCGGACGCGACCGTACGTCCGCGTACGGACGCCCATTGCGAGGTCGTGCCGACGACGGTCGTGGTCCAGTTCGTCGCGCCGTTGACGAGCGACTCGTTGTTGCCCTGGACGATCGGCGCCACTCCGCTCACATCGGGGGCGGCGGTCTTGGAGCTCAGCGCGGTCGCGTCGGCCATCGTCAACGTGGACGCTGACCCGAAGCCGCCGCGTACCCCGCCGGTTGTGGAGCTGCCCGGCGAGATGATCAGCAGGTTGCCGCCCAGAGCGGACAGCTGCTTCGACACCTGCTGCTGCGCCCCCTGGCCGAGCCCCACGGTCAACACGACCGCGGCGATGCCGATCAGAATCCCCAGGGACGTCAGGGCCGAACGCAGTTTGTGGGTGCGGATCGCGTCCCACGCATTCGCAATAATGTCCGCCCAACTCATCGTGCGACCTCGCTTCGCTCGGTGAATGGCTTCGCAAACGCTGCGCCTCTGTTCGCTCCGCAAGCGTCGCTCATGATGCGACCTCGGGGGTGGCGACGGCTCCGTCGCGAATCAGGATCACTCGGGCGGCTCGCTCGGCGACCTCCATCTCGTGCGTGATCAGCACGACGGTGCGGCCCTGGTCGTGCAGTTCGGCGAACAGCCGCAGCACGTCCTCGGTGGCGACCGAGTCCAGGTTGCCGGTCGGCTCGTCCGCGAGCACCAGCGCCGGATCGGTGACCAGCGCCCGCGCCACCGCGACGCGCTGCTGCTGCCCGCCGGACAGCTCACCGGGACGGTGCTGCACCCGATCACCGAGGCCCACCCGGTCGAGCGCGGCGCGCGCCCGTTGCCGGCGCAGCTCGCGGGGCACTCCCCCGTAGGACAGCGGTACTTCGACATTGCGCTGCGCACTCAGCGAAGGCAGCAGGTTGAACTGCTGGAACACAAAACCGATCCGCCGGTTACGCACCTCGGCCAGTTCGATCTCGTCCATCGCGCTGACGTCCTCGCCGGCCAGCTGGTACTCACCCGACGTCGGCACATCGAGGCAGCCGAGGATGTGCATCAGCGTGGACTTGCCCGATCCGGACGGGCCCATGATCGCCACGTACTCCCCTTCGTCGATCGTCAAAGACACTCCGCGCAGCGCCTCGACCGCGATCTCGCCGGTTTGGTAGACCTTGCGGACGTCGTCCAGCTGGATCACCGGACCAGTGCTCGTCCGGGCCAGGACTGGTGCGGGGCTAGCCACCCTGACCACCGCCCGCGGCGCCGCCACCGGGGAACCCGCCGCCCGGGAACCCACCGCCGCCGCCGGGGAACCCACCGCCGCCGCCGGGGAACCCGCCGCCGCCGCCGGGGAACTGCCCGCCACCAGTCCCGCCCGTCCCGCCGCCGGTCCGGCCGGTGGGTGTCTGCAGCTGCGGCACCAGGATCTGGTCGCCCGCGGCGAGGCCCGACGTGATCTGTGACTGCCCGCCGGCGGAGATACCTACCTGCACGGTCGTCTGTACATTCTTGCCGTTATTCACCTGCTCGACGTATTGGCCGCCCGACGAGTTGCGGTGCAACGCCGTCGTCGGCACGACGATCCCGGTGACCTGCTTGTAGATCACCGATGCCGTGACGTTGGCCCCGTCGTGCAGGCCGCTCGGCGTGCCGGTGACGTCGATGACGACCGGGTAGCTCGCCGTGCCCGTCGTGGACGAGGACACCAGCCCGATCGAGGACACGGTCCCGTAGACCGTGCTGGTCGCACCCGTCACCGTCAGCTGGGCCTGTTCCTGGGCCTTGATCAAGCCGACCGAGCTGGAGTCCACGGTCGCATTGACGATCCAGGACTTCGTGCTGATCACCAGGATCTGCGGCGTCGTGCTCGTCGTGCTCGAGGTGGACGAGCCGCCGCCGGCCGCGCCGCCGCCGGCCGCGCCGCCGCCGGTCGCGCCGCCGCCCGACGTGCCGGACGACGAACTGCTCCCACTCGTGGCGGAGCTGGTGCCGGACACCGACTGGCCGACGGTGAGGTCGATCGATGCGACCACCCCGTTGATCGGGGACGTCAACGTGGCCTCCGAGAGTTGGCTCTTCGCCGACGACAGCTGGTTCTCGGACGCGGTCAACGCCGCATTGTCAGCGTTGATCTGCGTCGTGGTCGCGCCATTGGTGCTGTCGGCGTCGACCTTCGCCTGGGCGTTGGCCACGCTGGCTTGCGCCTGCGCCTTGTTCGCGGCCAGCGACGCCGAGTCGATCTTCGCCAGCGTTTGGCCCTTCGTCACCGTCTGCCCGGCCGACACGGCGACCTTCGTCACCTGGCCCGAGACCGCGAAGTTCAGGTTCTCCTGCTGGGCCGGCGCGATCGTCCCGGTTGCCGAGACCGTCTGCTTCACCGTGCCCGTGCTCACCGTCTGCGTCCGTGTCGACGCGGTTGCGGCACTCGCCGGGGTGGTGCGCGTACCGAAGTAAACGCCGGACCCGGCCGCCGCGATCACGACGACCGCCACCAGCCCGCTGCGCCAGGGGTGGGCCCGGACGCGACTTACTACTCTCATCGCACTCCCTCCGTCAATGCTGGGCGACCGACGCGAAGGCTGTAGCCGATGCCACGTAGCGTGTGAATCAAGGGTGGATCGAACCGGTCGATCTTCTTGCGCAGATACGAGATGTACGACTCGACGATTCCGTCCCCGCCGGCGTAGTCGTAGCTCCACACCTGCGCGAGAATTTGCGCCTTCGACACGACGCGGCCGCTGTTCTCGAGCAGGTAGCGAAGCAGCGCGAATTCGGTCGGCGACAAATCGATGACGTCGTTCGCCCGGCGTACCTCGTGCAGGTCCTCGTCCAATTCGAGATCGGCGAACCGCAGCACGCCGCGCTCGTCCACGGCCGCGACCGGATTCGCCGGCGCGATGCGCCGCAGCACTGCGCGGACGCGGGCCACGACCTCGTCCAGGCTGAACGGTTTGCTGATGTAGTCGTCACCGCCGATCGCCAGGCCGGTTATCGCGTCCGCGGTGCGGTCGCGCGCAGTCAGGAACACGACACCGATCTGTTCCGTGCTACGTCGCAGTTGCCGGCACAGTTCGAATCCGTCGATGTCCGGCAACATCACGTCGAGTACCAGCAGGTGCGGACGGAAATCAGCCGCTATCGCCAGAGCCTCGGCACCGGTATGCGCGGCGCGCACGTCGAATCCCACGAAACGTAGGCCGGTGACCAGCAGATCTGCGATATCGGCCTCGTCGTCGACGACGAGCAGTCGCTCGCCGCCGTGCGCCGCACCAGGCTGTGCGGGATTGTCGTTGGCCATACCAGCTCCTTCGTGGACCGGGTATCAGCACATCGCAGCAACCTGCGTATCCCCTGCACGGCAGCTGGGCGTCAGCTATGAGGCGGCAGTGTCACGACGAACGACGTGCCCGCGCCGACCGCACTAGTGCAGGTGACCCCGCCGTGACTCGCATGGACGATCGCCTGCACGATCGCGAGGCCCAGCCCGCTGCCACCGCGGGTGCGGGACCGGCTTGGGTCCACTCGGTAGAACCGCTCGAATAGCCGCGCGGCCTGCTGGGGCGGCAGCCCGGGGCCCTCGTCGGCGACCTCGAGACGCACCTGATCGCCTTCGCGTCGCAGGGAGACATGAACCGGAGTGCCGTCGGGCGTATGAGTCAGAGCGTTGCCGAGCAGGTTGGCCAGCACCTGCCGGATCCGGTCGGCGTCGACGTCCACGAACAGCGGTCCGTCCGGGCCCGCGTAGTCGATCGGCCGGCCCGCCGCCCGTACCCGGGCGTCGGCCACGGCGTCCGCGGTGAGCGCGCCGAGATCGACCTTCGCGAGTTTGAGCGGGCGCTCCTGATCGAGATACGCGAGCAGCAACAGGTCGTCGACCAACCCACCCATGCGCGACGCTTCGGCCTCGATCCGACCCATGGCCCGGTTCCGGGCGGTTTCGTCGGTGAGGGCACCTTTGCGCGCCAGCTCGGCGTATCCGCGGACGGTCGTCAGCGGGGTCCGCAATTCGTGGCTCGCGTCCGCGATGAACTGGCGCAGGGCCGTCTCGCTGTGCTCGCGGGCCGCGAACGCCGACTCGATCTGCACGAGCATCGCGTTGAGCGTGTCGGACAGCCGTCCGATCTCCGTGCCGGGCGGGCCGGGGGGTACCCGTCTCGACAGGTCGCCCGCGGCGATGTCTTCGGCGGTGCGTTCGACATTTTCCAGCGGGCGCAGCCCGAACCACACTGCCACCATCGCGAGCGCGGTCAGCACGACCAGCACGATCAGGGCGACGAGCCAGGTGATCGTCTGCAGTCGATGGACGGTGGCGTCGACCGAATACAACGAGATCGCGACGGTACCCAACCCTGACCCATCGGCCTCCTTGACGGCGCGGACCCGGAAGGCGGAGCCTCCGTTCGTCGACGGAACCGTGAACGCCTTTCCCGCTTCGCTACGGACCTTCGCCGCGTCGATGCCCGACAGATCCGGCTTCGACTCGCCCGGTGCGAGCGATCCACCGCGCTGCCTGAGCACGACACCGTTCGGGTCGAGATCGGTGAACCAGAACGGCGTCGGAAGTTGGTTGCCCGACGCGATCGCGGGAGGCAGCGGCCGGGCCGAGGGCGCCCGATTCAGGACCCGGAGCCCCACCTGCAGTTGCGAGTCGACCTGATCGACGAGGTAGCTGCGCAGCAGCGTGGTGCCGATCGTTCCCGTCGTGACCAGGGCCGCGGCGACCAACCCGACCACGCACGCCACCAGCCGGGTCCGCAGCGACCAGTTGCGTATCGACAGTCGGGTCAGCAGTCTGCGCACCTCACGGAGAGTACGTAGGGAACGCGGTGGCCGGCTGAGGCGTAAGCCGGGCGAGCGCTAGCGGCGGAATTTCTCGGCGGCCTTGAAGTGCGCTTCCTGGTTGCCCATCTCGTTGCGGAACCAGGTGGTTCGGCGTGCGCGCGCATAGCGGTCCTGCAGCGACGCGGCGCGGGCGCTGCGCCGGGCGAGGAGGTCCAAGGCGAGGTTCAGGGGAATCTGAAACACCGGCAGCAGCGCCCAAGGCCAGGGGTTGGGCATGTCGTAGCGCCGGTAGAAGCGTCCGGGCAGGAAGTAGCGCGTATAACCGATCTGGACGCGATAGTTCACCTCGTCGCGGATCCGCTTGCGCCGCGATGTGCCGGGCTTGGGCGTGAACGCCCGGGGGTAGGACTCGACGAGCTCCGCGCCGTCCTCGACCGCGCCGTGGGTGCACTTGACGAAGAACAATGCCGAGAGCTGGGTCGCCTCCTTAACGTCGGCGGGGTACCAGCGCGGCTGCACACCGAGGAGGTGACCGACGTAGCGCCAGAAGTGCATCATCGCCTCGATGTCGGCGACCCGGTTGCGGTAGCCGAGCAGATGCATCGCGAGGCCGGGCGTGTAGCTGCTGGAGATCAGTGTGATCAGCGCGTCGGATTGGTTGATCGGCACGCCCCACGCGGCGAGGTCCCACTCCGGGTGCTTCATCAATCCGCGTCGGATGAACACGTGCATGACCCGGACTCGCATCGCGGTCGCACGGCCGGGACCACCCGCTCGCAGCCCGTCGGCCTCGGACACATCGATCCAGAAACGCGAGGTCTCCATGAAGCGATTCAGCGCTGTGTCGCCGGCGTACCCGCCGGTAAGCGCGAGTGGTTTGACGATCGAATTCTCGGTGTAGGCCAGCAGAGTTTCGACTCCGGCGAAGCTGAACACGGACGGCCCGAACCGGCGGAACAGGCCGGCTCCACGAGCGGCCTTTTCGCGGTCGAGCCAGTCCGGGTCCTGCTCGAACTCCGCAAATAGGCGGACCATCGAGGCCGGCGGGTCGGGGATCGATTCGACGCCGTGCTCGATCGCCTGGTCGAGCATCCGGCGCCCTTGGATCGCGCCACGCTGTGCGTACACCTCGTCCACGAACGCCTCGGCGACCGGATCGGCGTCGTAGTAGCCGTGGGCGAACTGGAGCGCGTGCTCCTCGCTGGGCAGCAGCTCAAAACCCATGACCGTGCGGAAGACGCGCTGCGCCCACTTGAGGCCGGGCGAGTCCTTCTTCGGCCAGTAGGTCTGAAACTCCGTCGGGATGCGGTCAGGCGCGGGTTGGGCGGTCGGGTCGGCCGGGTGGGCCGCTGATGCCGGAGTGTGCGTCGTCATGGCTTGCTACCCAGCGCTAGGCGGTCGCGATGCGCAGGACAACAGCGGCGAGCGCGAGGACGACTCCGAGGACGGCTGGAACTGCATCGCCGCCCTTGTCATGGACGCGGACATGGCTGGCGATCGCTCCGATCGACAGCACGAGCAGCCCGACGGCTGCGGCCACTCCGAGCGCCCACAGCCGCAACCCGATCACGACGCCGGCCACGCCCGCCGCCTCGAACAGACCGATCATGCGCCACAGCTGGGGCGGCGCACCCAGGTGGTCGCGAATCGAGAGCGATTGCCGGGCACTGGCGAGCTTGGCGCCACCGGCCGCGAGGAACAGCGCAGCCAGTAGCGCGGTGACGACGACGGTGAGAGTGAACATCTCGGCTCCAGGTACGTGAGGCGATGGACGTACGTGAGGTGATGACCGAGACTAGAAGCTAAGTTGGCAGTCGTCAAGTTTTATGTTGGCAGATATCTCGGCGCCGCGATAGGGTGCCGCCATGACGGCATCGCGCGGGGCGAAGATCAATCGAGGCGGGCGCCCGAAGGCCGAGGACGCTCCGGTGGCGCTCGACCAGATCCTCGAGGCCGCGTTCCGCGCGTTTGCCAGGCACGGCTATGACGGCGTGTCCGTGCGAACGCTCAACCGCGAACTCGGCGTCAGCCACAACCTCATCAACCAACGCTTCGGCTCCAAGGAAGACCTGTGGCGCGCGGCGGTCGACCATGCGTTCGGCGGCCTGGTGGCCGAACTCGGCGGCGTCTTCGATCCGACGCTGTCTGATCCGCTCGATCAGCTGAACCTGGCCATCCGCCAGTTCCTCCGCTTCTCGGCCCGGCATCCTGAGTTGCTCGCGTTGATGAACATCGAGGCCGGCCTGGACACCGAGCGGTTGGACTACATCTACGACCGCTACATCGAGCCGTCGCTGGCGCCGCTCGGCCGGCTGATCGATCACCTCGCGGCGGAGGGCCGGATCAGGCCGGTCCCCATCCGGACGCTGAACTTCCTCGTGGCCCACGGCGCCGGGGCGCCGTACACGCTCGCCGCGCTAGCTCGCCGGTTCGGCGGTCCGGACCCACTCGACGCCGCCGAGATCGAACGGCACGCGCAACTCGCCGCCGACATCCTCACCGCGGGAATGCGCATCGGCGCCTGACTCCGCGGGCGAGTTCCCGCAGGAGGAATTTCGCGTTGGCATGGGCATTTCCACCCACCCGTCGGCGACCGGGATGCGTCGTACGCCCGACGCGGCCAAGCTGTCCCGCTTCCTACCGTGAGCCACAGTCAAGGCACGCGGAGGACACCATGGACACCACCATTGAGACCGTCATCATCGGCGCCGGCCAGGCTGGGCTCTCGACCGGCTACCACCTGCAGCGACAGGACCGGCCGTTCGTCATCCTGGACGCCGCCGGCCGCGTGGGTGACCAGTGGCGCCAACAGTGGGACACCCTCAAGCTCTACTCCCCCACGAAGTACGACGGTCTGCCGGGCGTGCCCTTCCCGGGCCAGCCGTGGTCCTTCCCCGGCAAGGACCAGGTCGCCGACTACCTCGAGCAGTACGCGGCCCATTTCCAGCTTCCGATCCGGTTCCACACCCGGGTCGAGAGCCTCGACGCCGACGGCAACGGCGGCTACGTGGTCACCACGAGCCAGGGCGAGTTCCGTTGCCAGAACGTCGTGGTATGCACCGGAACCTTCGGTCGTACCCCGAGCGTCCCCGAGTTCGCAGGAGACCTCGACGCGGCGATCCTGCAGCTGCACTCGAGTGAGTACCGCCGGCCCGGCCAGCTGCGCGATGGTCCGGTCCTGGTCGTCGGCGGGTCGCACTCCGGCACCGACATCGCCTACGAGGTGGCCGAGATCCATCCGACGATCCTGGCCGGGCGCGACTGCGGGCAGATCCCGGTCCGGATCGAGTCGCGGCAGGCGCATCTGATGTTTCCGGTGCTGATCTTTGCCTGGAAGCACATCGTCACCCGGCGTACACCGATCGGCCGCATGGCGATGCCGCACATCCGCTTCCACGGCGGCCCGATGCTGCGGGTCAAGAGGTCGGACCTCGCGGCTCGCGGCGTCGAGCGGATCGCCGAGCGAGTGACCGGCGTCGAGAACGGACGCCCCCTCATCAACGGCATGGCGTACGACGTCGCCAACGTGGTGTGGGCGACCGGCTTTCGTCAGGTCTTCGACTGGATCCACCTGCCGGTCTTCGGCGAGGACGGCTGGCCCACGGAGTACCGCGGCGTGGTGAAGGACGCCCCCGGGCTCTTCTTCTGCGGGTTGTCGTTCCAGTTCGGATTCAGCTCGATGGTCCTGCCCGGTGTCGGCCGGGACGCCGGCTTTATCGTCGGCAAGATCACCGACCGCGTCCGACGCACGTCGCCTGCGAAGCAATCCGCCGCCGTGGTATGACGCCCCTCGCGCCGCGTCGGACGGCCGTATCCTCCGAGGAGGAGGTTCCCGGCATGGGCGTGGTCCACGACCTGAGACAGGCGCGGGAGACCTTCGAACGCGGCGACTGGGTCACCGCGTTCGAGGCCTGGTCCGACGTCGACACCGACGCGCTCGGCCCCGACGACCTGAACCGCCTGGCCACGGCGGCCTTCCTGCTCGGCCGGCACGACGAATGTGTGGCTGCTATCCAGAAGGCTTTCCAGGCCTACGTCGATCGTGCCGATCTCGCGGCCGCCGCACGATGCGCATTCTGGATGAGCATGGTGTTCGCCACCGGCGGCGATCCGGCACTGGCCGCCGGGTGGGCGGCTCGCGCGGACCGGCTGCTCGAGGAGATCGGCGCGGACGTGGTCGAGCGCGGCTACGTGCGGTTCCTGCACATGTTCCGCCACATCGCTGCCCAGGACTGGACGACCGCCTTTCAGCACGCGGCGTACGTCACCGAGCACGGACGCCGCTTTGCCGACCCCGATCTGCTTGCTCTGGGGCTCTCGGCGGAGGGCCGGCTCACGCTCTACTCGGGGCGTGTGCCGGACGGCCTCGCGCTGTTCGACGAGGCCATGCTCGCTGTGGCCGCCGGCGACGTCTCGCCGGTCTTCGCGGGCAACGTCTACTGCGTGATGATCGAGGGATGTCAGGAGATCTCCGACCTCGGCCGGGCGGCCGAGTGGACCGCGGCCCTGACCCGCTGGTGCAGCGCCCAGCCCGGGCTGGTTGCCTTCACCGGGCAGGCTGCGGTGCACCGGGGCCAGATCATGCGGCTGCACGGCGCCTTCGCCGAGGCCGTGGAGGAGTTCGACAATGCCCTACGCCGCTACCTGGCGTCACCGACTCCGGGCGCGGCCGGCCTCGCGAGTGCCGAGAAGGGAGACGTGCTCCGGATCCTCGGTGACTTCGATGCCGCTGAGAGCAGCTACGAGGCAGCCATCGACTACGGCTATGAACCACAGCCCGGCCTCGCACTGCTCTGGCTCGCCGTGGGTCGCACCGCCGCGGCGCTGGGTGCGGCCCGGCGGCTGCTGGCCGAGGCCGGCGGTCCGGTCGCGCGTTCGCGGGTGCTGCCCGCCGTCGTCGAGATTCTGCTGGCATGTGGCGAACTGGACGAGGCCAGGAGGGTTGCGCCCGAGCTGGAACAGATCGCGGCCGACTTCGGCTGCGCCGCGCTGCAGGCGATGGCGGCGTACGCCTCGGGCTCCGTCGAGCTGGCGGTGGGCGACGCCTCCGGAGCGCTCCCGTATCTCCGCAAGGCGTCGACGTTGTGGCGAGGACTGGACGCGCCCTACGAAGTGGCCCGCGTGCGGCATCAGGTCGGCCGGGCCCTTGCCGCGCTCGGCGACGAGGCCTCCTCCGCGAACGAGCTTGCGGCGGCCCGCCGCGTCTTCGTGGAGCTCGACGCCGCCCCGGCCGCCGCGCACATGGATCGGACGAGCAACCCATCGGAGCTGCCCGGCGGCCTGACTGCCCGCGAGGCAGAAGTCCTCCGCCTGGTCGCCTCAGGCCAGAGCAATGCGAAAATCGCCGCCGCGTTGGTGCTGAGCGAAAAGACGGTCGCCCGGCACCTGAGCAACATCTTCGCCAAGCTGGACGTCAGCTCACGAACCGCCGCAGCGGCGTACGCCTTCGAACACCAGCTGGTGTGAGGGACGGCTACGGGCCAGCTGCCACGATCCGGTTGAGGGGCGGCACCGCAATCCCAGCGGGCGCGTTCGCGGCGAAGTACTGGACGAACGCGTCGATGTCCTGGGCACCGCCGAGTGCGCTCGTGCCTTCGTTGAAGACCGTGAACCCGTCACCGCCGGTGGCGAGGAAGTTGTTCATGGTGACGCGGAAGGTGTCGGTCGGGTTCACGAGGACCCCGCTGACCCAGATGCGGCCGATCTTCGTGGCGCAGGTGGCCGCCCCGGGAATCGACTCGTACTTCAGCGTGGACGAGATCTGCAGCGTCTTGGCCGCGAGCTGTCCGCCACAGCCGGTGAACTGCTGCTCGAGCACCCGGTGGATCTGGTCACCGGTCATCGTCTTGGTGACCAGGCTGTTGCCGAACGGCTGGACCGTGAACGCCTCGCCGTACGTCACCTCACCGACCGCCTCACCGCCAGGGGAGATTGCGGTCGTGAGCAGGTCGCCGCGAATACCGCCCGGGTTCATCAAGGCCAGCTGCGCACCGCCGAGGGCAGCGGTCTTGGTCGCCTCGTACTGAGCGTCCGCAATCACGTCGCCAAGGGTCGACTCGCCGAGCGGCGATGCAGTCCGGGTGAGGTCGCCCTGGATCTTGCCGATTTTCTGGTTGGCGAGCGGGGCCGACGCCGTGAGGTACTGGTTGACGACCGCCGCGACGGCCGGGTCGGCCAGCGACGGATCGGCCTGCCGGACGATGCCGGTCCCCGGCCGGTTCAGCGCGTTCTTCACCAGGACGTTGGTGGCCGCGGCCGACACCAAGTCGCCGTTGGTGTCCTTCACTTTCAGCGTGATGTCGGACAGCACCCGTCCGAACGACGAGGCGCTCGTGATGAGCCGCGTGACGCCGTTGGTCGTGATGGTGCAGCGGTACTCGGCGTGCGTGTGCGCCGAGATGATGACCTTGATCGATGGGTCGAGGCGCTGCGCGATGTCCGCGATCGGGCTGCCGACCAGGTTGCCGGCGCACCCGTTCAGGGACGCCTGGGTCTGGAAGCCACCCTGGTGGATGACGAGCACGTTCGTCTTGACGCCCTGGTTGCGCAGCTGTGCGGCGGCCCGGTTCGCAGCGTCGGCCTCGTCCTGGAAGGTCAAGCCGGCGACGCCGGTCGGGGTGACGATCGTCGGGGTGTCCTTGAGGACCTCGCCGATGAATCCGACCCCGACCTTGTGGTTGCCGAGGCTGGTCGAGAACCGCTTGACGCCGTACGCGGGGAACAGGGTCTGGCCGGTCGCGTCCACGACGACGTTCGCGGACAGGTACTGGAAGTCCGCCCCAGGGAAGGTGTTTGTGGTGCCGCCGCTTGCCAGCGCATAAGGAGCCCCCGTGCACCCGTCCGGATGGCAGCCGCCATTCTGGATCCGCCGCAATTCGGCCGAGCCCTTGTCGAACTCGTGATTACCGACCGAAGCGAAGTCGGTGTGCATGAGGTTCGCGACGATCGTGGCCGGCTCCTCGTGGAACAGCCCGTTGGCCAGCGGGCTGGCTCCGATCCCGTCACCGGCGAACACTGTCGCCTCGTGCGAGCCGTATTGGGCTTGCCTGTCCTTCACCACCTTGGCCAGATACGCGCCGCCGCCGGCGAAGTCGCCGTAGAGAGTCTGACTGCCCGGGTCGAGCGTGCCGTGGAAGTCGTTGTACGCGAGCAGATGCACGTCGGTGGTCTTGCCCGAAGCCGGAGCGAACTGCACGGAGACCTGGTCGGACAGCGAGCGGGCTCCGGCGATCGTCACCGCACCCGCGCTGCCGGTCGTGTTCGACGCCAGCGGGGCTACGAGAACCGCAGTCACCGCGGTGGCGGCGAAGCCGGCTTGCAGCCAGCGGTTGGACAGGACGTGCGTCGACATGGCGACCCCCCGGTGGTGACAAGTACGGCGGACAGGAGCCTGCCCTATGCGCGAGCGAAATGCCATCCATTGCGACGATTTTTCGGTGGACAGGGCGGAAACAGCTCGAAGTCGCGTTTAGGCTATGCCGCTGTGTCCGCCACGTCGCAGCGCCCGACCACCCGCCCCACCGGCGTCGCCCTGGTCGCCGTGGCTGTGGTGCTCGCGGTGGTGTTCCGCCCGGTCCTGAGCGGCCTGCTCGACCGACCGGCGGTCGCGAACTGGGCCACCGTGTTCGTCGCGATCACGCTGCAGGCCGTGCCGTTCCTGGTGCTCGGCGTGACGATCAGCGCGGCCATCGCCGCGTACGTGCCGCCCTCGCTGCTGCCCCGGCTGCTTCCCAGCAGGGGGCAAGCCGCCGTCCCGGTCGCCGCCCTGGCCGGCGCGCTCCTGCCGGGTTGCGAGTGCGGCTCGGTTCCCATCGCCCGCCGACTGATCGATCGCGGCGCTCCTACAGCAGCGGCTCTGGCGTTCCTGCTGGCCGCACCCGCGATCAACCCGGTCGTGCTTGTAGCCACCGCCGTCGCGTTCCCCGGCCGGCCGGAGATGGTCGCCGCCCGGTTCCTCGCCAGCCTCGTCGCGTCCGTGGTGGTCGGCTGGTGCTGGCTACGCATCGGCCGCGCGGACCTGCTCAGATCCCGGCACCGCTCCCACGACCACGAAGGCACCCGGCAGGAGGTCTTCTTGGCCACCGCCGCGCACGACTTCCTCACCGCGGGCGGTTTCCTGATCATCGGGGCCGGTGCGGCGGCGACGCTGCAGACCATCGTGCCCCGTTCGGTGATGGACGGTCTCGCCGGCTCCGGCCCGTTTGCGCTGCTCGCGCTCGGTCTGCTCGCCGTCGCCATGGCGATCTGCTCCGAGGCCGACGCGTTCGTCGCCGCCAGCCTCAAGCAGTTCTCGCCGGGGGCGCAGTTGGTGTTCATGGTGGTCGGACCGATGGTCGACGTGAAGCTGGTGGCGTTGCAGGCCGGCACCTTCGGGCGAGCGTTCGCCGTCCGGTTCGCGCCGCTCACCTTCGTTGCGGCGTTGGGCAGCGCTGCGCTCGTCGGCTGGTGGTTGCTGTGACCGCCGGGACCCTGATCGCCCTGGTCGGTGCCGTCGTGCTCCGGTTGACCCTGAGCGACGCCTACCTGCGGTACGTGCAGAACGGCATGCGGCCATGGCTGTTGATCGCCGGCGTCGCACTCGTGGTGCTCGGTGCGATCGCGCTGCTGCGTTCGCTGTTAGCGCCGTCGGTCGACGACGGCCATGACCGGCCGCGAGAAGGCTGGCTGCTGCTGGCCCCGATCGCGGTGCTCCTGCTCGTCGCCCCACCCGCCCTGGGCAGCTATGGAGTCGACCGCGCGGCTCCGGTCGATGTGCGCTCCGGTCGCGGCACGTACGAACCGCTGCCGAAGTCCACGGGCCCGGTGGTGATGTCGTTGCTGGAGTACGGCCAGCGCGCCTTCGACGGCGACGGTCGAACCCTCCGCACCGCCACTGTGTCGCTCACCGGATTCGTCGCCGGTGGTGCCGACAGCACGTCCTTCCGGCTGGTGCGGTATCAGATCGCCTGCTGCGCGGCCGATGCGGCGGCCATGATCGTCAAGGTGATCGGTATCTCCGGTCGAGCGCCGGCCCGCGATCAGTGGGTGACCGTCACCGGCCGGTTCCACACCAGCACGGGCGATACCCCGGAGCTGATTGGGTTGACCGTGCAGCCGATACCCCCGCCGGAAGATCCGTACGAGTAGCTACCCCTCGGGTCGCCTTCCCATACCAAAACTATATGTGTGTTTGCGCTGTGGGATGGGTAATCGTCACGCAGGGGCCACCCAAAGTCGGGGCACCCGAAGTCATTCGCCTTGCCGGAGGCGACAAATCGCAAGGAGGACCAATGTCCCCGTCCCGAAAACTATCCGTATCACTGCTCGCGATGACGCTTTGCGTCGCCGGCGTGGTGGCGCCGCGATCGATGGCATCCCCTCACGTCGTGCGCGCGGTTCCCCACGGGTTCGCGTCGGCGATCGGATCGGCCAGCACCAGCACGAGCACTAGCACGAGCGCCTCGACGGCCACGGCCGCCGGTTCCTACACCTCGAGAGTGGTCGGCACGTTCGGCCGAGCGGGCACCGTCCGCGGGCACTTTGTGCCGCTGCGCTCGATCGTCCGGAGCGGCACGACTTACGTCGCGGGCAACCTCACCACAACGCTGCGACGAGGAGACGGGACGCTGGTCGGGCGCGTGACCCGGCACGACGTGCAACTGCCGGTCGCGGCATCAGGCGCGCATACCGCCGCGGCCGTAACAGCGATCTGCCCCATCCTGCATCTGGTTCTCGGGCCGCTGAACCTGAACCTGCTCGGGTTGGTCGTCCACCTCAACCGGGTCGTACTCGACATCACCGCCGTATCCGGCCCGGGCAACCTGCTCGGCAACCTGCTGTGCGCGGTGGCGGGCCTGCTCAACAACACTCCGACCCTTACGAACCTGCTGATGTTGGCCAACCTGCTCAACCGCATCATCGGCCTGCTCACTTGATCAGCCTGATCACGTAGCCGAAGCGACAGGTTCCCGATCCCATGGTCCGGGAACCTGTCGCCGCCATCTTCAAGCGTCCATGACCTGACCACCACGCACTGACGATGGTGCTTGGCCTCCGCTCGACCGGACACCGCCACGCTCGACCCGGCATGCCGTCGGATGCTCGCCGACGCCACCGTGGCGTTCGAGGAGGAACTCGACTTGCGGGTAGGTTCGGTGCTTTCCGTGCGGGCACGTGAGCAGTTGGGGAACACCCTTGCGAAGCTCCGCACCGCCGGGGCACGCATCGACCCCATCGGGAGCGCGACCTAGATGACTCGCACCATGCGGGCGATCGTGTTGGACGCGCCCGGGCCGGCCGAAGCCCTTACGGTCCGAACGGTTCCCAGGCCGGAGCCGCGGCCGGGGTGGATCCTCATCCGGGTCAAGGCCTTCGGGCTCAACCGCTCCGAACTGCACACCCGCCTCGGCCTGGCCAGCGGCGTCACATTCCCGCGCGTGCTGGGCATCGAAGCAACGGGGATCGTGGCCGCGGCGCCCGGCGGGGAGTTCCAGGTCGGCCAGCAAGTCGTCGCCATGATGGGCGGAATGGGCCGCACCTACGACGGCGGATACGCCGAATACACCTGCGTCCCGGCCGCCCAAGTTATCGCGTTCCGCAGCGATCTCGACTGGAGCGTCCTCGGCGCGGTGCCCGAGATGCTGCAAACCTCGAACGGCTCCCTGACCATCGGGCTGGACGCCCAGCCCGGCCAGTCGATAGTCATCCGGGGCGGCACGTCATCGATCGGAATGGCAACGGCCGTCCTGGCCAAACAGCGCGAAATGACGGTGCTCTCCACCACCCGCAGCCCGCGCAAGTTCGCGGCACTCACCGAACTTGGGGTCGACCACGTCCTCATCGACGACGGAAAGGTCGCCGAGCAGGTGCGGAGGATTCTTCCTGACGGCGCCGACGCTGCCCTGGAGTTGATCGGTACGCCCACCCTGCCCGACACGCTCCGCGCCATTCGAGTTCACGGAGTGGTGTGCTTCACCGGAATGCTGTCGAACGAGTGGACCGTGAAGGACTTCTACCCGATCGACTACATCCCGCGCGGCGTGCGACTGACGGCCTACGGCGGAGACGCGGCTGACCTCCCCGCCGCTGTCCTGCAAGGGTTCCTGGACGCTGTCGCCGCCGGGACCGCCGTCGTCCCGATCGACCGCACGTACCGCTTCGACCAGATCGTCGAGGCCCACACGGAAATGGAAGCCGGCAATACAACGGGAAAGCTCGTCGTCACGACCTAGCCGCAAGCCCTACAGCTGCGATGTGGACCAGTCGATTTTCTGCGCGGCCACCGCGGGTGTGCCCACGTCGATCTGGATGTCCTCGTGCGATTTCAGCGGGATGTTGGCCGGGTTCCCGGTGTAGCGAACGCCGTTGACGAACACGGTCAGCTTGCCCGTGGCCGGTCCGATTTGGGTGGCGGTCAAGGGCTGCTGCCAGATCGCAAAGAACTGACCGAGGGTGTATGTGGCGGTGGTGGGCGACTCGACGTGGATGACGCCGTCCTGGGCGTGAACATGCAGCCAGTAGTAGCAGGTGCTGGCGCTGTCGAACGTCCCGCTGCCCGTCTGTTGAGGGACGGGGCTGACGATTCCAATGCCGGCTGGGATCGGCCGCAGCGCTCCGTTGACGTACACCGTCAGGTGGGCGTGGATGTGGTACGCGACCTGTTCGCTGGCGTCGCACTGGATGCCGTCGATCGTCGGCCCACCCGCGGCTGTGCTCGCCGGCGCGAGCAGCTGCCCTTGCTCGAGGACGATGCCCTCCGGCCCGGCGGGGCCGGTGAGCACACTGGTCGCGACGTCGCTGGATCCTTGCGCCGAAGCGTGCGCGGAACTCGAGCGTGCGGCCGCGGTGATCCCGACTGTGGCCGCGGCGACGAGGACCGCTGCGGTCCCCCACACCAGTACGCGGCGACGGCGAGCGGCCCGCCGTTGCGCGGCACGGAATGCGGCGGACCGCTCCCGAGCCGACCCTCGGCCGGACCGTCCGTTCGACGGCGGATCTTTGGGCATGTCCGTCCTTGGAGGTTGACGAATGCTCGACGTCAGGCCGCGGCGGTCAGTAAGCCGGCCTGCTGCAGCCCACTACGGGCGGCGTCGACAAAGCCGTCGCGAGCCACGATGTCGTAGCGCATAGCAGCCAGCGTGCGGGCCGATGCGAAGTCGCGGGTACCGCGCGTCGCCGCGTGGCCCAGGAAGCCGAACAGCGCCCCCCAGGCTGCACCGATCACGGCAGCGACGGCGAGCAGGCCCAGCCACGAGCCGGTCGTGAACATGCCGAGTAGCAATCCGATCAGCAGACCGAACCAGAGGCCACTTGCGGCACCGGCGGCCGCGGCGCGGCCCTTGGTGAGGCGGCCGGTTACGCGCTCGACGAGGCGCAGATCCGAGCCGATGATGTCGAGGTGCTCGACCGGGAATCCGTCATCGGACAACCGGTCCACGGCGCGCTGAGCGACGGCGTAGTCGTCGTAGCTGGCAACCGTGTTCCAGGCGGTGAAGGCCGGGTCGAGACGTGGCGGGGCGGGGAACACCCGGGTGGGTCTCGTCATGATGAGTCTCCTTCTAATGTGGTGCTCCCCATTTTTTCGATCTCGGCTGTGTCCTGCCCTTGCGCCACCTAGGCAAGTCGTGAGCATCGGCTGGACGGCGGGCGCGGGGGGATCGCGCCCTCACCGACGAACGGTGTAGGTGAACAGTTGGGTACTTGGACCGCAGTCGGAGTTGACCGCGACGACCATGCGGCTGCCGTGGACGTCGATCCCTTCGACCTCACCGGTGGGGCCCAGGCACAGTGTCTGCGACGGTACGGCGCCCAGAAGGTGAGGTGTGCCGGTGACGGGTCGGCCGTCCAGCGGCCGCGCCAGCTGCACCATCAGCAGTTGCCGCGGCACTGGGTACAGGTCCGTGCCGGAGTCGTTGGTCGAGCAGATCATCCTCGTGGATGAGGTGAAGGCGCAGCCCTGCACGTTGCGCACCGGATGAGTCAGCGTGATCGTCGTAGCAAGCGGAAGTGGCCGTTCGCCCCTGGGCGTACCTGCGGCGGGATGCGGCGTGGCAAACACCAGCAGCCGGGTCATCGTCCTCCACTCGCCGGACACGAACCACCGCCCGCCGGGCGCGACCGCCGCGAACGAGTTGTTCGCCATCTCCCCGGGCGCGAGGCGGTGCAGGTAGTCCGACCGGACGCCGGACGCCGTCGTCAGGGTGAAGAGTTTCGCGCCGATCGGCCGGTCGTTCTGGTAGGCGTCGAGGACCGAACCGCCAACGGAACTGGGATCGCCGACGTGGGTCCAGCCCTGTGCAGCCAAGTCGGGGACGACGCTGCCGAAGCCCCGGGTGACGGTGACGGCCCGCCCGGCGCGGGTCACTGTCGTCAAACCCTGATTTCCCGTCGCGGACGCGACGGTCGTCGAGCTCACCAGCACCCATGGCCCGGCCCGCGTCACGGACGTGGCTTTGGCGTCGGTGCCGGCGCCGGCGGCAACCATCGCCACCACGCCCGCGATAGCCGTCGCCACCATCCACCTGCGCATTGCTCGCACCGGATTGTCGACGACAGCGCTGCCCGCTATCGCGCACCTACTGGCAGGTCGAGGTCGCGTTCGATGTCTTGCAGGCTTCGGTTCTTCGTCTCGGGAACCTGTCGTTGGAAGTAGACCAGCGCGATGATGGACAGGCCGGCGAAGAGGAAGAAGGTTCCGGCGTTGCCAATGGCGCTGAGCAGGGTGAGGAAGGAGACGGTGACAACGAAGTTGGCGCCCCAGTTCGCCATGGTGGCCACGCTCATGGCCTGTCCGCGGATCCGCACCGGGTAGATCTCGCTGATCAGCAGCCAGAACACGGGCCCGAGGCCGATGGCGAAGGATCCGGTGTAGATCAGCAGTCCGGCGATCGCGATGTACGCGGAGCCACCATGCAGATGGCTGCCGCCGATGGCGAAGGTGAGGGCGACAACAATCATCCCCACCGCCATCCCGGTCGTGCCGCCCAGTAGCAGTGGGCGCCTGCCCGTGCGATCCAGCAGCCGGATTGCGACGATCGTCATGAGAACGTTCACGGCGCCGTTCACCACGTTCGCCAGCAGCGCCGCGGAGTTGCCGAGACCGGCAGATGCCAGCAGGGTCGGCGCGTAATAAATGATGGTGTTGATACCGGTGATCTGCTGGAACACCGCCATCGCGACACCGATGATCATGACGTGCCGCACGGCCGGGTTGAGGACCTCCCGCAAGCCGGTGTGACGTACCGACAGCTCGCGTACCGCGGTGATCTCGGCGTCGATATCGTCCTCGTCCCGGACGCGGCGCAACACCTGGCGCGCCTCGTCCTCGCGGCCCTGGGCGACCAGCCAGTGCGGGCTTTCGTGCTGGAAGAGCATGCCCGTGAACATCAAGATCGCTGGGATGGCGGCCAGGCCAAACATCAGCCGCCAGTTCTGGGCCGAAGAGAGTCCGTAGTCGACGAGGTAGGAGGCGAGGATGCCGCTGGTGATCGCCAGCTGGTTGAAGCTGACCAGGGCGCCGCGGATTCGCGGCGGAACGACCTCGCCGATGTAGAGCGGCACGACCATCGACGCAGACCCGACCGCGAGCCCGATGATCACCCGCGCCACGACGAGGACGCCGTAACTGGGAGAGAAGGCCGCGATCAACACGCCGACGATGAAGAGCGCCGCGGTGCCCAGCACCGTCGGCCGGCGGCCCACCCGGTCGGCGATCCGGCCCGCGACCAGAGCCCCGATCAGCGCTCCGATCAGCAGGATGCTGGTCAGCAGTTCCTTGTCGAAGGACGTCAGCCCGGGGAAGTCGCGGCCGATGAACAGCAGCGCGCCGGAGATGACGCCCGTGTCGTAACCGAAAAGCAGGCCACCGAGTGCCGTGATCGCGGCGCCCCACAGGACGTGGCGGCGGATGGTTCCAGCCGACAGCAGCGCGGGCGTTGGCTCATCGGTCGTGGTCATGTTCTCGCTGTCCCTCACATTGCGTAACCGCAGCGAATCGGGCTGCCGGAGGGCTGTCCGGCCCTACGAATTCATCGTCACGCTCCCCGGCCGCGGTGTCGTCAACGCCAGTGGGGATCGCCGGGTGCCGCCAACCAGAATCGCGATGTTCCCGCTAGCGGTAACGGGGCGGGACGGTCGAGTCCGGGCGTCGTGGTTCGCGGAGCTGGATGAGGACGATCACCGCGGCTACGACGATGACGCCGACCGCCACGAGGAAGGACATCCGGTAGCCGGCGACGAGCGACCCGTGCGCGGCGTGGGTGCGGGCGTCGGCGACGGTGGCGAGGACCGCGAGGCCGGCGGCGGCGCCCACTTGCTGGGCGGTGACGAAGAGGCCGCCCGCCACGCCTTGCTGGCGGGCCGGTATGCCGCTGGTGACAGCGATAGAAACGGTCGGGAACGCGAGGCCCAAGCCGAACGCGCTCACCATGATGCCGGCCAGCACGTCGACCTGGTAGCTGCCGCCCGCGGTGATCTGGGAGAGCCATAGCTGGCCGAGACCCATCGCGGTCAGGCCGAGCAGCAGCATCCGTTTGACGCCCAGCCTGGAGAGCAGGCGCCTGGTGAGGAACATCGAGGTGGCCATCACGGTCGCGGTCGCCGGGACCAACGCCAGACCCGCCTTCAGGGGGCTGAAACCCAGGATGTTCTGCAGGTACAGCGAGATGAAGTAGAGGTATCCGGCCAGGACGCCGCCCATCAGGAGCATCGCGGCCAGCGCGGCCCGCCGGGCGGGATCGGCGAAGAGGACCAACGGAAGCATGGGCGCTGCGGCCCGGCGCTCGGCGCGCACAAACAGCAAGCCGAGTAGGACGGCGAGCGCGAAGGCGGCGATGGCTTGCGGCGCGGTGAAGCCGCGGTCCTCGCCCTCACTGAGCCCGTAGATGAGGCTGGTGACCGACAGCGTGACGAGCACGGCGCCGGCCACGTCGATGCGGTTGCGGCCGGTGCCGGTATCGCGAGGGAGGAGCCGCGGAACCGCCACCGCGAGCACGGCGATGATCGGCGGGTTGACCAAGAAGATGGCCCGCCAGCCGAAGTAGGAGGTGAGCAGACCGCCGAGGACGATGCCGGCAGTGGCGCCGCCCGCGGTGGCAGCCTGGAAGATACCGAGCGCCCGGGCCCGCGGCGGGCCTTCGCGATATATACCGGTGAGCACCGCCAACGCCGACGGCGCGACGAGCGCAGCGCTCGCGCCTTGCAAGAATCGGGCTACGACCAGCACGACGAACGACGTGGCAATTCCCGCCGCCAGGGAGGTCAGCCCGAACAGCACCAGCCCGATGATGAGCAGTCGCCGGTGGCCGGTCAGATCGCCGATCCGGCCCCCCGTCAGCAGCAGGGAGCCGAAGGTGAGCGCATAGCCTGTGATGATCCACTGCAGGCTGGCCGGCGTGACGTGCAGTTCCCGCTGGATCGACGGGAGGGCGACGTTGACGATGCTGAAATCCAGCTGCAAGACGAACTGTGCAGTGCAGATCAATACCAGCGGCCAGCTCGTTGTCCGGCGGGCGGCCGCTTGGGTTCCGGGTTTCACTCGCAGCTCAGTCATCTGCTCCAGCATGGCTGCGGCGCCCGGGGCGGCGCATTGCTGCTAACCGGGATCCCGCGATACCCACAAGCCGGGCAGGCGGATCACCCCGCGACGTAATGACCGGCCGACGTCGTGACCGTCGCGGCCGGTGCGACGAACAGGGTTCCGCGCACGCTGCCTCGCGCGGTGCGGAGCGCGACGGTGATCCAAGCGGCGACGAGGCCGACGTAGAACACCACAGCTGCCCCGTGAAACAGGTCCGATCCAGTGTGCACGGCGAGCTCGGACGTGCCCAGGACACAGGTGCCGACGGGAAAGGTGAACGACCACCAGGTCAGCGAGAACGGCAGGTGTTCGCGGACGGTACGCACTGTTATCGCGCCCGCGATCGCACCCCACAACACGGCGAAGCCCCACACCGGCACGCCGTAGACGACGCCGAAGGCCTGCAGGGCGGTCGAGTACGGGGCCGGTATGGCCTGGTGGGCGACGCCGCCGAGCAGGTTGGCGGCGGCGATCGACTGCCCCAGCGGCCCGAGCACGATCCACAGGGTCGGCACCATCGTCGCGTCGCCCGTCTTGTAGACGGCGAGGCGGTGCCAGATGAGGGTGATGACCACGATCGAGGCGAGCAGGGACAGCCCGAACATCGCGTAGCACGAGAGTAGTAGCGCCAACCTGGCCTGGCCGGCCGGCGCGTACGGGACCAGCAGCGCTCCCGTAGAGGCCGACACCATCGGTGGCACCACCGGCATCAGCCACCCGCCGAACGCGCTCTCGGGTTTGACGTCGTGGCGGGTGAACGTGAAGAACGGCACTACCGCGGCGGCAGCCAAGCCGGTCACGGTGCCGGCGACCCACAAGACCCAGTCGATATCGACCGCCGCCCGCTGGCCGATCACTTCGCGGCCGAGCAGGATCGTCCCGGCTCCGACTGTCAGCAAGGCCATCGGCGGAGCGCCATAGAAGTGCGCCATCACCGGGTTGAGGAGGTGGCGTCGGGCCGCCTCGGGGTCGCGCGCCCAATGGGTGACGGTCGCGGCGAGGAGTGCGACAAGCAAGACGGCGGCGAGCGCCCAGACCACGACGGCGGCGGTGTGCAGGCCGCGCGGCTGCCACGGCAAGGACACCGCCGCGACCGCGACGATGCCGGTGCCCATGATCGACGCGTACAAGTTCGGCGGCACGCTGGCGTCGAGGTGCGCACCGCGCTGCGTCCTCACGGCCGGGCTCCGTTCGCGCCCTCTGTAGACCCCACACTCAGGTCAAAGAGCTGGCGCAGCGCGTCGAGATACACCGGCCCGCTCGGGCCGGTGGAGAATTCCTTGGCCCGGACGGTCGGCCGGTGCAGGACCTTGCGCAGGATGCGGTGGACGGCGGCGGCGGTCTCGGCCCGCTGCTGCTCGCTGAGATCCGGGAGCCGGTCGTAGAGCCGGTCCAGCTCGGCATCCGCGAGCTGCCTGATCTGCGCGTGCATCGCGGCGATGACGGGCGCCGCCGCCGCCTGTTCCTGCCGGGCCATGTACGCGGCGGCCTCTGCGGCGACAATGGCGCGGACCTGGGGGACCTGGTCCGGCACCTCGCCGTCGGCCAGGTGCCGGCCGAGTGCGGTGAGATCGACGAGCGTGATCCCGGCCAGCTGCCCCACGGCGGGGTCCACATCCGGCGGCATCCCCAGGTCGAGGACGAACAGCGGACGATCGCCCGCCTGCCCCCGGGCCGCCCGCACCTGCTCGGCGGTCACGACGGGTGCGGCGGCTCCTGTGGCGGAGACCAGGATGTCGGCGTCGGCGAGCATGGCGGGCACGTCGCTGGCGCTCAGGTGGTCGCCACCCACCGCCGCGGCCACCTCGGCGGCTCGCGCCGCGTTGCGGCTGGCCACCGAGAGCCGCCCGATGCCGGACTCGCGGAGCAGTCGTGCCGCGAGCTTGCCCATGCTGCCGGTCCCCAGCACGACCGCATGGCGCGTGGCGAGCCCGTCAAGATGGGCGGCGGCGAGGTCGAGACCAGCTCGCGCGAGCGAGATGCCTTCGGTGCTGATCGTGGTCTCCGTGCGTGCGCGCTTGCTGGCCCGCAGTGCCGCGTCGATCAGACCAGTGATAACAGAGCCGGTGGTTCCGGCCGCGGCGGCTGCGCGGGCGGCGGACTTGATCTGGGCGACAATCTGTTCCTCACCGACGGCCATCGAATCGAGCCCGCACGCGACCGAGAACAAGTGCTCGGCGGCCGCGCCGCCGACTCGGATGCCGGCCATCCGCACGACGTCGCCGACCTGAACCCGCCCATGGGCGGCCAGGAGGTCGGCGACAGCCTGGGTCGCCTGCTCGACCGGGCCGGGCGTGGCCGCGTAGACCTCGACCCGGTTGCAGGTCGACAGGACGACCACCTCGTCGATCGTCGGCACCGCGTGCAGCCGGGTCAACAGGTCGTCCAGCTCGGTGGCCGGCACGGCAAGCTTTTCGAGCAGCTCGGTCGGAGCGATCCGGTGGGACACGCTCAGGCTGACAATCGTCATCGCATTTGACCGTTCGTTCAGTGATTTCGTCGTCGGGGATTCGGCTTTGCGGATGGGACGAGGGGCCCGGTACCTGCCGGCGCCGGGCCCCTCGTTCATCACGGTGCGATCAGCCGATCAGGACTGTCCGGCGCGGACGCCCTTCTCGACCCGCTCGCCCAGTTCCTGGTCGACGTTGCTCCAGTACTCGAAGGCACGCTCGAGCACCGGCTCGGTGACGCCACCGAGCAGGTGGCCGACGATGTTGCTGACCAGCCGGTCACGTTCTGCATCGTCGAACACTTCACGCACCAGCGTGCCGGCCTGGCCCCAGTCGTCGTCCTCGGCGTGCAGGGTCTGCGCGGCGTGGACCATCTCCCCGTTGGTGTACCAGCCGGCGGGCTCGCCGTAGCGGCCGGTGTCGGCGCGCGGGCCGCCCTTGGAGTTCGGCGAATACACCGGGTCGGTGGCGTTGCGGAAGCGCATGTTGCCAGCCGTGCTGTAGTTGCTCACGGGCGACTTGGGAGCGTTGACCGGGAGCTGGTTGTAGTTCACCCCGATGCGGGCGCGGTGCGCGTCCGGGTAGGCGAACATCCGACCCAGCAGCATCTTGTCCGGGCTCGGCCCGATCCCCGGGACGAGGTTGCTGGGCTCGACAGCCAGTTGCTCGATCTCGGAGTGATAGTCGGCCGGGTTGCGGTTCAGGGTCATCTTGCCGACCTCGATGAGCGGGTAGTCGGCGTGCGGCCAGACCTTGGTCATGTCGAACGGGTTGAACCGGTAGGTCGCCGCGTCGGCGAACGGCATGAGCTGCACCTTGAGGGTCCAGCTCGGGAACTCACTGCGTCCGATCGCCTCGAACAGGTCGCGGACGTGGAAGTCGCTGTCCGACCCGGCCAGCGCGTCGGCCTCGGCCTGGGTGAGGCATTCGACACCCTGGTCGCTGATGAAGTGGTACTTCACCCAGTACTTCTCGCCCTGCGCGTTGATCCACATGTAGGTGTGGCTGGAGTAGCCGTTCATGTGCCGCCAGGTCCGCGGAATGCCGCGGTCGCCCATCAACCAGGTCACCTGGTGCGCCGTCTCCGGCGACAGGGTCCAGAAGTCCCACTGCATGTCGTGGTCGCGCAGGTTGCTGTCGGCCCGGCGCTTCTGGGAGCGGATGAAGTGCTGGAACTTGATCGGGTCGCGCAGGAAGAACACCGGGGTGTCGTTCCCGACCATGTCGTAGTTGCCCTCGGACGTGTAGAACTTCAGCGCGAACCCGCGGGGGTCACGCCACGTGTCCGGGCTGCCGTGCTCGCCGGCGACGGTGGAGAACCTGGCCACCATCTCGGTCGTGGTGCCCGGCTGGAACAACGCGGCCTTGGTGTACGCGCTGATGTCGCTGGTGACCTCGAACCGGCCGAACGCGCCGCCACCCTTGGCGTGCGGCTGGCGCTCCGGCACCCGCTCGCGGTTGAAGTTAGCCATCTGCTCGATGACGTAATGGTCCTGCAGCAGGATCGGGCCGTCCGGGCCGACCGTGAGCGAGTGTTCGTCGCTTTCGATCGGGATGCCGGCGTCGGTCGTCGTGGGCCTGGGTTGTGTGGTGGTCATACTTGTGTCTCCTTGTTGGGTTGGATCACTTGTCGGCTGGGTTGAGTGCGCGGAAGGTGAGGCCTGCAGCGATGCCAGCGACGGCTTGCACCACGATGTAGACCCAGAGCGTCGACCACGCGAAGAGGCCTCCAGCTGCGGCGCCGAACGTCACGGCCGGATTGAACGCACCTCCGGAGATCCCGCCGACGGCGAACGCGCCGGCCAGGACGGTGAAACCGATCGCCAGGCCGAAGAAAGAGTTCCCCTCTTGGTCCTTGCTGGTGGCGACGTTGAGCACCACGTAGCACAGGGCGAAGGTGAACAGGAACTCCACTACGGCCGTGGCCGCGAGGGCGTGACCGGACGGGTGCAGTGCCGTCACCGTCGCGGGGTTTACGACCGCGCGTGCGACCACCCCAGCGATCAGGCCGGCCGCGATCTGCGCGATCCAGTACGCGACGGCATCGCCGATCCCGATCCGGCGCCGCAACAGCGCCGCCATGGTGACGGCCGGGTTGTAGTGGCCGCCGGAGATGTGCCCGCCGGCGTAGACCATCACCATCAGGACGGCGCCGGCCGCAAACGGGGTGTACGTGCTATGGCTCAGCACGCTGACTGCCACCGTGAATACGAGGAAGAACGTCCCGATTACCTCGACGGCGTACTTCCGAGTAGCGACCCCCAATTGTGGGGCAGCCACCACTGCCATTTCTCTTTCACCCGTGATGACGTTTGCCATCTGCTTCCTCCTTGCTTTTGACTTGGAAGCGGCCCGACCAGGCCGCGGATTGACCGCCGGCGACTTGTATCCGGCGACCCACCGCCTTTCGTTGCCCTGGATTCCGTTTCCTGCGGTGATCTCCACGTTTCGCGCATGTGGTTGGCGTGTCATCCTTGCCAGCGGGCGTTTTGTCCCCCTGCCAACCGAACTGCCGAGTTCCGGCTAGCTGCAACTGGGCGCCTTTCGGCGCGCGGAAAAGAGAGCTCGTGGCATTGATGAGAATGGGGGAAGGGAAAACGGACGCCGACGCGCGGCGTACTGCTCACGATCGGCCGAGGACCCGGCCGATCCCCTGCGCGGACAGCTCCGACTTCGCCAAGAACCCAGCGGCCGGGCTGTCGGCGATCAATTCCTTGTAATCGGTTTCGGCGCGCGCCGAGATCAAGATCAGTTGGGCGTTGCTGCCCGCACCGTCCCCAGCGAGGAGCCGGGCAAGATCGAAGCCGCTCTCCTCCCCGAGCCCGATGTCGATGAGGATGACGTCCGGCTGAAGCGCACGAGCCCGCCGGAGCGCGCAGGCGGTGCTCGACGCAACGCCGACGACCGTCATGCCCTCTCGCTGAAGAAGAACGCTGGCCGCCTCGAGGAAGGCTTCGTTGTCATCAACGAGCAGGCACCGCAGAGGCATTAGATCACCGTGCCAGGGATTCGGCGGCGCCGCATTCCAGCTAGCGGGAAATTCGGCCACGGCTGGCGCGGCCCGGGATTTCGCTCGTCTCCCGCTACCGGCTAGCCGGTAGCGGGACTGGCGGTCTGCCGGGCAGACCGGGCCACATCGATGCGCGAATCGTGAGCGATAGGCGCCATTTCGCGCCGGGCGTTCACGCGACACAAGGAGCGACACAAGGAGGTAGTGATGTCGAGCAGCGGACACACCGCGGCCGGGGTGACGGTCCCGGACACCAAGCTGGCCCGAGACGCCACAGACCTGGTACGCGAATCCACGACCGATTTGGTCTACAACCACTCCCGCCGGGTCTTCTGGTTCGGCAGCCTGCAGGGCCGCAACCGAGGGCTCAGCTTCGACCCCGAACTGCTCTACATCGGAGCGATGTTTCACGACCTCGGTCTGAACGAGCAATTCCGCAGCAGCGGCCGGCGCTTCGAGGTGGACGGCGCCGACGAAGCCCGCCGCTTCCTGCAGAGCCATGGCGTGCCCGAGGACAGCATTCGCAGGGTCTGGACCGCCATCGCCCTGCACACCACACCAGCCATCCCGGAGTTCATGGAACCCGAGGTCGCCCTTGTTACGGCGGGGGTCGAATACGACGTGCTCGGCATCGGGTACCACGACATCAGCGACGCCACTCGCGCCGAGATCACCGCCTTGCACCCGCGTCCGGACTTCAAGCGCAGCATCCTCCAGGCGTTCACTGAAGGGATCGCGCCCAAACCGGAAACGACGTTCGGCAACGTCAAAGCCGACGTCCTGGAGCGCTTCGTCCCCGGTTACCAGCGCGGCAACTTCGTGGACATCATCGAGAACTCGGACTGGCCCGAGTAGGCCCGCAGCCCTGCGCTTGTGGAACCAGCGGCGGCAGCCGCCACCGCGCCCAGCTCGGTCGGCCCACAGAACATCGGAGCTACCGTGTCGCCATGAACGCGCCAGATAAGCGCGTGGATGTGGGTCCTGTCGCCCACCCGGGTACGGGCCGTGATTCACCCGACCATGCACGGTTGCGTCGGCTTGCCGATGAGCAGGCCGCTCTGCGGCGCGTGGCCACACTGGTCGCGGGCGGCGCAGAGCCGGCCGCGGTGTTCTCCACCGTCGCCGAGGAAGTCCGTCGGCTGATCGACGCGGACAGCGCCGGCGTGGCCCGCTATGAGCCGGACGGGACCGCGCTCGTGGTCGTCGGAGGGGTCGGGGCGGCCTCGTACATGCGGCCGGTCGGGGTGCGCGTGGAACTGCGCGACTTCCTTCCCCCGGCGATGGTGTGGCGTACCGGCCGCTCCGCCCGGGTCGACGAGGAACTATGGGCCAACATGTCGGACCCGGTCTCCGTCGGTCTCCGCGAGCTGGGCGTCCGGTCGATGGTGGCGAGCCCGATCATCGTCGATGGCAGCTTGTGGGGCGTGATGGTCGTGTTGACGAGCCGAGGGCGCTTCCCCCTCGACACCGCCGAACGCATGACGGACTTCACGGAGCTCGCCGCCACCGCGATCGGCAACGCTCAGGCCCACCAGGAACTGCATGGACTCGTGGACACGCAGGCGGCGCTGCGCCGCCTGGCCATGCTGGTCGCGCGGGGCGAACCGCCCGAGCAAGTGTTCGCGGCCGCGACCCGGGAAGTTCTTCGGCACTTCGGTACCGGCACCGCCAGGATGATCCGGTTCGAGCTGGACGGAACAGCGACGCTCGTCGCCAACGAAGGAACATTCGGACCCCACGTGCGGGTCGGGAAACCCTGGGAGGGCTTTCCGGCGACCGGACTGACCGCGACAGTCTGGAGCACCGGCGAGGCGGCCCGGGTCAATGACTACGCCGAGCTTCCGGGCGGGGAGCCCTACCTCCGCGAGGGGCTTCGGTCCGCTGTAGGCGTGCCGATACACGTCGACGGCCGGCTGTGGGGAATGATCGCCGTCGGGTCCGGGCAGGGGCCGCTGCCGCCCGACACCGAGCAGCGAACGACGGAGTTCACAGACCTGGTCGCCACCGCGGTCGCGAACGCGCAGAGCCGCGCCGAGCTCATCACCTCTCGCGCGCGAATCGTCGCGGCGTCGGATGACGCCCGCCGGCGGATCGAGCGGGACCTCCATGACGGCGCGCAGCAACACCTCATCGCGCTGGCGCTCCGGCTGCGACTGGCGGCGGCCCCCAACGGGAGCGACGAGATCGGTACCGCAATCACGGACGTGGCCGCGGAACTCATGGGCGTCACCGATGAGCTACGGGAGATCTGCTGCGGCATCCATCCGGCGATCCTGTCGAGCGAAGGGCTGCCGCCTGCGCTGCGCGCACTAGCGCGGCGCTCAGCCGTCCCGGTGGAGCTGGACGTGCGGATCGATGGCCGGCTCCCCGAGCCGATCGAGGTGGGCGCCTACTACGTCGTCTCCGAGATGCTCACCAACGCGGCGAAACACGCACGCGCCTCGGTCGTCGCGGTGGAGGTGGAAACCTCCGGCGGCACGCTCCGGGTCTGCGTGCGGGACGACGGCGTCGGCGGCGCGGACCCGCTCCGGGGCTCGGGGCTGGTCGGTCTGAAGGACCGCATCGACGCGCTGGGCGGCACTCTGTCCATCCACAGCCCGGCGGGCAGCGGCACAACGGTGTGCTGCGCGCTTCCAGTCACGGTCGTCACCGGGCAGCAGCCGGATGCCGGCCCGGGCGAGTAGCCGAGCGCGAGGCCCGGCCCCGGCCGCTTGTGCCACGTGCACCGCCGATCCGGCCGATGACCGTCGTCAGAGCGCTCGTCGTCGGTTGAGTTTTCGGAGCGCGAGCACGCCGAGCGCCGCGGGGAGCCAGAAGGTAACGACGCGGAAGATCAGCACCTCCTCGACGGCGCGGCTCGCGGCCACGTGCGCCTCGATGAGAACGGCAACGAGAGCCGTTTCCGTCGAACCGAGTCCCGCCGGTACCGGGACCGCAGATCCGGCTGCAGCGCCGATCATGAATCCGATGAGTAGCGCACCCAGGCTGGCATGGGGCAGTGGTCCGGGGATCATCGTGGTGCTTGCAACGAACGCGAAGGCGAGGATGAGGGTTGTCGCGCCCGACGCGATGATCAGCGTCGCGAGCGCCGAAGGGTGACGCAGCAGGTGGCTGATGGACGTCCCGAATTGCCGCCAGCGACCAGTGTTTCCAGCGCGCCGCGATCTGATCCAGAGCACGGCGAGTCCGATAGCGGCGGCGATCGCCGCCGACCAAAGCCAAGGCGAGCCCAGCGGCGCCACGAGGTGCGCGATGCGGCTCCCTAATAGCGTGAGCTCCTGTGGCCCCCCCGACAGACCCACCCACCGGCCGCCCAACACCAACGCCGACAGAACGATCAGATCGGCCACGGCGCCGAGAACATTCAGCGCTGTTACGGCGCCGAGCGCTGCAGGAAGGCGCAGCCCCCGTCGAGTGAAGTAGCGCACGGTGACCGCAGCTGCACCTAGGCCCGCCGGCGTGAGCCTATTGGCTGCGGCGGCAGCGAACTGGACGAGCAATGTCTCGCCAAATGGCAGCGGAATTCCGGCCGCCGACCGTGCGGCGACCGCGGTCGCCACATAGTGGAATACCGCGAGGGCGAGTACCACGCCCATGTACTGCCACCGCAGAGAAAGCAAATCCCGGCCGACGGACCTGAGCAGACTGAGCACGTCGTGGCCGCTGTCACCATCGACATTCGCCGCGGTGATGAGTATCCCCGCGAGCAGCATGGCCACGGCACAGGTCAGCACCAACGTCCGTCGTCTGCGGTCTCGGAACGTGGTCGACTCTCGCCCGCTCGGGTTCGAATCGGCACTGCGGGCTGTGGTGCCGTGCGTCACTGGTGGCGGCCTTAGCATCGGTAATTTCCCCCGATCGGGTGAGTGGTCGGGGGTGCGGCTTGGTGCGTGACCATCGATCCGGTTTATACCTCCGCGACAAGCATGCCGACCGCCCTCGGCAGTTGCATCGCTCATTCGAGTAGGTCTACTCGTCGGACCCTGGCATTGCCCGCTAGCAGGAATGCGGAACCCCGGTCATCTGGCATGCACGACGGGCGCTGGCGGTGATGTGGCGGGCATGGACGTCACGCGACGCTGTTCTCGTCCCGTACACACAACTCGCGAAACGAGACGACGGCATGGATCACGACGAGCTGAGTCCGGAGCAAGCCAGCCAGATGGCGGTCACCGCGGTGACCGCGGATCTGGAGTACTGGGCCCGCACCGCCTCCGTAGGCGGCCGCGTGGGCCTGAACGATCTGATTCGCGCGCTGGACGTTTTCCGCGAGGCCAGCCGACCCGAAGCGGCTTGGTAGCTAAACCCATCTCGCGATCCCGTCCGAAGAAGGCGTCATGAGCATTGAGCGTGGTCAGAGTCAGTCGCAGATCCGTGCGCTGTCCGAGACCCGCAGCTGGCTGCCCTTCGAGACCCCGGGAACACCGCCGATCGCAGCACGGCCGAGACGCGGGGGCAGGCCAGGACGCATCGTTGCTGGTCGATATCGGTTGCAACGTGTGCTCGGCCGGGGCGGCATGGGCGATGTGTGGCTCGCCGCAGACGAGGTCCTTGTCCGACCCGTCGCGATCAAGGAATTCACGCTGCCTGAGGAAGTCATCGACCAGCGGGCAGCCAGCGCACGGGTGCTCAGTGAGGCCCAGGCCGCGGCGCAAGTCCGGCACCGTGGCGTCGTCAGCGTCTACGACCTCGCCGCTGAGGACGGCCGACTATGGATTGTCATGGAGGCGTTGTCCGGGCAGACGTTGGCACAGGCGATACGCGAAGAGGGGCGCCTGGACCCCGGGCGAGTCGTGGGTATCGCTGTGCAGCTGCTGGAGGCATTACAGGCGGTTCATCGGGAGGGCATCGTCCACCGAGACGTGAAGCCCGGCAACGTCCAGCTGAGCAGCGCGGAACGCGTCGTGCTAGTCGACTTCGGGCTGGCCTCTCGGGGCGGCAAGGCACCGGCGATCAAGTCCGGCCAGATCGTCGGCAGTCCCCCGTACATGGCGCCGGAGTCGATTCGCGAGGGCCGGTTTGGTCCCGCCTCGGACCTGTTCTCACTCGGCGCCACTCTCTACGCGGCGGTCGAGGGGCATCAGCCCTTTGACGAGCTGTCCGCGTTCTCGACCCTCGAGGCCGTGAAGAACGAGCCTCCTCGGCCGACGCGTCACGCCGGTTGCCTTCGACCGGTGATCGATGGCCTGCTCACCAAGCATCCGGACGCCCGGCTGAGCTTGTCGGACGCGCTTGACTACCTGAAAGCCGTCCAGTCAGAGCTGCTCGGGCCCTTCGCCGCGGTGCGCGTGTGAGCGCCTGCACTCGCACATTTCCGGCTAACGGGTAATGCCGCGTAGCACTAGCCACGTCCGAAGATGGTCGCTGGCACTGACGACCTGAGCCCGGGTCAAAGCCAGGCTGATAAATGACACTTTGGCATCCGGTCTCGGGAGCAGCTATGCAGGTACTAAGCGAGGTCCGTCCAACCCCGAGATTGTGGCAACGGCCCGGATCCGCGCTCGAACTTCGTCGCAAAATCCGTCAGCGATCGGTCGTGACCGCATTGTTTGCGGCAATAATCGTTCTCGATCAGGCAACGAAATGGTGGGGTTGGCGACACACGTCAACAGCGCACATCAACCACGGTGGCGACTTCCTCGTCGGATCGACCGTTGGCGGGTGGTACGCCGATCCCGTCGGAGGTTCGCTGCTCGATTTGCTCGATGTCGCATTGTTGAGCATCGCCATATCCATTCTGTGGCGTCGTCGACATTCGCTCGCCGTCCTCATATCAGGATGCATGATGATCGGCGGCTGGAGCAGCAACCTGCTCGACCGGCTCGGCCTGCACTACGTGACCGCTCCGGGCAGCGGCCGCGGCGCGGTCGACTTCATCCACATCGGTCAGCAGTACGCCAACGTCGCCGACCTCTTCATCATTCTGGGGACACCGCTGCTCGTAGTGGCAGTCGGCGCCAGATATCTGGCTCCGCAGCCGGCGACGGACCGTCCCCGACTTATGGCTAGCAGGTAGTGCCTGGGTGGCGCCAGCCATCCCCCCAAGATGGTGGCTGGCCGTGGCGACTTGAGCCCTCGGCCCAGCCACGCTTAGGCCTTATCGGTCGCACCACTGGGCGACCGGAAGTCACACGCACGACGATCCGGGGGTACCCGCGATGACGCATCAGTTGTACACCGAGCCGACGATCCCGAACCTCCGTCCGCCTCACGATGTCGTGCGCGAGCACGCGCTGCTCTGGACCCGCGCCGCCTCAGCGGAGGTCCGGGCCGTCGACAGCTCCGATCGTGGATTACGTGAGCAAACCATTGCCCACTACCGCGAGGCGCTGGCCTGTTACGACCAGATCGGATCCTCGCGTGACAGCGCTCGGCTGCGGTTGCTGCTGCGCGATCTCGGGGTCCGCATCCGGCACTGGAGCTACGAGGAGCGCCCGGCATCGGGCTGGGCGGCCCTGACCTCAACCGAAGCCCAGATCACGGAACTGGTCGCGCTGGGCCTGACCAACCGCCAGGTCGCCACCGAGATGTTCATCAGCGCGCACACCGTCGCCTTCCATCTGCGCCAGGTCTTCCGCAAGCTCCACGTCCGTTCCCGCGTCGAACTCGCCCGGTTGGCAGTCGAACGCGAGCATGCACAGCACAGCGCCTGACCCAGGCACCGTCCGGTTCAGGAGGTCCGCATGTTCGTCTTCATATGGGTCGCGGTGACATTGCTCGCCACGCTCATCCCCTACCGCCTCGCGCGACGCCTTCGCCGCCGGCGTCGCACCGCTCATGATCCGCTGGCAAGAACATTTGCACAGCGCGATATGCGTGAGCTCGACGAACACCTGAACGGGGTCGCGCGGCATGAACTCCTTCGCCTCGAACGAGAAGTCCAGCGCTATCTGACCGGCGCCGTCGGCTACGTGGTCACGATCTACCGGGCGCCGGGCGGCGTCGCCCTTGAGTTGTCCGACGGCCGTCGACTGGCGCTGGCTGGCATTAGTTACACGACCCAGCAACTGCTCGTCCTCCGCACCGCGCAGGACTTGCTCAAACCCACCCACGTGCACCGCGATGCCATGTCCTACCGCCTCAGACTCCGTGGAGAAGCCGGCACGGACATCCACGTCTACGCACGCAACATCGCCCTCGCGAGCTGATCACGCCGACCTGAGCACATCACAGTTGCGTCGATAGACGTGGTGTGTGATCTTCGCTCCCGTCGTGCGGGGCGTCGAGATGTGAGACGGCCACCGCCGAGTGTGGCGCGCCGTTCGGCGACCGCCGCCGCACCGACGTCATCGGCATCTTCCCCGCCCGAGACTCGCTCATTCGCTCGTCCGCGCAGTCCGCACCGAACAGGACGGCGAGGACCGAGCAGCGGTCGTTCACACACCTACGCCGCGGAACGTGACCCACATCACGGCGAGGTGGGTGCTATCCCCCAGTCACATTTGCGGCTCGCTCCAATCGAAGATTGGTGCTCGCTATGGCGACGCACAGAGATCGCGCAGCGATCGTTGGGATGTCATTCATCGCAACCTCATCAGGAGGGCACAACATGTTCCTAACCTCGCATGTGCGGCCGCGCACTCTGCTCGCTGCTGGCGGCACGGCTCTCGCCGTCACCGCCGCCGTCTGGCTCGTGCCAACGGGCGGCAGCGCCGGAGCGGCCCCGACGCCCAGCTCGACCAGCGCGAGCTCGAGCAGCACAACCGCAA
>JAVHVH010000272.1:0-3582 GCA_032160665.1 Pseudonocardiales bacterium
GGCCTCACGTCCGGGCATTGGACGACCCGGCGCTGGCACCCACCGGGCGGACGCCGGCGCCCAGTTCGGCATCAGGATCTGCAAGCAGCTTCCTGACTCGCGGAATCACCTCGCGTCCGTAAAGCTCGATCGTCGCCATCTTCTGCTCGTGCGGGACGCGCCCCGTCGCGTACGCCAGGTCGAATCGGCTGAGCCCGAGCAATCGGATAACCCACGCGATCTTCGTGGCGACCGTCTCTGGCGACCCGAGATAGAGCGATCCCTCCTCAATCTCGGATTGGAATCGACGCATCGTCGGAGGCGCCCATCCACGCTCGGCAGCTGCGTTGCCCATCACGTGAGCCCAGTGCGGCCACTGGATGTCGACGGCTTCTTGGTCGGTCGGGGCGACATATCCGTGTGAGTGCATTCCGATTCGCAGCTGGGGTTGCCCGTACTTGTCGAGCGCGCGCCGGTAGAGGTCGACCAACGGTGCGAATCGTTCGGGCGGCCCACCTATGACCGCGAGCATCAGCGGCAACCCGTAGCGTGCGGCTCGGATCACCGACTGCGGGCTGCCTCCGACACCTACCCAGGTGGGCAGATGTCCCGGCTGGAGCGGAGGACTCAGGAAGGCGTTGGTGAGTGGGGAGCGGAACTTGCCCGACCATGTGACGGGTTGGTCCCGTAGCAAGCGCGTGAACAGGTCGAGCTTCTCCTCGAAGAGCTCTTCGTAGTCGCTGAGTTTGAGTCCGAAGAGCGGGAACGACTCGGTCAGCGAGCCTCGGCCGAGAATGAGTTGCGCACGGCCGTTCGACACGGCATCGAGCGTGGAGAACTCGGTGAACACGCGAACGGGATCTTGCGTACTCAGCACAGTCACGGCTGTGCCAAGCCGGATGCGTTCGGTTCGGCCGGCGATCGCAGCCAAGATCACCTGCCCCGCGGAGTCCATCATGTCGGGGCGGTAGTGCTCGGCGATGTTGAACGAGTCGATCCCGACAGCATCGGCGAGGACTGCCTCCTCGACCGTGTTGCGGATGACGACGTCGCCACTGAGCTCGTGACCGGACGCGTCCACGCTGATCGGAACGAACGAATCCAAGCCGAACTCAATGTCCTGGGTAGTCATCGCGCGGGCGCGCCCGCCGCCGTCGCCAGCCCGAAGAGTTCGCCGATCGGGTCGACCATCAGGTCGCGGCCTTTTACTTCGGCGATGACCTCAGGCCCGACGATGCCTTCTTGCCCGGGGAACTGGCCGGCTCCGCCGGTGGGTCCGATGGGCACTGCGATGGCGGCGCCCATGGACTCGTATTCGGTGAGGTCGGTTCTTCCTTGCGCGAGTGCGTTGATGTTGTCCACGACGACGGCGGCTTCGCGACTGGCGAAGCCGGCCATCTTGGCGTCGGCGGTGGACAGGTCCCCTACGGCGAACACAGTTGTTTGTCCGGTCACCTGCAGTGTGGGAGTGACGTCGATGAACCCGTCGGTGCGGCGAGCTGGGGCCAGCTGTGTCCCCAGGTAGTCGCTGTTGGGCACCACGCCGTAGCAGCGGAACCAGATGTCGGCAGTCACGTCCACGTCGGCGTCGGTGGTCACCGTGAAGGTCCCGAGCTCGCCCGGCTCGGTGGGCGGTGGTTGCCTGAGCGGGCTGCCCAGCAACACCTCGATGCGGGAATCGACAAGTTGGCGCAGAAGCTCTGCCTTCAGTTCGGGCACGTACGGACCGCCCAGCACCTCGTCGGCGACACCGAGCAGAACGATCGACTTGTTCGGCCAAACGTGGCGAATCTCGCCGGCCAGCTCGATACCGACCGGGCCGGCGCCCATCAGCAGAACCCGATCCGCGCGCTCGAGCGCGCGATGCGTCGCACGGACCTGCTCCTGGGCGTGGCCGGTGTCGACGAGGTCGGTCTTCGCAGGGAAGGGGTAGCTGGACCCGGTGGCGAGCACGATGTAGTCGCCGTCGATCTGCTCGCCGGCGGCAGTCACGACCCGATGCGGTTCGACGAGGACGGCGCGGTCTCGCACCACTCGACCGTTCGCGAGCAGTCCTTCGTAGGGAAAGTAGATCCTTGGCAGCCAGGATGGGTCGACCAGAGCCCGCAGGGCGGCGATGTTGTGCATGAAGGCGTCCTTCGGCTCGACCAGCACGACGTCGCTGGTCTCATCGAGTGCCTTGGCCACGCGTATGCCGCCGTAGCCACCGCCGACCACCACCACCGTCGGTCGGTCTCCGTCCGTTCGTGCCGTCATGTCAACTCCCGTCCCGTGTGCTCGCGGCCATCCCGCGCCTCATAACCAGATAGTAGGTGTCTCAGATCATCTTGTCTACAGAACATCGTCTTGCAAGACTTTCCTCCGGCTGACCGTTACGATGACGCCGTGAGCGATGTCGTTGAGCACCGAGACGGCGCAGTGCCTGTCGACGGCTGCGGCGCTGCGCTCGCAGACGATCTTGGATGGGGACTCGGGACGGTCTTCCGGGCCTACGTCACGGCCGCGCACGACGCGGTCGCTGACCTACCCGGCGGTCCCCGCGGCTATCAGGTGCTCGCCGCTGCCGCACACGGCACGGTTGGCAGCCAGCTCGCACTTGCGCAGCACCTCGGAGTCGACCGCACGGTCATGACCTACCTGCTCGACGACCTGGAAGCTGCCGGCCTGATCGAGCGCCGCCCCGATCCGGCTGACCGGCGCGCCCGTCGCATCGTCGCCACCAAGCAGGGCGCCAAACTCCTGGCGGCTCTCGATGACCGCCTCCAGACTGCGGAGGCCCGCCTGCTGACCCCCCTCGACCCCAAGGAGCGCGAAAGCTTCCGGGCCCACGTTCGGGCCCTCGCCACACAAATCGACACGCTCGATCCGGTCGAAAGTCCCTGCGACCTCGCTGACGCAGTCGACGCCGAGCTACCCGTTCCTCGCCGACCACTCGCGCGATAGAGGTGCGTAAGGCTGCTGGCCGCCGCGCGGGTCCTGTGGCGCCTCGATCACGGCGGAGCTAACCCGGCTGCCGCAACCGGGCCGGCCGCTCGTGGAAGCGTGATGACCACCCGGGTGCCGCCTGCGTGACTGTCGAAGATCGCGATGCCTCCGCGGTGTGCAAGCGCAATCTCGCGTGCGATCGCGAGCCCCAGGCCTGCGGTACCGAGCGATGCGACTCTTCGGCGCCGCTGGCCTCACCCCCGAGTACCCGCTCGAGAAACTGCTTCGCGACTGCCAGGCTTCGCTGATCCAAGATGGCGAGAACAACCTTCTCGGCCTGAACGCAGTGGGCCTCCTGGGAGTCGTACGGGGGCTACACCCACCTGTATTCGAACGTAAAGTGCGTTCCGCACATACGCCAGCGAAGCGTGCGTGTTGACAGCTGGAGCCCCCGAATTTTGGCGGGTTCCGTGCAAAATCGGCCTCCGTGGTAGCCACTCCAGGCGGCTCTGGTAGCCACCGAGCGCTACCGCGACGGCGCCTATCCACCCCTTGACGGTTGGAAGCAAAAGCCTGAAAACCCTTATGAAATAAGGGTTCTTTTGGCGGTGGCGGTGGGATTCGAACCCACGGTGGTTTTACCCACACACGCTTTCGAGGCGTGCTCCTTTGGCCGCT
>JAVHVH010000012.1:0-12080 GCA_032160665.1 Pseudonocardiales bacterium
CGACGTGAACGCCGCGTCGGCCTGGCCGTACGTGATGCCCCGGTTGTCGGCGGTCACCATGATCGCCTTGGGACGGACGGTCAGGGTGGCGGTCGCCGACTGGTCCAGCGTGTAGTCGGGGCCGGCGTCCGCGCCCGAGCAGCGGATGACGTAATGGCCGGCCGCGGTGTGCGAACCAGTGACGCCGCACGTCGGCTGGGTGCCGAGCGCGTCGCCACCCTTCAGGCCCGAGACCGTGTAGCTGAAGGTCGGATCGGGGTCGCCGTAGGTGATCGCCTGCGGATCGGGTGTGACAACGCCAGGCGCCGTGGCGACCGTCAAGCTCCCGGGGCCGTAATCCACCGTGTAGTTGCCGCCCGCGTCCGCGCCGGAGCAGGTGATCGGGTACGTGTTCGCGTCCTGGTGCGTCCCGTTTACCGTGCAGATGGCCGCGTGGACGAGCGCATCGCCCCCGACCAGCCCGCTCGTCGTGTAGGCGTAGGTCGGATCGGGGTCGCCGTACACGATCGACTGGGAGTCGGGCGTGACCACGGCCGACGCCTTGGTCACCATCAGGGTGCCCGGCAGGTAGTCGACCGTGTAGTTGTCCCCGGCGTCCGCCCCGGCGCAGGTGATCGGATAGGGGCCGACGTCATGGTGCACACCGTCGACGCCGCAGGTCGGCTCGATCGTCAGCACGTCGTCGCCGACCAGTCCGCTGACGGCGTCGCCGAAGGCCGGGTCAGGGGTGCCGTACACAGTGGTCGCGTCGGACGCGGTGACGATCACCCCGGCCCGGTTTACGGTCAACGTGGCCGGCGAATAGGCGATGAGGTAGTCGCTGCCGCCGTCCGCGCCGGAGCAGGTGATCGGGTAGGTCCTCGCCGCGGTGTGGGCGCCATCGACGCCGCACGCGGGCGGCGCGGTCAGCGTGTCCGAGCCGACGAGCCCGGTGGTCTGGAAGCCGAATGCCGGGTCACCCGCGCCGTAGACGGTCGACTCGTCCGATGCCGCGATGTGGAGGGTCGCGGGCGTCACAGCCAGCATGCCGGGCGCGTAGGCGATCGTGTAATCGGCACCGGCGTCCGCATCCGAGCAGGTGATCGGGTAGGTGCCGGTGTCGCGATGGCTGCCGTCGACGCCGCACGTTGGCCGGGTCGTGAAGGAGTCGTCGCCGAGCAGCCCGGCCAACGCGTAGGTGAATCGTGAGTCGGCGTTGCCGTAAATTCGGGTCTGGTCGTCCGCGGTGATCGTGACGGTCGCCGGCGTGATCGTCAGCGTGCCGTCGGCATAGACGATCCGGTAATTGCGCGCCGCAGCATCGGAGCACGTGATCGCGTAGCTGCCGACGTGGTGGTGCGACTCGACGGCGCAGGTCGGGGCGGCGTCGAGTTGGTCACCGTCGTGCAGGACGGCGACTGTGTAGCTCAACGTCGGGTCGGGGCTGCCGTACACCGCGCTCTGGCTGTCGGCGGTGATCGTCAGCGGAGCCTCGTCCACCGTCAGCGTGCCGTCGGCGTACCGGATGTCGTAGTTGGCGCTCGCGGCGGCCGCGGAGCAGGTGATCCGGTAGCTGCCAGCGTCGGAGTGCGTGCCGTCGACCGCGCAGGTGGCCGGCGTCGAGAGGGAGTCGCCGGGGACCAGCCCGGTGGCTGTGGACGTGAAGGACGGGTCGGCGTCGCCGTAGGTGATGGCCTGGTCGGCGGCCGTCACGGTGACGGTCCTGGGACTCACGGTGAAGCCGGCGCTGGCCGACTGGTCGATCGTGTAGTTGCCGCCGGCGTCAGCGCCCGAACAGGTGATCGCGTAACTGCCCGCGTCCGAGTGCGCACCGGCGACCTGGCAGGTCGGCACGGTCGCGAGCGAGTCTCCGCTGGGCAGTCCGGTGACCGTGTAGGTGAACGTCGGGTCGGCGTCGCCGTAGGTGATCGCCTGCGAGTTGGGCACCACGGCGACCGCAGCCTTGGCGATGGTCAAGTGCCCTACGGCGTAGCTGATCACGTAGTTGCCGCCAGCGTCCGCGCCGGAGCAACCGATCGGGTACGTACCGGCGTCAACATGCGGACCGCCGACGCCGCACGTCGGCCCATTGGTGAGCGTGTCGGCGCCCAGCAGGCCCGTAGTCGAGTAGGTGAAAAGCGGCGCCGGGTCCCCGAAGGTGATGGCCTGGTCGTCGGGGCTGACGACGACCGGCGCTTTGGTGATCTTCAGCGAGCCGGCCACGTAGGTCAGGGTGTGGTTGGTGTCCGACACCGCGCGGTTGCAAACGATCGGATAGTTTCCGACGTCATGGTGCACACCGCTGACCCCGCAGGTCGGCAGCGTGGTCAGGGTTACGCCGCTACTGGTGTGGTAGCCGAATGTGGGGTCTGCGGTGCCGTAGACCTTCGACTGGTCGTCCGCTGTCACGGTGGCCTGCGCCGGGTTGACGGTCAGCGTCCCCGCCACGTAGCTGACGGTGTAGTTGGCGCCGGCCGAAGCGCCCGAGCAGGTGATCGGGTAGGTCCCGGCACCGGCGTGCGCTCCGGATACGCCGCACGACGGCAGCGTGAGGAAGCGGTCAGTGCCCTGCAGACCCGTCGCGACGAAGGTGAAGGCCGGATCGGCATCGCCGAACGTGTTCGACCGGTCGTTCGCGGTCACCGTGACGGGAAGGGGCGCCACTGTGAGCACCTGAGTGCCGCACCCTGTCGACGCCGCGCGATTCTGGGCATCGCCCGAGTACGAGGACAGGAGGTAGTAGGTGCCGGCCCCTAGGTTGAACGGGTTGGACGCGGGCGGCACTCCGTTGACCACGGGCTTCGTCCCGCCACTCGCCACACTGGTTGTGCAGGTCGCGTTGCTGTAGGCGGTGTAGGTGATCGTCCCGCCTGCCGTCGCCGTCTGCCCGGAGAGGACGGCAGCATCGGTGACGGGCTTGCGGTAATCGGTGTTCAGCGTCGCGCCTGATGACGTGCCGTCGGACAGCGTCCCAGCCACAGAGGTGCTCGTCGGGTTGCGGAAGACGTAGCGGCCGAGCTGGGTGCTGTTCAAGCTGTGCCCGACAAGACTGTTGACGCCGCCGTCCAGGAAGGTGCCGGTGATGCCGGAGCCGGTGAGTTCGGTATCGGCGGCGACACCGTTGGAATACCCCGCACGGGGCGCCCAGACGTTCGTGCCGCCGACGCACTGGCTGTTGCCGGCACTCGGGGTGTTGTCCTCGGCGGCGGTGTCCCACTTGATCTGGTCGTAGTTGAACTCGATGTCGAAGTTCCCCACGCCGGTGTCCGAGCGGTCGATGAGCACTACCTGGAGGTAGTTGAGGACGCTGTTGTTCGTCGTGGTGGCGTTGACGTAACAGCCCACGCCGGGCCAGGTTGCCGCGAAGGACGGACGGCCGTTGACGGTGCCCGTGCCGTACGTGACGAGGTTGCTGCCCAGCGGACGAGTGTCCAGGTCGGCACTGAACGGTGCGATGATCTTCGTCCCGAAGACGGTCAGTGGGCCGTTCAGGAAGTTCGCGTTGGCGGCCCGATCGAAGGTCAGGGCGCCGTTCTCGTTGACGATCACCTGCGAGTAGGTGGTCCCGTAGAAGTTCAACGAGAACCCGAGCGGAACCTTCGCCGTGGCGCCGTCGTCGGTGCTGGCCAGCGTGGACGTGTTGCTGAACGTCCGGATCGCATTCGGTCCGATCGCCTGCGCCGGGCTTGCCGCACCGACAACGGTGGCCAACGTGCCCGCGACGAGCGATCCGACGACCACGGCCCGCAGACCGATTTTGGGCATGGTCGAACGCCGAATGAAACGCATGAAGTTGGTCCCCTCCCACAGCCGCACGGGCATGCAGGAAGACAACGAAGTTGGTCTGGGTCGGCCAAGTTGTCGATCACCACAGGGTGCGTCGGCACACTCTCGCCGGGATCAACAGGCGCTGTCAAGACGCAAATTGATCATTGCCCGCAATGATCAATTGCGAGCCTTTTACCGACAATAACGCCGGTATGTGGTGATGTTCTGAAGTGCGGGACTTTGGTGCTCAGAGCGGGGTGACGTAGGCGCCGCTGATGCCACCGTCCACCAGGAACGTCGATGCGGTGATGAACGACGCGTCGTCGCTGGCCAGGAACGTCACCGCGGCCGCGATCTCGTCGGCCTCCGCGAACCGGCCGATGGGGACGTGCACGAGCCGCCGGGCGGCCCGCTCGGGATCCTTGGCGAACAGCTCCTGGAGCAGGGGCGTGTTGACCGGCCCGGGGCACAGTGCGTTGACCCGGATGCCCTCGCGCGCGAACTGCACGCCCAGCTCGCGGCTCATGGCCAGCACACCGCCCTTGCTCGCGGTGTAGGAGATCTGCGACGTCGCCGAGCCCATCACCGCCACGAAGGACGCGGTGTTGATGATCGACCCGCCGCCGCCCGCGCGCATGTGCTCGATCGCGTACTTGCAGCTCAGGTACACCGATGTCAGGTTGACGTCCTGCACTCGCTTCCATGCGTCCATCCCCGTCGTGAGGATCGAGTCGTCGTCGGGCGGCGAGATGCCCGCATTGTTGAACGCGATGTGCAGCCCGCCGTACGTGTCCACGGCGTACTGGAACAGCGCCTGCACCTCGGCTTCGGAGGTCACATCGGTGCGGACGAATGCGCCACCGACGTCGGCGGCCGCCTTCTCGCCGGCCTCGGTGTCGACGTCGGCGCACACGACGGTCGCGCCCTCCGCCGTGAATCGTCGGGCGGTGGCCAAGCCGATGCCGCCGCCCGCGCCGGTGATCACGGCGACCTTGCCCGCAAGCCTGTCCGACATGTCGCTACTCCTTGGTCGAGATGAACACGTTTTTGGTCTCGGTGAACGCGAACGGCGCGTCGGGGCCGAGTTCGCGGCCCAGGCCCGAGGACTTGAAGCCGCCGAACGGGGTCCAGTAGCGGACCGACGAGTGCGAGTTCACCGAGAGGTTGCCGGCCGCGATCCCGCGGCTGACTCGCAGTGCCCGGCCGACGTCGCGGGTCCAGATCGAGCCGGAAAGCCCGAAGTCGCTGTCGTTGGCCAGCCGGACCGCGTCCGCCTCGTCGTCGAACGGGACGACGGCGACGACGGGGCCGAAGATCTCCTCGTGCAGCACGCGGTCGGCACGGTCGGTCGGCGCGAGGACGGTCGGTGGGAACCAGAAGCCCGGGCCTTGCGGGGCCGTGCCCCGGAACACGACCTGGCGGTCGTCGGGGACGTAGGACGCCACGCGGTCACGCTGTTCGGCGCTGATGAGCGGGCCCATCTCGGCCCGGTCATCGCCGGGGTCGGTGACGACGACGGCCTTCACCGCGGACTCGAACAGGGCCATGAACCGTTCGTAGGCGCTGCGCTCGACCAGAATGCGCGAGCGGGCGCAGCAGTCCTGTCCGGCGTTGTCGAAGACCGCGTACGGCGCCGTCGCCGCCGCCTGCTCCAGGTCGGCGTCGGCGAAGACGACGTTCGCGCTCTTGCCGCCGAGCTCGAGCGTCACTGGCTTGATGCGGGCCGCGCAACCGGCCATGATCTGCCGGCCTACCTCCGTCGAGCCGGTGAAGACGATCTTGGCCACGTCGGCGTGGTCGACGAAGCGCTGCCCGACGACGCGACCCTGGCCCGGCAGCACCTGGAAGACGTCCTCCGGCAGGCCGGCTTCGAGCGCCAGCTCGGCCAGCCGCAGCGCCGTCATCGGGGTGAGCTCGGCGGGCTTGAGAACCACGGTGTTGCCGGCCGCGAGTGCCGGCGCGAATGCCCACGAGGCGATCGGCATCGGGAAGTTCCACGGCACGATGGCGCCGACGACGCCCAGCGGCTCGTGGAAGGTGACGTCGATGCCGTCGGCGACGGGGATCTGCTGGCCGATCAGGCGCTCCGGGGCGCCGGAGTAGTAGGCGATCACGTCGCGGACGTTGCCGGCCTCCCACCGCGCATTGCCGATGGTGTGCCCGGAGTTGATGACCTCGAGCTGGGCCAGGTGCTCGGCATCCCCATCGACGGCTTCGGCGAAGCGCCGTAGCAGCCGGGCTCGATCGCCGGGCGACACCGTCCGCCAGGACGCGAACGCGGCCCGGGAGCGGGCGATCGCGGCGTCGGTCTGCTCCTCGTCGAACAGCTCGATGCTGGTGACGACCTGCTCGGTGGCCGGGTTGACCACCTCGTGCGTGGACATCGGCTACATCCGCTCGAAGTTGCGGACGCGCTCCCAGTCGGTGACCGCCGCGTTGAAGGCGGACAGCTCGACGTCGGCGGTATTGGCGTAATGGTCGACGACGGCATCGCCGAACGCGGCCCGGGCGATCGGGCTGTCGCGCCACAGGTCGGCCGCCTCGCGCAGCGTCGTCGGCACCCGAGGCGCGTCACTGACGTAGGCGTTGCCGGCGAACGGGGGAACCGCGTCGAGATCGTTGTCGATGCCGTGCAGGCCGGCGGCGATCATCGCCGCGACGGCCAGGTAGGGGTTGACGTCGCCACCGGGCAGCCGGTTCTCGAAGCGCAGGCTCGATCCGTGCCCCACGGTGCGGACGGCGCAGGTGCGGTTGTCGACGCCCCACATCACTGCGGTCGGCGCGAAGGTGCCGGGTTGGTAGCGCTTGTAGGAGTTGACGTTGGGCGCGAAGAAGTAGCTCAGCTCGCGCAGCGCGGCGAGCTGGCCGGAGACGAATTGCTCGAAGATGCGCGACGTACCGTCCGGACCGTCGCCGGCGAAGACCGGATCACCTTGGGGGGTGCGCAGTGACAGGTGGACGTGGCAGGAGTTGCCTTCGCGCTCGTTGTACTTCGCCATGAACGTCAGCGACGACCCGTGCTGGGCCGCGATCTCCTTGGCTCCGGTCTTGTAGATGACGTGGTTGTCGCAGGTGGTCATCGCGTCGGTGTACTTGAACGCGATCTCGTGCTGGCCGGGGTTGCACTCGCCCTTCGCGGACTCGACCTGCATGCCGGCATCGCGCATGCCGAGCCGGATCGCCCGCAACAGCGGCTCGACCCGGCTGGTGCCGAGGATCGAGTAGTCGATGTTGTACTGGTTGGCCGGGGTCAGGTCGGCGTAGTGCTTGTTCCACGCCTGCTCGTAGGTGTCGTCGAAGAGGATGAACTCGAGTTCGGTGCCCACCATGGCCACCCAGCCGCGCTCGGCCAGCCGGTCGACCTGGCGTTGCAGGATCTGGCGGGGTGACTCGACGACCGGTTTGCGGTCCAGCCACAGGACGTCGGCGAGCACCATCGCAGTACCCGGCTGCCACGGGATCCTGCGCAGCGTCTGCAGGTCCGGCGCCATCACGAGGTCGCCGTAACCGCGGTCCCATGAGGAGATCGCGTAGCCGCCCACGGTATTCATCTCGACGTCGACCGCGAGCAGGTAGTTGCAGCCTTCGGTGCCGTGGCCCAGAACGTCCTGCAGGAAGTGCGTGGCGTCGATGCGCTTGCCCTGTAGCCGGCCCTGCAGGTCGGTGATGGCCACGACCACGGTGTCGACCTTGTCGGCGGCGACGTCGATGCGCAGATGATCGACGCTCAATGGCGGACCCGGCATACCGGCCACCTCTCAGGTGAAGGTAAAGGTTTGGCGACCATACCTTCTTGGCACGATCGCGGGAAGACGACCTGGCTCAGCTCAGGAAGCCACGCAGCAGCGCGGCGGTCCCGTCGATGTGTTCCTCCATCTCGATCCGAGCCCGGTCGGCCTGACCGGACAGGATCGCGTCCACTATCGCGGCGTGCTGGACGTTCGAGTGGGCGATGTTGGCCGCGATCACCGGGATCGCTCGCAACAGTTCGTCGAGCCGCATCTGGACGTCGGCCACGACCGCGGTGACCGATGCGCTGCCGCCCAGGGCCGCGATCGCCAGGTGCAGCCGCGAATCGGCCAGCCGGCGTGTTCCGGCGACGCAGTTGGTGGCCGCGTCGAGGTAGCGGGTCAGGCTGGCCCGGTCGGCCGCGGTCAGGGTGCGGGTGGCGGCGAGGCCCGCCGCGCCCGGCTCCACGACGCGGCGCAGGTCGAGCGCGTCGTCCAGTGACTGCCCCAGCGAGCGGCTGATCTGGTCGGCGCGCCGCGGCCGTTGCACCTTCGGCGACATCACGAAGGTGCCGCCGCCCCGGCCGCGACGCGATTCGACCAGCCCGGCATCGCGCAGTCCCTTGATCGCCTCGCGCAGGGTCACCCGGCTGACGCCGAAGGTCTCGGCGAGCTCCCGTTCGGGGGGCAGGCGCTGGCCGTCGACCAGGACGCCGAGGCGGATGCTTTGGGCCAGCCGCTCGACGGTGACCTCGAACGCGTTGCGCACCGGAACCGGCGAGAAGACGGTCTTTGCCCACAGCGCCTCGACGTTGTTGGCGGTCATCAGGCGGGCCCGGTTCGATAGTGATCGCAGGCCGCACGGAGCCCGGCGAACAGCCGTTCGCCGTCGTGCACCTCGGGATGCCACTGCACGCCGACGACCCATGCGCGGCCGTCGCGCTCGACGGCCTCGATCGTGCCGTCCTCGGCCCAACCCGTGGCCACGAGCCCGCTGCCCAACCGGTCGACGCCTTGATGGTGATACGTGGCGACCGTGGCGTCCCCGCCGAGCAATTCGCCGACCTTGGTGTGACCGGACAGTCGCACTGGGTGCCGGCCGTGCTCCCCGACAGTCGGGCAATGGGTGTCGTTGCCGACGCTGTCGGGCAGGTGCTGCAGCAGGTCGCCGCCCAGCGCCACGTTGAGCACCTGCATGCCGCGACAGATCGCCAGCAGGGGCATTCCGCGATCGAGCGCGGTCCGGGCCAGCGCGATCTCCCAGGCGTCGCGGTCCGGGCGCGCCGGCCCGGTGTGCGCGTCGCGCTTCGCGCCATACCGCGCCGGGTCCACGTCCGCACCGCCGGCGAGGACGAGACCATGCACTCCGTCGAGCGCCGCCTCAGCCCCGTGCGCCAGGTTCAGCGCGGCCGGCGGAAGCAGTAAGGGGATCGCGCCCGCCCCGGCGACGCAGTCGGCGTAGCTTGCGGGCAACAGATCGGCGGTCTCGTTCCAGACGCCCCACGCCGCGGTCTCGCGATAGGTCGTGAGCCCAATGCGGGGCGCGGACGGTGCGGTCACGGCCAAATGGTACGTCGGACGAGCCATCCAATCACGCTCGCGCGTCACGCGTGCACCCGTTCGCTCTTCGGGTCGAACAGCGGCGAGCGGACGACGACGCCGTCCACCCACCGACCGAACAGATCGACCGACACCGGCGTCCCGGGCGCATCGCCGCCGACCGGCAAGTAGGCGTACGCGATCGACGATCCGGTCGTGTAACCGAGACCCCCAGACGTCACCCGGCCGACCACCTGCCCGTCCACCCGCACCGGCTCGCTGCCCAGGACGACCGAACGCGGGTCGTCCAACACGAGGGCCCGCAGCCGCCGAGTGACACCGCGCTCCTTGGCCGCGCGCAGCGCTTCGGCGCCCTCGAAGCCGCCGGGCTTGTCGAGCTTCACGGCGAAGCCCAGGCCGGCTTCGTACGGATCGGTCTCCGCGGTGATGTCGCTGCCCCACACGCGGTAGCCCTTCTCCAGGCGCATGCTCTCGATCGCGCGGTAGCCGCCGGCGACCATGCCGGCGTCGCGGCCGGCGTCCCACAGCGCGGTCCACAGCGCCGCGCCGTACTCGCTGGACGCGTAGAGCTCCCAGCCGAGTTCGCCGACGAACGTCACCCGCAGCGCCCGAACGGGGACGTCGGCCACCGACAGTTCCTGCGCCGTCATGAACGGGAACGCCGCGTTGCCGAGGTCGGCCGGGGTGAGCCGACCGAGGATCTCGCGCGAGCGCGGCCCCCACAGCGCGAGGCAGGCGAACTGCCCGGTGACGTCGGTGATCCGAACCCGCGCCTCGCGGCGCCGCGCCTGCCGCCGTAGCCACGCCATGTCATGCGAGCCGAAGGCCGTCCCCGTCACGACCAGGAACGCGTCGTCGGCGATCCGGGTGACCGTGAAGTCGGACTCGATGCCGCCCCGACTGTTCAGCGCCTGCGTGTAGGTCACCGCACCGATCTCGCGGGCCACCGCGTTGTCGCAGGACCACTCGAGCAACGCCGCCGCGTCGGGTCCGCTGACCTCGATCTTGGCGAAGGACGACTCGTCGAAGAGCCCGGCGGATTCCCTGGTGCCGCGGTGCTCGGCCGCGATCGCGGGCGACCAGGAGCGGCCGGCCCAGCCGTCCGGCCGGCCGTCGTCATCGTCGACGTCGCTGGCGTTGTGCTCGTACCAGTCGACGCGCTCCCACCCGGCCTTCTCACCGAACTGTGCCCCGTGCTCGACGTGCCAGGCGTACGCGGGCGAGACCCGCAGCGGCCGGCCCGACTCGCGCTGCAGTCCGGGATACGGGATGTCGTAGTACGTCCGGTAGTTCTCGACCGTGCGGGCCAGCGTGTAGCTCGGCGACCGGTATTGGCGGCCGAAGCGGTTCACGTCCATGTGCCACAGGTCGAAGCTCGGCTCGCCGGCCGTGATCCATTCGGCCATCACCCGGCCGATGCCGCCCGCCCCGGCGATCCCGTGCGCGCAGAATCCCGCGGCCACGAAGAACCCGCCGACCTCGGTCTCGCCCAGGCAGAACTCGTTGTCGGGCGTGAACGCCTCGGGCCCATTGATGATCTTGCGGACGCCGACGGTGCCCATCACCGGGACGCGGCGCTCGGAGTTCTGCGCGATCTCCTCCATCCGGGACCAGTCCTCGGGCAGCAGCTTGCCGTTGAAGTCGGCGGGAACCGCGTCGTAGGACCGCGCGGTGGCGGTGAACGGAGCCGGCCGCCGCTCGTAGCCGCCCATCACCAGGCCGTCGACTTCCGGCCGGAAGTAGACGAGCAGGTCGGGGTCGCGCAGGGTGGGCAGCGGCCGGTCGGCCCGCGGCCGGAACGGCTCGGTCACCAGGTACTGGTGCGACATCGGCACGATCGGCACGCGCACGCCGACCATCCGGGCGATCTCAGCGGCGAACATGCCGCCGCAGTCGACGACGACCTCGCAGTCGACGTCACCCCGGTCGGTACGCACCCGGTGCACGCGCCCGCGGTCGACGTCGATGCCGAGCACCCGAGTGCGCTCGACGATGCGGATGCCGGCCGCCCGGGCCAGCCCCGCCAGGGCATAGGTCAGCTGCGAGGGGTCGAGGTAGCCGTCCGATTCGAGGTACGCCGCCCCCACGACGCCCGTGGTGTCGAGCAGCGGGAAGCGCTCCTTCGCCTCGGCGGCCGAGATCTCGTGCAGGGGCAGGTCGTACGTGCGAGCCCAGCTGATCTGGCGACGGATCTCGGCCATCCGCTCGTCGCTCGACGCCAGCTTGATGCCGCCGCTTTCGGTCCAGCCGAGGTGGTGGCCGTCCCCTTGCAGGCGCCGGTACAGCTCGACGGAGTACATGTTCATCCGCGTCAGCGTGGGGTCGGCGCGAAGCTGTCCGACGAGCCCGGCCGAATGGAACGTCGACCCGCTGGTCAGCTCGCTGCGTTCCAGCACGAGCACGTCGGTGTCGCCGAGTTCGCCCAGGTGGTACGCGACGCTGGCGCCACCCACTCCGCCACCGATCACCACGATTCGGGCGGAAGCGGGAAGGTTCCGGTCGGCCGCCACGGCTGTTCATCATGCTGCGCTCACAGCCGCTCGACAAGGGACCACACGCCGTAAAAGGTCTGGGGGGTGGACCGTAAGGACTCGGCGGGCCTACCATCCCGACACTGGACCCAGCGGTCCGGGCAGCGCGCTTGACCACCGATCGGCGATCGGGAGGAGGACGTGTGACGGCACAGTCGACGGCGCCTTCTGCCCCTGGAACCCGATGCACGCAGCCCGCGTCCGACCGCGCGGCCCTCGACGCGGCGTTGCGGCGCGTGCCGAGATTCCAGCGGCTCTCCTGGCAGGTCGAGCCGTTGGCGGGCGGGCTGACCAACCGCATCTACAAGATCGTTCCGTCGTCCGGTGATCCCGTCGTCGCCCGGATGTCGTCGGGCAAGAGCGGTCTGCTCGCGATCGACCGCGTGGCCGAGTGCCACAACGCCGGCGCTGCCGCCCGAGCTGGCGTCGGTCCCGAGATCCTGCTGTGCGAACCCGAGGATGGCATCGCCGTCATCCAATGGATTGACGGACGGACCTTCCAGGACCGCGACCT
>JAVHVH010000042.1:0-42472 GCA_032160665.1 Pseudonocardiales bacterium
CGGATCGAGTCCTTCTTCGGGACGAACGGGCTGGCTTTGATCCGCTTGATCGACTGGCGGACGTCGGCGTCGAGATTGTCGAAGGACTCCGCGGCCCACGCTGGCTTGATGCCGGTGTCGTCCTGGATCGACTGCTTGAACTCGTCGTCGGTAAAGGTCAGCATGCCGCAGTCGGTGTGATGAATGAGGATGATCTCCTCGGTTCCGAGCAGTCGTTGACTGATGGCCAGGGAGCGGATCTCGTCCTCGGTGACAACGCCGCCGGCGTTGCGGATGACGTGGGCCTCGCCCTCCTGGATTCCCAGGGCCGCGTAGACGTTGAGCCGTGCGTCCATGCAGGCCACGATCGCTACGTGCTTGGCTGGCGGGAGCGGCAGGGGTCCGGAGAAGGCGGCCGCATACTCGTCGTTGTTCGCCAGGTACTCGTCGGTCACCGTCATGTGCAGATCTCCTATCGGCTTAGTAGGCATTGTTAGCTAACCAGGTATGGCCCCGGAGGCGCAACGATGTGGCTTGGGTGGTGTGTCATGCGGAAATTGTAGGCTCGCCGCGTTCGGTCGGCCGGGTCGCGGCGTGGGCAGTTGCTTCTCGAAAGGCCGCAGCGACGAGCCGGGTTGATCTTGTCCTTCGCCGATCGGCCGGCGTGCGTTTCGCTCGTTGCCGGTTCTGAGGTGGCCGGCTGATCTGAGGTGAACGGTTCGGTCGGGACTCAGACTCAGATGAGCTTGTGCAGCCAGCCGTGCGTGTCGGGTTCCTGACCGGTCTGGATGCCGAGCAGATGCTCGCGCAAGCGCATGCTGATCGGTCCGGGCGTGCCGTCGCTGATCGTCCAGGCCCCGTTCGCGCTGTCGACCGAACCGACCGGAGTGATGACCGCAGCGGTCCCGCACGCGAACACCTCGGTGATCGCGCCCGACTCGTTGCCTTCGCGCCACTCGTCGGTGGAGATCTTGCCTTCCTCGGCGACGTAGCCGAGATCGCCGGCCAGCGTCAGCAGCGTGTCACGCGTGACGCCGGGCAGCAGCGTTCCGGTCAGGGCCGGCGTCACGATCCGCGCCGAGGGACCCGATCCGTACACGAAGTACAGATTCATCCCGCCCATCTCCTCGACCCACCGGTGCTCGGCGGCGTCGAGCCACACGACCTGGTCACAGCCCTTGGCGGTGGCGTAGGCCTGCGCGACGAAGGCGGCCGCGTAGTTGCCCGCGCATTTCGCCTCGCCGGTGCCGCCCGGCGCGGCTCGGGTGTACTCCGTCGACAACCACACCCGCACCGGCTTGATGCCGCCGGCGAAGTACGGTCCGGCCGGGGACGCGATCAGCAAGTAGGTGTAGGTGCTCGAGGGCTTGTTCACGCCGAGGCCGACCTCAGTCGCGATCATGAAGGGGCGGAAGTACAAGGACTCGGCCGGGTCGTCGGGCACCCAGCTCGCGTCGACCTCGGCCAGCGCGCGCAACGACTCGATGAACAACTCGCCCGGCAGTTCGGCCATCGCGAGCCGCCGTGCCGAACGCTGGAACCGCGCTGCGTTCTGGTCCGGACGGAACGTAGCCACCGACCCGTCCGGCTGCCGATAGGCCTTGAGCCCCTCGAAGATCTCCTGCCCGTAGTGCAGCGCCGAGGTCGCCGGGTCGAGCGTCAGCGGGCCGTACGGCACTACCTCGCCCGGGCCCCAGCCGCCGTCCTCGGTGTAGTCGATGCGGATCATGTGGTCGGTGAAGTACTGACCGAACCCCGGCGCGGCGAGAATCGCGGCGCGCTCGTCGTCGCTGCGGGGACTCGGGTTACGCACCACGCTGAACGCCATGCGGCCATCCTAGGACGCCCAACCAATTTCCGAGCCCGGCTATGTGGCCCCGATGGCGCTCTCGGCGGTCAGGATCGCGACCAGCGTGCCGACCTCTTCGTCGGTGGCCGAAAGGGCGACCGCGGGCAGCGACTTGGTCAGCATCTCGAGCAACTGATCGCGGTCGACCGTGCGCGAGTCGATCCAGCGGATCACGCATTCCTCGACGTAGGCCACCCAGCCATGGATCGCCAGTTCGACCCGCGGGCTCACGGGCAGGCCGAGGTCGGCAACGACGCCGATGATGCGACGGGCCAGGGTCGCGCGCGTCTGGTCGAAGATCGCGCGCATCTCCGCGTCGCCGCTGGCCGCTCCGCGGACCAGGGACTTGTAGTTGTCCGGGTTCTCCTCGACGTAGTCGATGAACGACGTCAGCGCGCCGCGCAGCGCATCCACCGGCGGCAGGGTCGGGTCGGGAGCAGTTCGCCGGATCATCTCGGCGGCAGCGGCCCGCGCGACCTCTGTGTGGAATTCCTGCTTGGAGGAGAAGTAGTGGAAAAGCAGCCCCCGGGAGATGCCCGCGGTGCTGGCGATCAGCTCGACGGAGAGCTCGTCCAGACGACGCGTCGCCAGCATCTCGACGCCGAGCTCGATGAGCTGCTTGCGGCGCGCCTCGGGGCTGAGCCGCACCCGTTTCGTCACCATCCGAACACCCTATCGCTCTATTGAACGTGAGCCAACTATCTATTGACTACCGTTCAATGACTCATTTACGCTCGACCGCATGACCCAGGCACCCACTCGTCCCTCCGCCGTACGAAGGTCAGCCAAGGGCGGCATCCCACGCCGCCACGTCGGCGCCCTGATCATCGGCAGCGGCTTCGCCGGCCTGGGCGCGGCGATCCGGCTGACGCAGGACGGGCGCGATGACTTCCTCGTCGTCGATCGCGGTAGCGAGGTCGGGGGCACCTGGCGCGACAACACGTACCCCGGCGCAGCCTGCGACGTCCCGTCGCACCTGTACTCGTACTCCTTCGAACTCAACCCCTTCTGGTCGCGGTCATTCTCGCCGCAACCGGAGATCCAGGACTATCTCCGGTCGGTGGCCGCGAAGTACAACGTCGGCGACAAGCACCTGTTCGACACCGAGGTCACCCTGGCGAGGTGGGACGAGCCGGCGCAGCAGTGGCTGGTCGACACCACGAGCGGCAACTTCAGCGCGGATGTCCTCGTCGGTGCCGTCGGCGCGCTGTGCGAGCCCAACCTGCCCGACATCAAGGGCATCACCGAGTTCGAGGGCGAGGTGTTCCACTCGGCTCGCTGGAACCACGAGGCCGATCTCACCGGGAAACGCGTCGCGATCATCGGCACCGGGGCCTCGGCCATCCAGATCGGGCCGGCGATCGCGGATCAGCTGGCGCATCTCGACGTCTACCAGCGCACCGCGCCGTGGGTGATGCCCCGCCACGACCGCGCGTACTCCCGCGTCGAGCGGTTCGCCTACCAGAACATTCCGTTCCTTCAGCGCGCCGCCCGCGAGGCGATCTACTGGGGGCGCGAGGCCTACGTCCTCGGCTTCGCGTTCCAGCCGAAGATCCTGCAGGTCGCTCAGCGCATGGCCGAGCGCAACATCGCCAAGGGCATCCCCGACAAGCAGCTGCGGGCCAAGGTGACGCCGGACTGGCAGATCGGCTGCAAGCGCATCCTGATCTCCAACACCTGGTACCCGATGCTCGCGCAAGAGAACGTCGATCTCGTCACCGACGGTATCGCCGAGATCCGCGCGAACTCGATCGTCACCGTCGACGGAACGGTTCGTGAGGTCGATGCGATCATCGTGGCGACGGGGTTCCACGTGACCGACTCACCGACCTATGACCGTGTCGTCGGCAAGGACGGCCGCTCGCTCGCTCAGGTCTTCGTCAGCGACGGCATGCAGGCTTACAAGGGTGCGGCAGTGGCCGGATTCCCCAACCTGCTCTTCCTCGTCGGCCCGAACACCGGCCTCGGACACAGCTCGATGGTCTACATGATCGAATCGCACCTGAACTATCTGTCGAGTGCTTTGACGACGATGGACGAGAGGGGTCTCGCCACGTTCGAGGTGCGCCCCGACGTCCAACGCACGTACAACGAGGAACTGCAGAGCCACATGGGTAAGACGATCTGGAAGACGGGCGGCTGCGCGAGCTGGTACCTCGACCAGCATGGGAAGAACACCACGCTGTGGCCGAGTTTCACGTTCAAGTTCCGCCGCATGACGCGGCGTTTCGACGTCGCGGCCTACAACACCACCGCCCGCGTGGCCGGCCGGCCACTCGAGCTCGTCCAGGAAGGACTCTCGGCATGACCGACGTCAAAGGCAAGGTTGCCGTGGTCACCGGAGCGGGATCGGGAATCGGCCGCGCGCTGGCCTGTGAGCTCGCGCGTCGGGGCGCCAAGGTCGCGATCAGCGACGTGGACGCCACCGGCCTCGCCGAGACTGGTCGGCAGCTGCGCGTGATCGGTGCGGACGTGCACGAGACGCGCCTCGACGTCACCGACCGCACCGCCGTGCTCACCTATGCCGACGAGGTCGCAGCCGTTTACGGCGTCGTGAATATCGTCATCAACAACGCCGGGATCGCCTTCACCGGCGACATCGAGAAGATGAGTTTCGAGCACATCGAGCAAGTGATGGACGTCGACTTCTGGGGCGTCGTCAACGGCACCAAGGCGTTCCTGCCGCACCTGATCGCCTCCGGCGACGGGCACGTCGTCAACATCTCCAGTCTCTTCGGCCTGCTCGCCGTCCCGGGACAGGGCGCCTACAACGCCGCCAAGTTCGCGGTCCGCGGCTTCACCGAAGCCTTGCGGCAGGAGATGCTCGCGAACGGTCAGCCGGTGCAGGTCACCTGCGTGCACCCGGGCGGGATCAAGACCGCGATCGCCCGCAATGGTGGCACCGTCGACGGACTCGACCCGAACGCGCTCGCCGACTTCTTCGACACGAAGCTGGCCAAGACCTCGCCCGAGGCTGCCGCGCGGATCATCCTGCGCGGGGTGCGCGCCAATCGACCGCGGGTGCTCGTCGGGCTGGACGCAAAGGTGCTGGATGTCGTGGTGCGGGTGCTCGGGTCGCGCTACCAGCGCGTCCTGGCGCTGACGATCGGCAAGGTGATGCCCGGCTCGACGAACCGACCGGCCGCCCCCGCCACCGAAGCGCCACCGTCGACCACGCGGGTCAACGGCAAGACCAAGGCCAGCGCCTGACCGGTCCGGCTACTCGAACTTGACGTCCTTGTCGGAGATGCGCTCGACGGCCGCCGTGATCGTGCCCTGATGCACGGCGGGCACCCCGCTGAACACCACCTTGCCGGCGCCGAAGGTGGCCCGCTTGACCTCGAATGTGCCCACAGCGTGGTCCGGCTGCTGGCGCACCCAGTCGGTGTACCCGTGCCCGCTGCCGAGCAGCACAAGGAAGCCGCCCACCTCCCAGTCGCCGTCGGTGTCCTCGTCGAGACCCTTGAGGTAGGGCTGGTTGACCTGCGCGACGTTCTCGAGGTCGGCGTCGGACGGCGCCCATTCGGTGGTCGTCCCGCGTCCCTGATTCCACGCGTACAACCCGGGATCCTTGAGCAGGATGTCGCGCTCGCCCTGGCTCAGGCCGTCGAACCAGCCCGGGAAGGCGTCGGGGTAGTCGGCCGCGTATTTGAGCGCCTGGGCCACCCCGCTGTCCGGATTTTCGCCGAGGAAGGACTGCCCGATCCCGTCGCCGCGGGCGGTCTCCACCGCGCCCTGGGTGGCAGCGTCGAAGCCCTCCGTAACGGTGCAGGCGATCCAGTGCAGGTCCTGGCCGGCGTATTTGGCCAGGATGCCGTCACAGTTGTGCTCGGTCGGCCCGGCCACCGCGCCGGTAATCATGCGCGGGTCCTTGGGGCAGGTCGCCGGGACCCCAGTGCACAGCTGAGGCTCGCAGTCCAAGTTCGTCCCGACCAGCAGCAGGGTGTGGCCGCCCCAGTCCTGGTCGTCGGAGACCAGCCGGGCGCGCTGTTCGCTCGTCAGCGGCTCCAATGACAGGTTGTACGTCACCCCGGTCGAGTTGATGGCTGGCCAGGGCTGGTCCATCTTGCTGAAATCGTCGAGCAGCTTCTTGGTCACGACGAGCGACTGGCCCGTGTCGGCGTAGTACTGCAGGGTCGTGCCCTCGCCCAGTGCGCAGGTCTCCATCTTGGCGCCGGCGGCCGGGCTGAACCCGCCGTGGCCGAGGATGACAAAGCCCATGGGTGCTGCCCCCAGTTCTCGACGTCGACCGGCCCGACGTCGTCGTCCGGATCTTGTCGACCCGGGACCCACCGGGTCAACGGTTCGGCCGCCTATCCGGCCCGTTTGGGCAGTGGGTCACGTCTTCCCGGGGCGTCAGGCGGGCATGGCCGACGACGGTCGAACCGTCCCGGCGAGGTGCGGCTTGCCCGATCGCTGGTTGCGGACGTCGAGGGTCCACTGGTCGCCGGTGCGCCCAGTGGCGATCGCGATCGTCGACGGCAGCGGGACGGGCAGCTTGAACGCGACGTCGACCGTGTAGGCGTCGGGCAGGCGGCCTTCGAGCGCCGCCAGGGTGCGGGCCTTCACCCACATGCCGTGCGCGATGGCGGACGGGAAGCCGAACGCGCGCGCGGTCAGGGCGTGGATGTGGATGGGGTTGCGGTCGCCGGACACCGCGCCGTAGCGACGTCCAATGTTGCCGGGGACGCGGACCAGCGACACCGGCCCGGTCTGCGGGGCAAGTTCGCGCCGCTCCTTTTGGGAGGCATCCTTCGACGCGTCCTTCGGCGTCTTGCCCCGTCGCAGGTACGTGCTACGTCCGGACCACACGGTCTCGCCGGCCACCGTCGCCTCGGCGAGCAGGTCGAACTGCCGTCCGGCGGTGTGCGGGCGCAGCTCGGCCGCGCGCACCCGCAGCGACACCGTCTCATCGGCCCGGACCGCCCGGGAAAGGGTGATCGAGTTGGCGACGTGCACCATGCCGACCAGCGGGAACGGGAACGCCGACTCGGTCATGAGGGCCACGGACAGCGGGAACGCCAGGACGTGCAGGTACGTCGGCGGCAACACGTCCGATACCCGGAAACCGCATACCTGCTGGCAGACCGCCAGGTGCTCGGCGTCGATCGTCTGGTCCTCGAGGGTGTAGACGGAATCCGGCAGCGTGCCGCCGCGGTGCAGGGGACCGGTCACCGCCGCCTTCGCGTACAGCGGCAGCAGCGACGGCGCCGCCGACAGGCCGTGTTCGTTCATGCGCCGACGAGGTTCTGCCCGCAGACCCGCAGCACCTGACCGTTCACGCCGCCGGCGCCGGGCGAGGACAGCCACGCCGCGGCCTCGGCGACGTCGATGGGCAGGCCGGCTTGCTGCAGCGAGGACAGCCGGCGCGCGACCTCGCGGGTGGCCAGCGGCATCTTCGCCGTCATCTCGGTGTCGATGAAGCCCGGCGCGATCGCGTTGATCGTCGACGCGCCATGGGCGGCGAACGCCTCCGCGGACGCGCGGACCAACCCGATGACGCCCGCCTTCGTGGCGCCGTAGTTGGTCTGCCCGCGATTGCCCGAGAGCCCGGTGGTCGACGACAGGCACACCACGCGTGACTGCGGGCGAAGCTGGTCGCTGCCCAGCAGCGCGGCGTTGATGCGCAGCTGCGACTCGAGGTTGACCGCGATCACCGAGTCCCACTGCTCGGGCTTCATGTTCGCGAGCAGCTTGTCGCGGGTGATGCCCGCGTTGTGGATCAGGATGTCGAGGCCGTCGGTGTGTGCGGCCAGGTGGTCGAGCAGCCGCTGCGGCGCATCGGGCGACGCGACGTCCAGGTGCAACGAGCTGCCCCCGATGCGGTTGGCCACCTTCGCGAGAGCCTCGCCGGCCTGAGTGAGGTCGGCAACGACGACGTTCGCGCCGTCGCGCGCCAACACTGCGGCGATGGCGGCGCCGATCCCGCGGGCCGCGCCCGTGACGAGCGCGGTCTTGCCGGCCAGGGGCTGGCCCCAGTCCTTGGGGGCAGGCGCGGTTCCGGCGCCGAGCCGCAATGGCTGCCCGTCGACGTAAGCGGACCGGCCGGACAGGAAGAATCGCAGCGCCGACGCAAGGGAGGCTTCGTGCTCGACCCACAACAGGTTCGCGGTCGCCCCGCGACGCAGTTCCTTGGCGACCGACCGGACGATGCCCTCGAGTGCCTGGCGAGTGGCGTCGCGGGTGATGTCGGTGCCGTCGGCGGCGTGCGCGAGGACGAGCACCCGGCCCGACGGGGCGAGCGAGCGCAGGCCCGGGGCCAGGACGTCGCGCACGGCGGCGAGGTCGGCCGGGGTCGCGACCGAGCGAGCGTCGAGGATAACCGCAGCGACGCGGTCCGATTCCGAGCTCGCGTCCGTGATCTCGACGCCGGCCGCGGTGAGCGCCTTCAGGACCGACGCCGGCACCTTGCCCGACGTGGAGCCGACGAGAGCGGGGCCGGGCAGCACCGGCGCGCCGGCCTGGTAGCGGCGCAGGACGGCTGGCCGCGGCAAACCGATGCGCGCCGCGAGGGCCGAGCCCACCGGCGAGTTGACGAGATTCAGGTAGCGGTCAGACATCCAGCCTCATCTCATTAGGTTCCCTGTGCTCGCTCCGCACGCGTCGCTCAGCGCTCCAAGATGGCGACGACGCCCTGGCCGCCGGCCGCGCAGATCGAGATGAGCCCTCGGCCGGAACCCTTCGCGTGCAGCATCTTCGCCAAGCTCGCCACGATCCGGCCGCCAGTGGCGGCGAACGGGTGACCGGCCGCGAGCGACGAGCCGTTCACATTCAACTTCGCGCGATCGATCGAGCCCAGCGCGCCGTCGAGACCTAGTCGGGTCCGGCAGAACTCCTCGTCCTCCCATGCCTTGAGCGTGGCGAGCACGGTGCCCGCGAAGGCCTCGTGGATCTCGATGAAGTCGAAGTCGGCGAAGGTCAGCTTGTTGCGGGCGAGCAGCCGCGGCATGGCGTAGACCGGAGCCATCAGCAGGCCGTCCGCCTTGCGGTCGCCGTGGACGTAGTCGACCGCGGCGGTCTCGGCGTCGACGAAGTGGGCGAGCACCGGCAGCTTGTGCTCGGCCGCCCACTCGTCGCTGCCCAGCAGCACCGCAGAGGCTCCGTCGGTCAAGGGCGTCGAGTTGCCGGCCGTCATGGTGGCCTGGTCGCCGAACGCCTTGCCGAACGCCGGACTCAGCTGGGCCAGCTTCTCCACCGACGAGTCGGCGCGCAGGTTCTGATCGCGGGTCAGCCCCAAGAACGGTGTGATCAGGTCATCGAGGAAGCCGCGGTCGTAGGCGGCCGCGAGATTGCGGTGGGAGGCAACCGCGAGCTCGTCCTGGGCCTCGCGAGTGATACCCCACTCCAGCGTGGTGATGGCCTGGTGCTCGCCCATGGACAGCCCGGTACGTGGCTCGGAGTTCTGCGGGATGGACGGGACGAGCTGCTGCGGGCGCAGACCGGCGAGCGCCTTGACGCGTCCGCCGAGCGACTTGGCCCGGTTGGCTTCGAGCAGGACGCTGCGCAGGTCCTCGTTGACCTCGATCGGCGCATCCGAGGTGGTGTCGACGCCGGCCGCGACGGCCGAGTCGAGCTGGCCGAGCACGATCTTGTTGGCGGTGAGGATGACGGTCTCGAGGCCGGTGCCACAGGCTTGCTGCACGTCGTAGGCCGGCGTCTGCGCCGACAGCCGGGAGCCCAGCACCGACTCGCGGGTGAGGTTGAAGTCCCGGCTGCGCTTCAGGACGGCGCCGGCGGCCACCTCGCCCAAGCGTTCGTCCTGGAGCCCGAAGCGGGCGACGAGGCCGTCGAGGGTCGCGGTGAGCATGTCCTGGTTGGACGCATGCGCGTACGGGCCGTTGGAGCGGGCGAACGGGATGCGGTTGCCGCCAACGATGGCGGCGCGACGAGTCTTCACGGGACTCACGGTATCCGCTACTTTGTGTCTCGTGAAGAAGCCTGTGTCGCGGGTAACGGAAGCCATCGAGGCGATCGCCGAGCCGATCCGCCGGGCGAAGGCCGTGGACGGGCGAACGTCACGCTGGACCGAACACCGCGCGGCCCGCCGCGAAGAACTCATCGATGCCGCCATCGCCGCCGTCAAGGAGTACGGCAGCGAGGTCGGGATGGACCAGATCGCCGTCGCGGCCACCACCAGCAAGCCAGTCATCTACCGCTACTTCGCCGACAAGAACGATCTCTACCGCGCGATCGGGCAGCGGATCATCGCGCAGGTGGTCACCGCGTTGCACAGCATCAAGGACGACCCGGACCCGCAGGTGCTGCTGCACGCGAGCATCGACGCCTATCTGCAGCTGCTCGAGGACAACCCGGAGCTGTTCCGATTCATCACCCAGAACCGGCTGCTGAACGAGGCGCGCGCGGGAGAGCCCACGCCGACCGAGTTCAGCGGCCCGGTCGCCGACGTACTCACCGCGGGCCTCGGCGCGCAGCTGCGCTCGATCGGCCTGGATCCAGCCGGGGCCGAGCCCTGGGGCGAGGCCGTGGTCGGGTTCATCCGGGCCGCCAGCCTGTGGTGGATCGACCACCCCGGCGCCCTGACCCGTCGGCAGCTGACGGAGTACCTCGCCGCCCTGCTGTGGGGCGGCGGCGCCGGCATCTTCCAGTCCGTCGGACACGAGGTCGACGCCCGCCCCGCCCCCGGCGTCTTCCGGCCCCTGTCGCGCTGACCGACGCGCGGCGGGTATACCCGGCGCCGGGCCGGGACGAGGAGGCCGGGCTCTGCGACCGCGCGTGGCACGTCGAACTGTTCGACTGGCGCGAGCGGCACCTGCTCGAGACCGTCGCCAAGCGGCTGCGCCGCGCGCCGTCGGCCGACGACCCGTTCGCGGTGTTCAACGCCGCTGTGGACCACCTGCTCGCGGCCGCCCGTGCGCACGTCGACAGCGTCCTGCTGCACGCGTTCATCGGCGGGATCGAGCGCTGCGACGACGGCACCGAACGCGCGCTGCTCGAACGCGTCTGCGACCTGTTCGTTCTCTCCACGATCGAGGCCGAGCGCGGCTGGTTCCAGGAGCACGGCCGTCGCACGAGGCGCCGAGGAACTCAGTCGCGCGCCCGCGGAGCCCGGTCGGGCCGGTCCGGGTGCCTGACCGCCGAAGCTCGTTTGTCGCCTATGTGCCGCGGGTACCTCTTGCGCAGCAGCCGACCTCGGTCGACCGCCGCTAGGTCTTTGCCGGAAGACCTGTATCGAACATCTAGGACGCCGCCGTGGCCGCAGCCGACGACCTGCGCGAGAAGCGCCCGCGGCGCGCGTTGGTGTTGCTCAAGCTGCTCGTCGCCAGCCTGGTCGCTGGCTTGGTCGTCGCGGCATTCGTCGTGCCGGTCGTCGGCGGAATCGGGTTCGCGGCCGGGACGGTGGCCAAGCAGTTCCTCAGCACTAGGTGCGACGTGTCGCTGGCGCCCGCCGACCAGACGACCACCATCGTGGCAGCGGACGGCAAGACGGTCATCGCCACCCTGTTCGACCAGAACCGGCACGACATCCCGCTGGCGAAAGTACCGCTCAGCATCCAGCAGGCGCTGATCTCCACCGAGGACCGCCGGTTCTTCGACCACCACGGGGTCGACCTGCGCGCGCTGCTGCGAGCCGCTTTGCACAACGCTGCCGACGGCGGCGCCGAGGGCGGATCGACGCTCACGATGCAGCTGGTCAAGCAGGAGCGCTCCTACCAGGCCAGGTCGGCGGCGGAGCGGCAGGCGGCGGTCCGCCGGGACCTGCAGCGCAAGCTTGAGGACGCGCGCTGTGCACTCGAGATCGAGAAGAGCCACAGCAAGGCGCAGATCCTCGAGGACTACCTCAACATCGCCTTCTTCGGCGAGAACTCCTACGGCATCGAGATGGCCGCGCGCACCTTCTTCGACAAGCCGGCCGCACGGCTCACCGTGCCCGAAGGCGCGACCTTGGTAGGACTCGTCCGGAGCCCGACCGCGTACGACCCGTTCCTCCACCCGCTCGCCGCGCAGGAGCGCCGGAACGAAGTGCTGGCCAACATGGCGGACACCGGCGCCCTCACACCGGGGTGGGCGGCGCGGTATTCCGCGCGACCGATCCGGTTGGCGACGCGGAAGCCGCCGCCGGTGCGCGAGGGCTGCGCCAGCACGCCGCCGGCGGTGGTCAACGTCGGCTTCTTCTGCGACTACGCGGTGGGTTGGCTGGAGCAGCACGGCATTTCGCCCGCCAGAATGCGCACGGGTGGACTGCGGGTCGTCACGACTCTCGACGCGGGTCTGCAGACGCACGGGCAGCGCGCGATTTGGCGTGCCGGCCTGCGGGCAACCTCACCGACCGCGCTGGTGATGCCGGCGGTGGATCCGCGCTCCGGTGCCGTTCGCACCATGATCAGCAGCCGGCGCTACGGGCTGCGCCCCAAGAATGGGGAGTCGGTCCTGCCGCTGTTCACGGCGGGATACGCCGGCGCCGGGTCCACCTACAAGTACTTCACCGCCTTGGCCGCACTCGAGCTGGGCGCCCAACCGGACTTCACCCTGAACTCGGGCAGCAGCACATACACGGTGCGTCATTGCCCGACCGACCCGAACGACCACCGGCCTCCTTACACGACCCACAACGCCGGCACCTACGCGGCCACGCTGCCGCTCTCGCAGGCACTCCCGCAGTCGGTGAACACGTACTTCGTTGCGCTCGAGGACCAGTTCTTCGGCTGCAACCTCAGACCGATCGTGCAGACGGCCCTCGACCTCGGAATGGCGACGCTCCATCGGCCGCAGACGTCCGCGTCCAGGCTGTCGATCGCCCAGGCGGTTGTCGCGCAGCACCAGCCCGGGTTCACGCTCGGCTTCTCGCCGACATCCACGCTGGAACTCACGGCGGCGTACGGCACGATCGCCAACGACGGCGTCTACTGCCCGCCGGTCCCGATCGCCCGCGTGACCGGTCCGGACGGGACCACCGTTGCGATCGAGAAGCCGAAGTGCCGCCGCGAACTGAGTCCGCAAGTGGCCAGGACGATGGTCAGGATGATGACCGCGGACACGAAGGACAGTCAGGGCACCGCCGCGTCCTACTTTGAGGATTGGTACCAGGCCGGGGGCAGCCCGGTGGCGGCCAAGACGGGCACCGACAACGACGATGTGCGTGGGCCGCACCACGGCAAGGCCAACTCGGCCCTCTGGTTCGTGGGCGTCACGCCGCGGCTCACCTCGGCGGCGGCACTCATCAATCCGGGGTCGCCCAAGGCCACCGTTACCGGGTTGCCGCCGAACGTCACGAACAACGGCAGCGACGTCTTCGGCGCCTATGCCTCGACGTTCTGGCTCAAGACCTTCGGTGCCTGGCTGCGCGATCGCCCGTGGACCTGGCGCGATCCGGGAGACATCCCAGGGGCGGAGACGGTGCCCGACGTCACCGGCGAGACGATCGAGTCCGCGACCGACGAGTTGACCGCGGCCGGGTTCAAGAGATCGGTCGCGGCCATTCGGTGCGGGAGCCCGCAACCGGAAGGCGACGTCGGTTATTTCCAACCCCATGTCGCCGCGCCGGGCACAACGATCACGGTGTGCCTGAGCAACGGCATCGCGCCCGACGGCTACGCGGGCGCGTACCCCGTACCGCCGGCGCCGGGGCCGGAGTCGGAGTCGGAGCCCACGGTGCAGGCCCCCAGCCCGTCGGCCCCGCCGGCGCCGGGGCCCACGGTGCAATACCCCAGCACGTCGGCCCCGTTGCCCCCGCCGCCGCCGCCCCCGCCGCCGCCCCCGCCGCCCCCGCGGCCGACGAAGTCCAAGAAGCCGCCGGGCCATTAGGGGGCCGGGCGATCAGCCCGCGCGGTGTCGTCCCGGCCGGCGGCCCAGCGCCCCGGCACCGACGAGCAAGAGCAGGCCGGCCACCAACGCCCCGCCACCGAGGGTGGCCAGCGGCGCGACGTTCGCACCCGTGTTGGCGATGGGCTCGTTGCCGTTGTCATTGGGCGCGGCCGGCGCTTCGATGACGATCGTGTACTGCTTGCGCACCGGGTCGTCCACGCTGACCGTGACCTTGTACGTGCCCGCCTTGGTCGGCGTTCCGCCGATGACGCCGCCGGCGCTGAAGCTCAGGCCGGGCGGCAGCTCGCCGGCCCCGAGCGACCAGACGTAGGGCTCGCCCAGCCCGCCGGTCGCCGTGATGGTCTGGTCATAGGGCTTGCCGACGGTGCCGTGCGGAAGGCGGTCCGGCGAGATCACGATCGGAAGCTGCGCGACCTCGACCGCGCCGATGTCGCAGGCACCGCCGGTCGGCTGCGGGCGGGCGATCCCGCGCTGGTCGGTGGCGTCGGCCACGCACCCCGCATTGCCGGTGCTGATCGCATCGATGGCCGGGCTGCCCTTGTGCAGCAGCTCGGTCCTGGTCGGACCGCCGTTGTTCGCCAGCGCTCCGAGCTTCGGATCCGTCTTCACCAGGTCGTGCTTCGCCGCCGAGAACTTGCAGCTATTGGCGGCGTCGCTGGACGCGTTGTACCCGTTGTCGATCACGTCGCCGAAGCAGTCCGGGAGCGACGAGTTCTTGGCCACGATCGATCCGGCGACGCTCAGAACCGGCTCGATGACGGGAGCAACCGTGGCGAGCTTGCGGGCCGCCTTGGCGATCGCCGACCTGTGTTCGCTCAGCAGCCGGGTGAGCGAAGCCTTCTGTGTCCGGTTCAGGGACAGCCCCGGCGTCCCGGCGTCGGAGACGGCCACGATGCCACCCTGTTCCGGTCCCAGGTCACCCGGGAACGGCGTGGTGCCCGCGATGGTGCTGCTCGTGACCTCCGTGTGGCCGCTGAGTGCGACGACACCGCCGCCGGTGTTGTTGGCGAAGGTGCTGGTGTCGGCCGCCAGCGCGCCGGCGAAGTTCACAACGCCGCCTGCGCCGTTCCCGGAGACGGTGCTGTTGCGGACCTCCACGGTGGTAGTTGCGGGACCCTGCACGTCAGCGTTGAGCGCGGCCGCCGTCAACGTCGGCCCGCCGCCGATCATGGTGATGCCCGCCGAGTCGTTGTCGGCGAAGGTGCTGGAATCGAACGACGCCGACGCGATCACGACGAGTGCACCCGTGCCGTCGCCGAGGCCAGACCCGCTGCCCGAGGTCGTGTTGCCGGCAAAGGTGCTGTTCGTGACGGTCAGTTCGCCGCCAAGGAACAGCAGGCCCGCCTCAACGTCGTCGGAAGCCACGCTGTCGGCGATGTTGACGTTGGCGCCGAAGGCGACGATGCCGGGGGCGTCGGAGTTGTGGACGGCCGACAGGTGCTGAAGCGTCACCGTCGGCGGACCGGAGTCGCCCTGGGGCTCGATGTCGATGCTCGGGTCGCCCTCGCTGTCACCGGTCACTGCGGTGGTGCCGGACGTCGAACCAACGATCGTCAGCGACTTCGAGATGAACACCGACTCCGCGTAGGTACCGGCGGCGACCGAGACGGTGTCCCCGCCGGCGGCTTCGTCGACGCCGTGCTGGATCGTCTTGCAGGGGTTGGTTGCCACCAAGCAGTCGTTGTTCGAGTCGACATTGCCGTCGTCGCCTGTGGTCGCGACGTAACGGGTCTGCGCAGCGGCCACCGCTGATCCGGCCGCCAGCGTCAAGGCGCCGAATGTGGTGAGCGTGGCCAGCGCCGCGACGCCGAGGCGCCGGACGGATGCGCGCGAGCGCGACAATGTGTACCCCCTGAGTGATCTTGTGTGCGCGGCAACGTATCGCACCCGATTCCCGACATACCACTCGGGTCGGCATCAGCGGGCCGCGACGTCGCCGCCGAGGTAGCGCCCCGCCATCTCCTGGCCAGCCGCCGGTCACCCGACGATCACCGTGGTGGCACCTCCAGGTCGCGCTGATGTATCGTGCTGATACATCGCATCGAGATAGGGGTCCAACCGTCATGTTGGAGATCGCCGTTCTCGGGTTGCTCAATGAGAGCCCGATGCACGGGTACGAACTTCGCAAAAGGCTGGCCAACCTGCTCGGGGCATTTCGGGCGTTCTCCTACGGTTCGCTCTACCCGACGCTTCGGCGGCTGTCCGACGCCGGGTGGATCTCCGAGGAGTCACCGCTCGACGCACCATCCGCTGCGACCCGGTCGCGGCGGGGCAAGCGGGTCTACAAGCTCACCGCAGACGGCAAGGAGCATCTGGCCGATCTGCTGGCTCAGGTGGGTCCGGACGCTTTCGACGACGAGGGCTTCGGTGCGCGACTGGCGTTCTTCACCCAGACGCGCTCGGACATCCGCATGCAGATCCTGGAAGGTCGGCGGCGCCGCGTTGAGGAACAGCGCGACGGCATGAAGAGCACGCTCGCGCGCACGGGTGAACGCTTTGACAGATACACCCGGGAACTGCACGAACACGGGCTCGAGTCGGTCGACCGCGAGGTCCGCTGGCTCACCGAGCTGATCGAGAACGAACGCTCGGACGCCGCCGACGGCACCGAGAAGAACCACCACTGATTTCACCGAGCAATGCAGCATCAACCACAAGGAGGAGCCCTGATGGGTTCGCAGTCCGCGGCCGGCCCGATCCGTGTCGCCATCGTCGGCGTCGGCAACTGCGCCGCGTCACTCGTCCAGGGCGTGCACTTCTACCGCGACGCCGACCCCGCCGCCAAGGTTCCCGGCCTCATGCACGTGAATTTCGGTCCGTACCACGTCAGCGACATCGAGTTCGTCGCCGCGTTCGACGTCGACGCGAAGAAGGTCGGCCTCGACCTCTCGCAGGCGATCCTGGCCAGCGAGAACAACACCATCAAGATCTGCGACGTCCCGCAGCTGGACGTGCCGGTTCTGCGCGGCCACACCCTCGACGGTCTCGGCAAGTACTACCGCGAGACCATCGAGGAGTCGCACGACGAGCCCGTCGACATCGTCAAGGTCCTCAAGGACCAGGCCGTCGACGTCCTCATCTGCTACCTGCCGGTCGGTTCCGAGCACGCGGCGAAGTTCTACGCCCAGTGCGCGATCGACGCGAAGGTCGCGTTCGTCAATGCCCTGCCGGTCTTTATCGCCAGCACGCCGGAATGGGCCAAGAAGTTCGAGGACGCCGGCGTCGCCATCGTCGGTGACGACATCAAGTCGCAGGTCGGCGCCACAATCACGCACCGCGTCCTCACCAAGCTGTTCGAGGACCGCGGCGTCGAGGTGCAGCGCACCTATCAGCTCAACGTCGGCGGCAACATGGACTTCAAGAACATGCTCGAGCGCGACCGCTTGGAGTCGAAGAAGATCAGCAAGACCCAGTCGGTCACGTCGCAGATCCCCGACCGCGACCTGGGCGAGCGCAACGTACACATCGGGCCGTCCGACTACGTCGCGTGGCTCGACGACCGCAAGTGGGCCTTCGTCCGCCTCGAGGGCAAGACCTTCGGTGACGTGCCCCTGAACCTCGAGTACAAGCTCGAGGTCTGGGACTCCCCGAACTCGGCCGGCATCATCATCGACGCGCTGCGCGCGGCGAAGATCGCCAAGGACCGCGGCATCGGTGGCCCGATCCTGTCGGCCTCGTCCTACTTCATGAAGTCCCCGCCGGTGCAGTACTTCGACGACGACGCGCGTCAGGCCGTGCAGGACTTCATCGACGGCACCGTCGAGCGGTAAGCACGCGCACGAACGTCTGCGAAAGGCCGGCCTCTCACCGAGGCCGGCCTTTCGTCATCCTCGGCTCTGGACGCAGCCCATCGCCGGGCCTAGCGTTGCGCCACGCGGCACGAGCCGTGGAGCTCGTTTCGGGGAGGGCACATGACACAACCATCGGCCGCGGACGGCATCCGCAAGGCATCGGCGCTGGGCGCGCTGGGGTTCGGCGGGGTCGCGGTGGTTTTGCCCCGGCTGTTCACCGCGCTCTACGGGCTGACGAGCGACCCGAACGTCCGGACGATGACCCGCCTGTGGGGCACTCGCACCGCGGTGCTCGGCGCGCTCATCCTCACCGCCGAACGGCCCGAGGACCAGCGCAAGATGATGATGCTCGGCACGGCCATGAACGCCGTCGACGCCCTGGTCGCGGTGACCGCCGGCGCCGACGTCTCCGCCCGCGGCCGCTTCCTCGGCTCCCTGACCTCGGGCGGCTTCGCGGCCGCGGGCGCCTACGCGCTGGCGACGTCGAAATAGCCGCCCCACCCGCGTCACTCGACGCGGTGCGCGCCCGGGCTCGGGGTGGCGACGAACGCGGTCGGGCTCGCGAATCCGCGCGCGGCAAAGGCTGCCCGCACCGCGCCCGACGCGTCATCGACGCGACTCGCGGCCACCAGCCCGATGACGCACCCACCGAAACCGCCGCCGGTCATCCGGGCGCCCAACGCGCCCGAGGAAACCAGGGTCTCAGCGGCGACGTCGAGTTCCGGGATCGTGATCCGGTAGTCGTCGCGCATCGACACGTGCGAGGCGTCGAGCAGCCCGCCCACCGCGGCCATGTCCCCGGCTCGTAAGGCCGCCACCACCTGCAGGACCCGGGCGTTCTCGGTGACGATGTGCCGGGTGTAGCGGCGCAACTCGTCGTCGTCCAGGCGGGCCAGCGCGACCGCCAGGCCGTCCGGTTCCACGTCGCGCAGGGCGGTGACCCCGAGTATGTCGGCCGCTCGCCGACAGCCCTCCCGGCGCCGGCGGTACTCGCCGTCGGCATGGCGATGGGGCGCGCGGGTGTCGATGACGAGTAGGCGCAGGTCGCCGAGTTCCAGCGGCACCTGCTCGGTGGCCAGCGAGCGCATATCGCAGAACAACGCGTATCCCGCCTGGCCGTGCAGGGCGACGAGTTGATCCATGCCGCCCGTCGGGGCGCCCACGAAATCGTTCTCGGCCCTGCGGGTCACCGCCAGCAGTTCGTCCGCGGGCAGGGCCAGCCCGAGCAGGTCGTCGAGCACGGTCGCGGTCGAGCAGACCAGTGCGGCCGACGAGGACAGCCCGGCGCCGATCGGAACGTCACTGTCCACCGAGACGGCGAGGCCCGGCAGCACGTGGCCGCGCTGCTGCAGCGCCCACAGCACGCCGAGGACGTAGCCGGCCCAGCCGCCCAGGCCGGGACGGAGGTCGTGCGCCGCCAGCGTCACGGCCTCGTCGGCGCGCTGGACGGATTCGACCAGCAACATCCCGTCCGCCCGCGTCTGGGCCGTCGCCGTGCACCCCGCGCCGATGGCGAAGGGCAGGACGAAGCCCTCGTTGTAGTCGGTGTGTTCCCCGATCAGGTTCACCCGGCCGGGAGCTCGCCAGCGGACAGCCACAACGCCTCTTCGACAGGTACGGTACTGGTGAGCTGTGTTATATCATGTTTGAATCTGTGGGAACTCGTTGCCACCGTCAGGGAGACCGCCCGTGCTCGCGCAACAACGCCAAGAGCGCATCCTGTCCGAACTACGCCGCAGCGGCGCCGTGCGCGTCGCGGATCTGACCGAACTGCTCGGCGTCTCGGACATGACGATCCGCCGTGACCTCGAACAGCTGTCCGGCGAGGGCGTGGCCCGCAAGGTGCACGGCGGAGCCGTCCTGGCCGGCCAGGTCGCGTTCGAGCCCGGATTCGCAGCAAAGAGCGAGCTGGCCCAGTCGGCGAAACGGGCGATCGCCGAGCACGCGGCCAGTCTGATCCGGCCGGGCGCGGCGATCGCCCTGTCGGCCGGGACGACGACGTGGGCGATGGCCCACTACATCGCCTCGATCGCCGGGCTGACGGTTGTCACCAACTCCACCACCGTCGCTGACGCCATCACCGCCCTCGACGTCGGGAACCAGATCACCGTGATCCTCACCGGCGGCGTGCGTACGCCGAGCGCCGCCCTCGTCGGACCCGTCGCCGACCGGACGATCGCGAGCATGCACGTCGATCAACTGTTCCTCGGTGTGCACGGCATGGACCCGCGGTCCGGGTTCACGACTCCCAACCTGGCCGAGGCCACCACCAACCGGGTGCTGGTCGACAGCGCCCGAGAGGTCGTCGTGCTCGCGGATTCGTCGAAATGGGGTGTGGTCGGACTCGCCGGGATCGGTCCGCTCGACATCGCGTCGACCGTCATCACCGACGACGGACTGCCCGACGACGCCCACGAGACGCTGAGCGAGTTTGTCGAAAGCGTCGTCAGGGTCCAGCAGTGACGTTTAGCTCCGAGACCCGGCTGGCCGATGGTCGGCAACTCATCTACTACGACAACGCCGAGGGTCAGGACCGCTCGGCCGTGGATCAGCGCACCGACCTGCCGCCCGCGCACACCACGTCGCAGGTTCGCTGGAATCCCCTGTTCCGGGATTACGCAGCGATCGCCAGCCACCGGCAGGAGCGCACCTACAAGCCGCCGGCCGATCTGTGCCCGCTGTGCCCGTCGCGGGAAGGCAAGCACACCGAGATCCCGGCCTCCGACTATGAGGTCGCGGTGTTCGAGAACCGCTTCCCGTCGTTCTCCCTGAACTCCGTGGAGCGGGTCCCGTTGGTCGACACGCCACCGTTTCGGTCGGCGCCGGGCGCCGGGCGGTGCGAGGTCGTCTGCTTCACCAGCAGCCACGACCAGGCGTTCTCGCAGCTGTCGCCGGTCCACGCCCGGACGGTGGTCGACGCCTGGGCCGACCGGACGCGAGTGCTGTCGGACATCGATTCGATCGACTACGTTTTCTGCTTCGAGAACCGGGGCGAGGAGATCGGGGTGACGCTGAGCCACCCGCACGGCCAGATCTACGGCTACCCCTTCATTCCACCGCGCTTCTACAAGGTCGCCGAAGCGCTGTCGCATCACCGGGCCCGAACCGGCACCTGCCTGCAGTGCGACCTGCTGGACGCCGAATGCGCCGACGGATCGCGGGTGGTGACGGCGTCGCGGCACTGGGTCGCCTACGTCCCGTTCGCGGCCCGTTGGCCCTACGAGGTCCGGCTCGTCGCGCGTCGTCACCTGCCTGATCTGCCGGCGCTCGACGACGACGAGCGGGACGATCTCGCGCGCGTCTATCTGGACGTGCTGAAGGCCTTCGACGCGCTGTTCGACACGCCGACCCCCTACATCACGGGCTGGCAGCAGGCGCCGGTCCGGCAGAGCCGGGACGTCTGGCATCTGGGCGCCGAGATCTTCACGATCCGCCGGGCCCCCGGAAAGTTGAAGTACCTGGCCGGGTCCGAGTCCGGCGCGGCTGTCTGGATCAACGACATCGCGCCCGAGACGGCGGCGGCGAGGCTGCGCGGTGAGTTGCCCGTCGGCTGACGGGGCACGGTCAGCGGGCTGTCAGGTGGTAGACGACGGCCTGCTCCGGGCGCAGCGTCGGCGCCCCGATACCGGCCTGCATCAGCAGCCGCCCCGGTGCGTCGAGGTCGTCGACCGGCGGTCGGATCACCGGCCCGTGCCCGTCGAAATCCTCCCCGGGCATCGGCAGCCGCTGAACCCGGTACCGCTTCGCGGGATCCAGACCGGCGAACGCGATCGGCGCGGACACGTATTCCGGGCGGGTCTGCAGGCGGACGAAGTTGAACAGCGCCTCGGTGCGATCGGGCGAGACGACGCCGTACAGCGCCGTGGCCGGGTCAGCCGGCCGGTCCACCCGCACTAGCTCGCCGGAGTGCACGAGCGGCCGCAGCGACTTGGCGAGGGCCACCCACCGCCGCAACTGCTCGCGCTCCGACCCGGACGTCGTCGTCAGATCCCATTCGAACCCGGGATGGCCAAACAGCGCGACGGCACAGCGCAGCGCGAGGTCATGCGTGCGCCCGGTGGTGTGCGATCGGCGCGAGGCCACGTGCGCGCCGATCAACTCGAGGGGCAGCAGCGTCGAGACGCCGGCGACGATGCGCACCCGCTCGAGCGGGTCGATGCAGTCGCTGGGCCACACCCGATCGGAGTGCTCGAGCACGCCGTAGTCGACCCGCGCACCGCCCGAAGAGCAGGACTCGATCTCGAGCCCCGGGTGGCGTGCCTTCAGTTCGGCCAGCAACCGGTAGAGCGCGAGCACCTGCTCGTGCAGGGCGGCGTGTCCGGCGCGCGCGCCACCGCGATGCACCGGGTCGGCGGTGTCGCGGTTGTGGTCCCACTTCAGGAACGCGATGTCGTACTCGCGGACGAGCGTAGAGATGCGGTCCAGCAGGTACGCGAAGGCGTCCGGATGGGCGAGGTCGACGACGTGCTGGCCGCGGGACGGCGGCGGCATCCGCCCCGCGGTACCGAGCAGCCACTCCGGATGGTCACGCGCGAGTGCGGAGTCGGGGTTAGCCATCTCCGGCTCGACCCACAGCCCGAGATCCATGCCTCTCGACCGGACGTGCTCGGCGATGGGTCCGAGCCCGTCGGGCCACACCGCGTCGGAGACGTACCAGTCGCCGAGCCCGCGGCGATCATCGCGCCGGGCGCCGAACCACCCGTCGTCGATGACGAAGCGCTCGACGCCGATGTCGGCGGCGACGTCGGCGAGGGCCGCCAGCCGTTCGAAGGAGTGGTCGAAGTACACGGCCTCCCACGTGTTCAGCACGATCGGCCGGGACCGGCGCGGGTGGTGCCGGCGCCGCCGCAGCATCGCGTGCAGCCGGGCCGAGGCGCCATCAACGCCGCGGTCGGACCACGCGCCATAGACCCAGGGCGTCGTCAGCGTCCGGCCGGTGCCGAGGATCACCTCGCCGGCACCCAGCAGCTCGCCGGCGCCGACTACGACAACACCGGTGTTGAGGCGCTGCGCCAGGTAGCGCTGGTCGCCCGACCAGCCGAGATGGACGCCCCAGACCTCGCCGGAGCGATGGCCGAAGCCGGACGAGCCCACCATGAGCAAGAGCGGCGAATCCGGCCCGGTGCGGCCGCGTCGCTGCTCGCGCAGCCAGGTGCCCTGGTCGAGCGCGCGGCGCTGCGGCTGCGCCTCGTCGGACCATCGCCCGCCGTAGTCCATGACCTCAACCGCGTGCTCCGACACGGGTAACAGCGTGATCAGGTCGTCGACGACGTAGGGCGCGTCGCCCGGTGGCGCAAGGTCGGTCAACGTCTGCCGGTGCTTGACGACGCCGTCCGCGGTGAGCGTCAGTTCACCGTCGAGCCGCAACTTCGCGGCGACGTCCACGCCGACGTAGAGCAGCGTGTCGCCGTCTTCCGACGACGTGGTGGCAGAGTCGAGCGCGAACAGCGGCTGGCTCGCGCCGCCCCCGCGATGCCCGGTCAGGCCGGGCCAGCCGGACCAGCCCTGCGCCCGGGTGGGCGACAGCGTCACTGGCACGTCGGAGTTGTAGGTGGACTCCGTCGGTGGCTCGTACGCGGCGCCGGCCAGGTTCGCGAAATCGTCGGCGGTCAGCTCGCCGAGATCGGCTCCCCAATGCACGACCCGCGGCAGATGCGGCCCGCCGACGTCGAGCGCGACCATCACCCCGGCCTGGCGCAGGGAAACCCAACGGGCCGGGCTCATCCCTTCGTCGAGCCGAGCGACAGGCCGGCGATGAACTGTTTCTGGAGGAGGACGTAGACAACCAGCGTCGGGATCGCGGCCATCAGCGCCGCGGCCGAGATCATGTTCTGATTCGACACGAACTGCCCCTGCAGGTTCGCGAGCGCGGACGTGATCGGGCGCTTGTTACCGGTGGAGATCAGGGTGATCGCCCAGAAGAAGTCGTTGTAGATCCACGTCGTCAACAGGGTCGCCAAGGCAGCCATTGCCGGACGGCACAACGGCAGGGTGAGCCGCCAGTACCTGGTCCACACGCCGGCGCCGTCGACAATCGCCGCCTCGTCGATCTCGGTCGGAATCGACTTCATGTAATTGCTGAGGACGAAGACGCAGAAGCCCAGCTGGAACGAGATGTTGATGACGATCAGGCCGGCGTAGGAGTTGTAGAGCAACCCGCTGCTGCTCAGGACGTGCGGCAGGTGAATGGCGAGGTACATGCGGTAGAGCGGAGTGATCAGGACCTGCTGTGGCAGCAGGTTGCCGGCAGTGAAGAGGATCAGGAGCGGGATGTTGAACCGGAAGCTCAGGCGAGAGACGACGAACGCGACCGCCGATGCCAGTGCCAACGTGATGATGACGGCCGGAACCGTGATGCGTACCGAGTTCAGGAAGAACCGCCACATGTCCGACTGGGTCCACGCGTCGACGAAGTTCTGCAGCGTCAGGTGGTGCGCGATCGACACGTAGCCGAGCCGGTTCGTTTCGGACACCGGTCGCAACGACACGTACAGCGCGAACACGATGGGTGTGATCCACAACAGCGTCGCGGCGATCATGAACACCTGGGCGACCACCCGGCCGATACCAGAGCGGCGCCGGCGCCGGAATGGCGCTGGTCGCGATGCGCCCTCTAACACCGACGCCGTGCTGATCGCCATTACCGTTCCTCCTTGCGGAAGGCTTGGTAGAGAAAGATCGTGATGGGCACCAGGGAGATCACCAGCAGCACGACGCCGAGCGTTGATCCGTAGCCGATGCGTTGGGTCTCGCCCACGATGTTCTGGGTGACCAACACCGATAGCAGCTCCAAGCCACGCAACGCGTTGCCCTTGCTCGTGATGTAGACGAGGTCGAACGCGCGCAGCGACTCGATCACAGTCACGACCAGGATCACGATGTTGATCGGCCGCATCGTCGGGAAGACGACCCGCCAGAACGCCTGCCACGAGTTCGCGCCGTCGATGACAGCTGCCTCTCGCAACGCCGGGTCGACCGCCTTGAGCCCGGCGAGATACAACACCATGACGTATCCCGCCTGCCGCCACGTCGCTTCGACCAGAACCGCCCACAGATTCAGGTGTGGATTGCCCAGCCAGTCGATCAGGTTGTTGTCCTGGTTGCGTCCGATCACCGTGTTGATCAGGCCGTAGTTGGACGAATAGATGAGTTCCCAGACGATCCCGATCAGCGCGAGCGAGAGCATGACGGGCAGGAACAGCACGCTCTGATAGATGCGGCTGCCGCGGATGCCGCGGTCGAGGATCACCGCGAAGAGCATGCCGAGCGGCGTCGCGACGCAGATGAAGACCAGGAGCCAGATCGCGTTGTGCCGAACGGCCGGCCAGAAGTCGGGGTCGATGGTGAGCGCGTAGTGGTAGTTCTGCACGCCATAGAGGCAACCGGGTTGCGGAATGCCCGGCACCGTGCCCGTGGTCGAGCACGCCTTGAGATGGACGCTGCCGACACCCGTCCACTTGGTGAAGGACAGGAACACCGACGCCAACGCCGGGAACCAGATGAACGCCAGGTCCAGGAGCAGCGGGATGCCAACCATCAGCGCGACGACGATCTTGTCGCGCCGCGTCAGGATGCGAAGACGCCGTCGGCGGCGACCTTTCGTCGCCGCCGACGGGGGCTTGGCGTGAGCAGACGAGACCATCAGCTCACGAGAAAATCGACTTGGCCTGGTTCTCAGCACTCTTCTGTATCGAGGCGATGTTGGACTTGCTCGGGTCATCGATGAAGCTCTGGATGGCCTTGATCATCGCGGTCGCCATGTCCGGCACGGTATCGCGGTCCATGAACTGGGCGACGTTCTTGCACTTGCCGATCTCGGTGACCGCCTTCTTCTGGATGGCGTTGTAGCTCGGGGCGACCAATCCGTTCGCCAGTCCGGTGTCCCATGCATCGGTCTTGAGGAACGTCTCCTCCGCTGCCCCGGTGCCGATGTACTTGAGCACGGCCTTGGCTCCGTCGACGTTCTTCGCCTTCTTCGGCAGGATGAAGCCGTCGGTCGGCGCGTCCATGTAGTCCGTGCCGAACTGGGTGTTGATGGTCGGGTACACGAAGAAGTCGAGGTCGGCAAGGTTGGCCTTGGAGTAGTTCGCCGCGACCTGGTTCGAACCCTGGAACATCATCCCGGCCTTCTTGTTCTCCAGGGTCTTGGCGGCGTCCTCCCAGATGCGGCCGGTCGCACCCCGCTGGCAGTACGGCAGGATCTCGGCCCACTGGTTGAAGACGTCCGTCACACCCTTGTCGGTCCACGGCACCTCGTGCTTCATCAACTTGATGTGGTAGTCGTAGCCGTTCAGCCGCATGTTGATGATGTCGAACGTGCCCAACGCCGGCCAGCCGTCCTTGTCGGCGAACGCCAGCGGGACCAAGCCGTCCTTCTGCATCTGCTTGGCGAGCGCGACGAACTCGTCCCACGTCGTCGGGACGGTGTAACCCTTACTGCTGAAGGTGCTCTTGTTGTAGAAGACGACCCACGGGTAGTTGTACAGCGGTACGAAGTAGTACTTGCCGTCGATGCCCTTCGACAGGCTCTTCCCGGCCTCGTTGAACGTGCCGCCGATGTCGGCCCACACGTCGTCCAGCGGGGTCAGCAGGTCCTGCGCGGCGAAGAACTGCATGCGGTAGCCGGCAAACCAGGTCGCCAGGTCGTCGGGCGTGCCCTGCAGGTAGCTACTGATGTTGTTCTGGAACGTGTTGTGGTCGGTGGTGTTGATGGTGATCTTCGTGCCGGTCTTTGCCGTCGCCGCCGTGCACAGCGACGCGAACGCGGCCTTCGGGGCGGCGTCGGAGTAGTTCGATCCGAAACTAATGGTGCCGCCGGCCTGGGCGCTGCCGCCGGATGACGACGAGGACGAGGACGAGCCACCCGGCTTCTTCGCGCTGCTGCTGCAGGCCGCCAGCACCGAGGCCGGCGCGACGGCCAGGCCGGCGCCCGCGGCCAGGCCCTTGAGCACCGAGCGTCGACTCGGCGGGGTTACGGGGTGAGGGTTCCCGACCGGTGCGGTGGGCCCGGAGTCCGACATGGTGCCTCCACTGTGCGTGAGCGCTATAACACGGGTTCCAACGTGATCCATCACAATCACCCGTAGCAAAGTCGTGTCCGGCGGGAATGTCAAGCGTGACCGCGGGGTTCCCCGGGATTACACACCTGCCGCACCGGTGGCCATCCACGCCCGAAGTGGGGCAAAAGCTCGGGTGCCGGTCCGGGTACGTCGATCAACAAGACACAACAAAACGGCACAGCCATCGTACGCCGGTGTCGAGCGCGCCGCACGACGCCCGCAGCCGACGCCGCTCAGTTCAGCGACGGGTCCATGGGGAAGGTCGAGACGAGCGACAGCGGCGGAGGCTGGCGGCGCAGCACGGCCTGCCACATCGTGCGGGGATCCTCGCTGAACAGGTCTTCCGGCCCGCCGGCGAGCACCCACCACGCACCCTCGGCCCGCTCGGCGTCCAGCTGCCCGGGCGACCAGCCGGCGTGGCCGGCGAAGACCCGCAAGCGCCGCGCGATGGGCGCGATCACCGCGACGTCTCCGTCCAGGTCGATCGTCGCGACGCCGTCGACGACCTCTCGGATGCCCGGCGTCCCCGACTCCAGCTGACCGAGGCAGAGCGCACCATCAGGCTGAACGGGACCGCCACCGAACACCACCGCCGGGCCGCTCACCGCGTCGTGCCAGTCCGGCAGCACCTGCCCGACCGGCGTGTGACTCGGCCGGTTCAGGATGACCCCGACCGTCCCACCGCCGTCGTGTTCCAGCAGGTAGACGACGGTCCGCGAGAAGTTCGGGTCGCCGAGCAGCGGCGTCGCGACGAGTAGCCGACCCGCAGCCGGCTCGAGCCCGTACACCGATCCCCAGTCCGCCGACACCACGTTCCTTATCTTGGCCCCCCGCCGCCGCTGCGGCCATACGACCGGGACGCCACCCCGCCAGTAGCCTCGGTCGAGTGGCGCGCCGCAGACACCTGCTCGTCGCGCTGGCCGACCCAGGTTTCCGCCGGCTGTTCGGGGTGCGCCTCGCCAGCCAGTTCGGCGACGGCGTCTTCCAGGCGAGCCTGGCCGGGGCCGTGCTGTTCAATCCGCAGCGCCAGGCGAACGCCGCCGACGTCGCGGCCGGCTTCGCCGTGCTGCTGCTCCCGTACTCGCTCGTGGGTCCGTTCGCCGGCGTCCTGCTGGACCGGTGGTGGCGCCAGCGCATCCTCACCTTCGCCAATCTCGCCCGGGCGGTGGGCGTGGTCGGCTTCGCCGCCGAACTGGCCGCCGGCGTCCAGGGCGCGGCGTTCTACGCCTCCGCGCTCGTCATCGTGTCGCTGAGCCGGTTCGTGCTGTCCGCGCTCAGCGCGTCCCTGCCCCGGGTGATCCCGGAGACCGAACTGGTGACCGCCAATGCCCTGTCGGGAACCGCCGGGACGCTCGTCACCGTGGCCGGTGGCGGCGCCGCGATCGGCGTGCGGATGCTGCTCGGCGACACCGACGGTGACTACGGGGCGATCGCGGCGGCCTCGGCGCTGCCCTATCTCGTCGCGGCGCTCTTGGCCGTCGGGTTCGCGCGAGCCGCTCTCGGACCGTCCGAGGACGAGCGTCGCGGCCGGGAGTCGGTGGCCGCCGTGCTGGGGGGCCTGCTCGCCGGTGCCCGGCACGTCCGCGAAACGCCGCAGGTACGCAACGCTCTGGCCGCCATCGGCGTGCACCGGCTCTGCTACGGCGTGTCGACGGTGTGCACGTTGCTGCTGTATCGCAACTACTTCCACGACGAGGGGTTCTTCCGGGCCGGGCTCGCCGGCCTGACCCAGGTCGTCGTGGCTCTGGCGATCGGCGGGGCGCTGGCCGCTGCGTTCACGCCGGTGGCCTTCCGGCGGTTCGGGCCGGTCGAGTGGTCGGCCGGCCTGCTTGCCGGCGCTGCGATCGTCGAGGTGGCGCTGGGTCTGCCGTACTCCATGCCTCTGCTCGTCCCCGCGGCGCTGCTGCTGGGATTCGTCGCGCAGGCGGTGAAGATCAGTGTGGACACCCTGATCCAGCAGCAGATCGAGGACGACTTCCGCGGCCGGGTCTTCGCGCTCTACGACACGCTCTTCAACGTCACGCTGGTCATTGCCGCGGCGCTGACCGCCTGGATCCTGCCCGAGGACGGTCACTCGCCGACGTCGGTCGTGGTGATCGGAGCCGGCTACGCCCTGACGGCGGCGGCGTACGGCCGAACGATGGTCAGGAGTTCTGCTCGAACCACCTCGTGAGCTCGGCGACCGCTCGATCGTGGCCGAGCGGCCCGTGCTCCATTCGCAGCTCCAGCAAGTGCTGGTAGGCCTTGCCGACCAGGGGGCCGGGTGGGATGCCCAGGATCTGCATGATCGCGTTGCCGTCGAGATCGGGCCGGATCCGGTCGAGCTCCTCCTGCGCCTGCAACGCGGCGATCCGCTCCTCGAGGGTGTCGTAGGCAGCCGACAGCGCCGCCGCCTTGCGCTTGTTGCGGGTGGTGCAGTCGGAGCGGACGAGCTTGTGCAGCCTGGGCAGGAGCGGACCGGCGTCGACGAAGTAGCGGCGCACCGCCGAGTCGGTCCATTCGCCGTCGCGGTAGCCGTAGAAACGCAGGTGCAGGAAGACGAGCTGCGCAACGTCCTCGACGAAATCCTTCGAGTAGCGCAACTCCTTCAACCGTTTGCGCGCCATCCGGGCCCCGACGACCTCGTGGTGGTGGAAGGTGACGCGCCCGCCCGGCAAGAACTCCCGGGTCGCCGGCTTGCCGATGTCGTGCAGCACTGCGGCCCAGCGCAGGACGAGGTCGGGGCCCTCGGTCTCGAGATCGATGGCTTGGGCGAGCACCTGCAGGGTGTGCGCGTAGACGTCCTTGTGCTGGCCGTGTTCGTCGGCGGCCATCCGCAGCGCCGGCAACTCGGGCAGGACGACCTCGGCGAGTCCGGCCTCGACCATGACGTCCAGCCCCGCTTGCGGTGCCCGGCCGAGCAACAGCTTCGAGAGCTCGGCCTGCACCCGCTCAGCGGTGATCCGGCCCAGCTGCCCGGACATTCCCGTCATCGCCGTCTGCGCGTCGGCGTCGATCGTCACTCCGAGCGTCGACACGAACCGGGCCGCGCGCAGCATCCGTAGTGGGTCATCCGCGAACGACTCCTCCGGTGCGGCGGGGGTGCGCAGCACACCGCGAGCCAGGTCGGCCAATCCGCCGTACGGGTCGCTGAACGTCCGGTCACCCGTGACCGAGACGGCCATCGCGTTCATCGTGAAGTCGCGACGCCGCAAATCATCGGCGAGGGAGTCGCCGTACGCGACGACCGGGTTGCGGCCGACTCGGTCATAGCGATCAGCCCGGTACGTCGTGATCTCACACATCAGCCCGCCGACCCGGGCGCCCACCGTCCCGAACTCGATCCCGGTCGTCCACGTGGCCGTCGCCACCGGCTCGACGATCTCGAGGATCTGCTCGGGACGAGCGTCGGTCGCGAAATCGAGGTCATCGGACGGACGGCCCAGCAGCGCGTCGCGGACCGGTCCGCCCACCAGGTGCAGTTCGCGGCCGGCCCGCGCGAACGCCGCGCCGAGGGCAATGGCCGCGGGTGGCACAGGCACGAGATCCGCGGGAGAGGTCATCGATCAACCTCTCGGTCGCAGTTCGGACGGTCCGGACGTGGTGCCACGGACGGCCAGGGTACCGAGTGGCCGGTTACCATCGGGCCATGTCCCAGAGCCCGGAGTCGCATCCGGGGCGAAGGTCTGCCGAGCACTCCAAGAAGCGCCGCCGCCCCCGGAGGTGGCTGCGCCAGGTGGACGAGTTCAGCGCGGGGGGCCTGGTCGTCGACCTCGCCGGCGACGAACCGCGCGGTGCCCTTATCGGTCGCACGGACCGGCAGGGCCGGCTGCTGTGGTCCCTGCCCAAAGGCCACATCGAAGTCGGCGAGACCGCCGAACAGGCGGCCGTCCGCGAGGTCGAGGAAGAGACCGGGATCGCCGGCGAGATCCTGGCTGAACTCGGCACGATCGATTTCTGGTTCGTGGCCGATGGGCGGCGCATCCACAAGACCGTCCGGCACTACCTGCTGCGCCGGGTCGGCGGCGAACTCTCCGACGCCGACATCGAGGTCGACGAGGTCGCGTGGGTGCCGCTGACCGAGATCCGCAGCCAGCTCGCCTACCCCGACGAGCGTGGTCTCGTTGACGCCGCAGGCAGGCTGCTAGCGGAGACGGCGTGAGGATTCGGGCCCCCGGCCGACCGCGCGGCGCTCGAGCCCTCGGCGCTGCGGTGCTCGTCCTGGCGGTAGCCGGGACCGCCCCGCCGCCAGCGGTGGCCGCCGCGGCCGGGTCCGACACCGTCGTCATGGCGATCACGAGCGTGAGCCCGTCCACACCCAAGGCGACCATTAAGCCCGTCCCGCTCTCGGTCGTCATCAGCCTGACGAACACCACCGGCGTCGCGATAAACAAGGTCCAGATCCGCGCCGAGCGCGGCGAGCCGATCTTCACCCAGAGCGCGCTCGACACCGCGCTCGCGCACCCGGAGCCGCCAGCGACACCGGGCCTGGAGATCAAGGCCACGCACCCGGTCACCGTGAACCTGCCCGCCGCCGCGACGGTCGAGACGACCTTCACGACGGTCACCAGCACTCAGGACTTGTCCAGAACCAACGGCAAGGGCATCTGCCTGTGCTTCAAGGGATCCATCTACCCGTTGTTCTTCAGCGCCCACGTCACTGGACGCGACGGCGTCGACCAGCGGATCGGTGTCGTCTCGACCTTCCTTCCGTCCTTCTACTCCGCCCCGGCCCCGGTCCACGTCAGCTGGCTGTGGCCGCTGATCGACCGCCCGCACCGGCTCGCGGACGAGACGGTGTTCATGGACGACGACCTCACCCAGCTGCTCGCCCCGGACGGTCGGTTGTCGCGGGCACTTGCGGTCGCCGAAGAGGTCGGCACGACGGTGCCGCTCACCCTCGTCCTCGATCCCGAGTTGCTGGACGAGCTCGAGGTGATGGCCGCCGGCAACTACCGCTACCAGACCGGGACCACCACCACCGCTGCGGGCACGGGCCAAGCCGTGGCCAGCAGCTGGTTGGATCGCCTGCGCGCGGTGTTGATCGGCGACCCGGGCGTGCAGGTCGAACTGACCCCCTACGCCGACCCGGACGTCGAATCGCTCTCCCAACACGGGCTGGACTGGTCGGCAACGATCCCCGCGGAGATGAGCGCCAACGTCACCAAGGCCCTCGCGGGTCGCGCGCCGGCCTCGGATGTCGCCTGGCCTGCGGCCGGTGTGATCGGACCGAACACCCTCGACCGCCTGGTAACCGGGGGCGCGAGCACCGTCGTCCTGAACGCGTCAGCCGTCAACCCGAAGACACCGGCGGGTGCGGTGCCGGCGGGGATCGCCCGGCTGGAAGCGGAGAACCAGGACGTGGCGGCCGTCCTGCTCTCGCCGTCGCTCCAGAAGTACTCGGCCGCCGCGGTGACCCTGGGCGGAGCGGGCACGGCGGCGCTGCCCGACCTCGTCGCCGAGCTTGCCGTCCGCGCGGTGCAGGAGCCGGCCGAACAGCACGTGGCTGTCATCGCGGCGCCCCGCTACGTCGATCCCTCGGTCTCGAACGCCGTGCGCGCAATCCGCGAGACCAGTGCCTCCCCATTCGCCAAGCCGGCCGCGCTGCACTCGGTGATGGGCGCGACGCTGTTGCCCACCGGGCGCAGCCGTTTGGCCAAGGTGCCCGCGTCAGCGGCGAAACTTCCCGCGCTGAACGTCCAAGCCGCGAGCGCCGTGGGATCAGCGTCGGCCACGCTGCGCTCGCTGTTCGGCACCGCTCCCAGCGCCGCGGCGCAGGCGTTCCTGACCAGCCTGCCGATCGCGGTCCAGCGGGTGGAGTCCTCGTCCTGGCGCACCGATGCGCACTACGGCAACCCGGCGGCCGGTGAGGCATTTGCTCAGGACCTGGACGCGATCGTCCACTCGATCTCGACGGGTGTGCACATCGTTCTGCCCTCATCCGGTACCTACACCCTGGCCTCGAGCAATTCCCCACTGCCGATCACGGTCGAGAACGATCTCGACTACACCGTGAACGTGCGGGTCCAGGTCACGACGGTGAATGGCCTGCCCGGGTTTACGGCCAAGGACATCGGCGCCCAAGCGATCGATCCCCACAGCAAGCGAACCCTGCACCTGCCGACCCAGGTCGTTGGTCCGGGACGGATCCAGGTCCAGGCTCAGTTGCAAACGCCCGATCGCAACCCGCTGGGCACCCCCGTCGTGCTCTCGGTACACAGCACCGCGCTCGGCGTCGTCGGCGTCGTCATCACGATCGTGGCCGGCGTCGTGCTGGTGCTGGCGCTGCTGCTCCGGCTGGCGCGGCGCTTCCGTCACCGGCGCAGGGCCGCGCGCCCGTCGGGGCCGCGCGGCAAGCGGGGCGACCAGCCAGATCTGGGGGCGGGCGCCAGGACTCCGGAGGGTCGGACCGCGGACGCCGAGCCGGCGGCGGGGCCCGCGACGTGACCGGGACGTCCGTGCGCGATGACGGGTGGAGCAACGCGACGCATTACGCGAGCGGCCGCCCGCTCGAGCCGCGGACGTTCACCGAGGCCGATCCGCTCACCTCGCTCCTGCTGCCAGGATGGGACGAGCCCGACCAGCCGCGCTGGAGCCCCACCACCTACGTCGGCCGCCCCCGGAAGCGCAAGTCGAAGAAGGGCGAGGCTCCCCCTGAGGCCGAGGTCGGCACGGCCGCCCCCGACACGGCCGAACCCGGCACCGCGGCACCGGGAGCCCCTCCGCCGAGCACCAGCCCGGAGGCCGGCGCCCAGCTCGAGCCGGGGGTTTCGGCCGAGTCTCCGGACTCCAACCGCGACCTGCTCGCCAACAGCCGGTCGATGGCGGTCGCGAGCCTCACCAGCCGGATCACCGGGTTCATCCGCAGCATCATGCTGGTGGCCGCGCTGGGCATCGGCGGCGTGGGCAACGCATACAACGCGGGCAACAACCTGCCCAACATGGTCTACGAGTTGCTGCTCGGCGGCGTGCTGTCGAGCGTCCTCATCCCGCTGCTCGTCCATGCCCAGGCCGAGGACGAGGACGGCGGCGTCGCGTACACGCAGCGGCTGCTCTCGCTCGCCACCGCCGCACTGGGCATCATGACGCTGTTGACGGTGCTGGCGGCGCCGCTGATCGCGGCCGCATTCGTCCCGGCCGGGTCGCAGCGGCAGCTGACCAGCATCTTCGCGACGCTGCTGCTTCCCGAGATCTTCTTCTACGGTCTGGGCGCGATGTTCATGGCCGTGCTGAACATCCGGCACTCGTACGCGCCAGGGGCGTGGTCACCGGTGCTGAACAACGTGATCATGATCCTGACCGTGTTCGTGTTCTGGCTGCTCCCCGGCCCGTCGACGCTCAATCCGGCGACGATCACCACCCCGCAGATCCTGGTCATGGGCATCGGCACGACCCTCGGCATCGCGGCGCAAGCGCTCATCCTGGTCCCGTCGCTGCGCCGGACCGGGTTCGCCTGGCACTGGCGGTTCCGGGCCCTGCCGAGCGAGGTCGGTCGGATGAGGGAGGTCGGCACTCTCGCCGGCTGGGTGCTCCTGTACGTCGTGTCCAGCCAGGTCGGCGTGTCGGTGATCCAGTACGTCGGCATCCACAACGGCGGCTTCTCGGTATTCACCCAGGCCGACCTGCTGTTCCAGATGCCGTACGGGATCCTGGTCGTCTCGCTGCTGACCGCGATCATGCCGCGACTGTCGCGCGCCGCGGTGCGCGGTGACAATGAAGCCGTCATCGCCGACCTGTCGCTCGGCGCCAGGCTGTCGGCCGTCGCCCTCGTGCCCGTCACCGTCGGCCTCATCGCGCTCGGGTCCGTGTTGGGCGTCACCCTGTTCGCGTACGGCCAGACGTCAGTCGCCGGGGCCCACCTCATCGGCTCAGCGCTCGCGTGGTCGGCCTTCGGGCTGTTCCCGTTCGCCATCGTCATGCTGCAGCTTCGCGTCTTCTACGCCCTCCGCGACGGCCGAACGCCCACCCTCATCAACCTGTTCATGGTGGGGACGAAGGTGATCCTCGTCATCGTCTCCAACGAGATCTATCAGGCACCCTCCGGAACCGACGTCAGCAAGCACCCGTCGGTTCATGCCGTCGAGTGGCTCAACATCTCCACCTCGCTGTCCTATGTCGTCGGCGCGATCGCGGGACACATCCTCCTGACCCGCCGCCTCGGTCACCTGGGCTTTCGCTCCGTGCTGCGCACGGTGGCCCAGATCGGGGCAGCGTCGGCGGTCGGCGGGCTGGCCGCGTGGGCGGTCGTCGTCGGCGCGCGGCACATGTTCGGGGGGGCGCATACGGGGTCGATCACCGGCCTCGTACTGGGCGGAATAGTCGGCCTGGCGGTGATGGCCGCGATCGCCTGGCGCTTGCGGATCCCTGACGTCCAGCAGGTCGTGGCGATGGTGCGCCGGTGACCGCCGGAGCTCCGACAGGGCGGGAATCTGGGCGTCCCTAGGATGGTTCCAACAGCGGATTGAGAAGAGGCACCGTGTCCCAGCACCGCAACGTGATCATCATCGGCTCCGGCCCGGCCGGTTACACCGCCGCTCTCTACACCGCTCGCGCCGACCTGGCGCCACTGGTCTTCGAAGGCATCCACTACGGCGGTGCGCTGATGAACACCACCGACGTCGAGAACTACCCCGGGTTCCCGGACGGCATCATGGGCCCGGATCTCATGACCCACATCCGTACACAGGCCGAGCGCTTCGGTGCCGAACTGGTCGCCGACGACGTCATCTCGGCCGATCTGAGCGGGCCGATCAAGACGGTCCGCACCCTCGACGGCGAGTACACCGCCGACGCGGTCATCCTCGCGATGGGGTCGGCCTACCGCAAGCTCGGCCTGCCCCGCGAGGACGAGCTGTCCGGCCACGGCGTGTCGTGGTGCGCAACGTGTGACGGGTTCTTCTTCCGCGACAAGGACATCGCCGTCGTCGGCGGCGGCGACACCGCGATGGAGGAAGCGACGTTCCTCACCCGCTTCGCGAAGTCCGTCACCGTCATCCACCGCCGGGACGCGCTGCGCGCCAGCCGGATCATGGTCGATCGCGCCGAGGCCAACCCGAAGATCACATGGCGGTGGAACAGCGAGGTCGTCGACATCCACGGCGAGCACTCGGTGACGGGTGTGCGGGTGCGGGACACGGTGACCGGTGAGGAAAGCGATCTGCCGGTCGGCGGACTGTTCATCGCGATCGGACATGAGCCGCGCAGCGAACTCGTCAAGGGCCAGGTCAGTCTCGACGATGAGGGCTACATCCTGACCGGGGTGGGCACCCGGACCGACGTCGAAGGCGTGTTCGCGGCCGGGGATGTCGTTGACCACACGTATCGTCAGGCCGTCACAGCTGCTGGTACCGGCTGCCAGGCCGCCCTTGACGCCGAGCGTTACCTCGCCGCGCTGGCCGATCGGCCCGCGGCGGTGGCCAGCGCCGACTAAGCGGGAATCACACCTACCGCCACAACGTTGCACGAACAGCTACTAGCACCAGGAGAGAAATTGATGGGCGCCAACACCAAGATCGTTACCGACCAGACCTTCGCCGCGGACGTGCTCCAGGCCGACGGTCCCGTGCTCGTTGACTTCTGGGCCGAGTGGTGCGGCCCGTGCCGCCAGGTCGCCCCGGTCCTCGAGGAGATCGCCGGCGAGAACGCCGGGAAGTTGACGATCGCCAAACTCAACATCGACGAGAACCCCGAGACGGCCCGCAACTACCAGGTCATGTCGATCCCGACGATGGCCGTCTTCTCCGGCGGGCAGCTGGTCAAGACGATCGTCGGAGCGCGGCCCAAGGCCGCGATTCTGCGCGAGCTCACCGACTTCGTCAGCTGATCTGCTGGACCTTCACGAGGCGGTCGCCCCCATGCGGGGCGACCGCCACGTCGTGTGACACGCCCAGTTCCCGCCCAAACATGCCCGGCTCCCGGGGACCCTCGCCAAGGCGGGCCGGGACTGAGGCAGAATGTCTAGCGACCGGACACCGAGTAACGATTCGCGAGGCCCTTCCCTGATGCAGCCACTCCGTCGCGGCGCCACCGGCAGCGCCGTCGCCGAGGTTCGCGGGATGCTCGCCTCGATCGGATTGCTCGACAACACCGATCCACACGCGTCGCACGTCTTCGACGACGACACCGAACTTGCGGTTCGCCACTTCCAGCAGCGCCGCGGTATCTCCGTCGACGGCAGCGTCGGGGCCGAGACGTATGCCGCGCTCACCGGCGCGCACTGGCGCCTCGGTGACCGGGTCCTGGCTCACGAGTCGGGCCAGAAGCTCACCGGCGACGACGTGGCCGCGCTGCAAACCCAGCTCATCGAACTCGGCTACCAGCTTCCGCGCGCCGACGGGGTCTTCGGGCTCACCACCGCCGAGGCGTTACGCGGCTTCCAACGCGACTACGGGCTGGTAGCCGATGGCATCTGCGGCCCGGCCACGCTCCGCGCGCTGCGCCAACTAGGCCGGCGCGTGGTCGGGGGCCGCCCGCAGCTCCTGCGCGACCTCGCCACCGTCGCCGAGTCCGGACCGAGCCTGCTCGGTAAGCGAATCGTCCTCGACCCCGGCCACGGTGGCGCCGACCCCGGGGTGAGGGCCGAGGGCATCGCCGAGTCCGAGCTCGTCTGGGATCTCTCCTCCCGACTCGAGGGTCGGCTGACCGCCCTCGGTGTCCGGACCTGGCTGACCCGCGGCCCGCACCGTGGCGCCACCGACGAACAGCGCGCCCAGCTCGCGAACGACGTCGGCGCCGACCTCGTCCTGTCGCTGCACATCGACGGCGCCGGATCACCCCGGGCGAACGGAATCGCGGCATATCACTACGGCGCCGGGGAAGCCGGTTCCACCATCGGCGAGCGGCTCGCCGACCTTGTGTTGCGCGAACTGGTCGCGCGAACCGGCCTGCTCAACAACCGCGCGCACGGCAAGTCGTGGGCCCTGCTCCGGCTCACCCGGATGCCGACCGTGCGGGTCGAACTCGGCTATTTGACGTGTCCACGCGACCTCGCTTTGCTGCGGGATTCACAGTTCCGCGACACCGTGGCCGAGGGGTTGCTGGTCGCCGTCCAGCGCCTGTACCTGCCCATTGGCGACGACCCGCCGACAGGTGTCATGCGCATTCCTGCCGTTGCCCGTTAACGGGTTCTCGTCAACCTGTTAACGGGACAGGATCGGAGATTGCATCGAGGAGAGCAGGCGCTCGAGCGCGTACTCGACGTCTTCTTTCCAGGTCACGGTGGTCTTCACGTCCAGCCGCAACCGCGGCGTGCGGCGATGCTGGCGGACGGTCTTGAAACCCACCGCGAGCAGGTAGTCGGCCGGGAGCAGGCAGCGGTAATCGGGCTGTCCGGTCCCGCCCGGCTCGCCGCTGTCGGTCCGCCCGAACGCCTCGATGGCCCGGATCCCGCGGCGGATGACGTCGCGAGCGACGCCTTGGACCAGCATGCGCCCCAGCCCTCCCCCCGTGAATTCCGGGACGATCCGCGCCGTCATGAGCAACACCGAGTCCGGCGAGACCGGGGACGTGGGGAAGGCGACCGATCGCGGCACGTAGGCGGCCGGCGCGTACAAGACGTAGCCGGCTGGCACTCCGTCGACGTAGACCAGCTGCCCGCAGCTGCCCCACTCCAACAGGGTGTCGGAGACCCAGGCCTCCTTCTCCAGGTCGGTGCCACCGGTGTCGCGGGCGCGTTCGCAGGCGACGGGATCGAGCTCCCAGTACACGCAGTCGCGGCACTGGGTCGGCAGGTCTGACAGGTTGTCGAGGGTCACGTTCACCATCCGACGCGACACCGCCGCCTCCTTCCCGTAGCTGTCAGTACTCTCCGCGGTAGTCGTCCAGAAACGCGCCGATCCGGCCGATCGCATCCGTGAGGTCGTCGGAGCGCGGCAGGGTCACGATGCGCAGGTGGTCCGGGTGGGGCCAGTTGAAAGCCGTCCCCTGCACCACGAGCACGTGCTGGCTGCGCAGCAGCTCGAGCACGAACCGCTGGTCGTCCTTGATCGGATAGAGGTCGGGATCGAGGCGCGGGAAGACGTACAGGGCCCCCTTCGGGACCGCGCAGGTGACGCCGGGGATATTGTGCAGCGCCTGCACCGCGGCATCGCGCTGCTCGTGCAGCCGCCCCCCGGGCAGCACCAGGTCGTGGATGCTCTGCCGCCCGCCGAGCGCAATTTGGATGGCGTGCTGGGCCGGCACGTTCGCGCACAGCCGCATGTTCGCCAGGATCGTGATGCCTTCGAGGTAGCTGATGGCGTGGCGCTTGGGCCCGGTCACCATCATCCAGCCGGCCCGAAAGCCGGCGACCCGGTAGGCCTTGGACAGTCCGTTGAACGTCAGCGTGAACACGTCCGGCGCCAAGCGGGCGAACGGCAGGTGCACCGCGTCGTCGTAGAGGACCTTGTCGTAGATCTCGTCAGCCAGCACGACGAGCCCGTGCTCGCGGGCGAGGACGGCGATGGCCTCGAGTACGGCTTCCGAATAGACCGCGCCGGTCGGGTTGTTGGGGTTGATGACCACGATCGCCTTGGTCCGCGGGGTGATCTTCGCCCGGATGTCCTCGAGGTCAGGCTGCCAGTCCGCCGACTCGTCGCAGCGGTAGTGGACGGGCCGGCCACCGGCCAGCGAGGTCGATGCGGTCCACAGCGGGTAGTCCGGCGCCGGCACGAGCACCTCGTCGCCGTCGTCGAGCATCGCCTGCAGGCTCAGGGTGATCAACTCGCTGACCCCGTTGCCGAGCCAGATGTCGTCCACATCGACGGTGTCGATGCCGCGCTGCTGATAGTGCTGGACGATGGCCGTGCGCGCCGACAGCAGCCCCTGCGAGTCCGAGTAGCCCTGGGCCTGCGGCAGGTTGCGGATGACGTCGACGAGGATCTCGTCAGGTGCCTCGAAGCCGAACGGCGCCGGGTTGCCGATGTTGAGCTTGATGATCCGTCGGCCTTCCTCCTCGAGGCGTTTGGCCTCTTCGAGGACCGGCCCGCGGATGTCGTAGCAGACGTTCTCCAGCTTGCGGGACTGTGTCAGGTCGTGGAACGGCACAGGGCACACGATTGCACACCGGGGCCGGATCGGCAGCGGGGTATCACCGATTCCTCGGCAGGCCGGGGCCGGCACGACACAATGGCGGCGTGGAACTTCGTGACGCGATCCGGTCCCGCCGCATGATTCGGTCCTTCAACCCGTACCGTACGGTGCCCCGAGCCGAGCTGGAGACACTCCTCAAACTCGCACTTCGGGCGCCGTCGGCCGGCCACACCCAGGGCTGGCGATTCCTGGTCGTGGATGACATAACGTCACGGAATCGGTTCTGGACGGTGACGGCCGAGGGTCCGGCCGACGATTGGCGGCGCCGGATGCAGGCGGCACCGGCCCTCGTCATCTGCTTCTCGGACAAGCAGGCCTACCTCGACCGCTATGCCGAGCCGGACAAGGGTTGGACGGATCGGGATGAGTCGCGCTGGCCGGTTCCCTACTGGCACATCGACACCGGGATGGCCGCGCTGATCCTGCTGCTCGCCGCCCATGACGCGGGCTACGCCGCCTGCTTCTTCGGAGTGCCCGGGGACCGCTGGGCGGCATTGTCCGAGGCCTTCGACGTGCCGACTGGGCTCAGCCCGGTTGGCGTCGTCGCGATCGGCCATCCCGCCCCGGACCTTCGGTCGCCGTCGCTGCGACGCGGACGCCGCCCGACGGACGAGGTCGTCAGCTACGGTTCGTTCCGCTCCGACGGCTGAGCGTCGTCGCCGGAATGGCGGGCCTCGAGCTGCGGCGCCATCAGCGCGACGATCCGCTCGAGGTCGTCGATCGTCGCGAACTCGACCGTGATCTTGCCCTTGCGACGCCCGATATCGACGCGCACCCGGGTGTCCAGCACGTCGGACAGCTTGCCGGCGAGCTCGGCGACGCCGGGCGCGGTGATCCGCCGGGCTGGGGACTGCCGGGTCGGTTTGGTCGGCGATCCATCCCGCTGGGCGAGGGACACGAGCTCTTCGGTGGCCCGGACCGACAGGCCTTCGGCAACGATCCGACTGGCCAGCTCATCCTGCTGGTCACCGTCTTCGAGCCCGAGCAGGGCTCGGGCATGGCCGGCTGACAGAACCCCGGCGGCTACTCGACGCTGCACCGCCAGCGGCAGGTTCAGCAATCGCAGGGTATTGGACAGGTGCGGTCGGCTGCGCCCGATCCGGTGCGCAAGCTCGTCGTGGGTGATGCCGAATTCCTCGAGCAGCTGCTGGTAGGCCGCTGCTTCCTCGAGCGGATTGAGCTGAGCCCGGTGGATGTTCTCCAGCAACGCGTCACGCAGCATCGCCTCGTCGGCGGTGGTTCGCACGATGGCCGGGATCGTCTCGAGTCCCGCGGACGCGGCCGCGCGCAGCCGTCGCTCCCCCATCACCAGTTCGTAGCCGTCACCGTCGGCGCGGACCACGACCGGCTGGAGCACCCCGAATTCGTGGATCGAGTGGGCCAGTTCGGCCAGGGCGTCCTCGTCGAACACCTGTCTCGGCTGCCGCGCGTTCGCGTGGATCGCGGCCAGCGGCAGCTCGGCGAACGTCGCTCCCGGCACCGGTGCCGGCTGGACGGTGCCCGGCGGTCCCGCGGACGTGATCGCGGGAACGGCCACCGATGCTGCCACGATCGACGCCGCCGCGAGCCCCGACGGGGACTCGTACGGCGTCGGGTCCGCTGGATCGGCGCTCGCCGGCTCGGGAGCCGGTGCAGTCGGAATGAGCGCACCGAGACCTCGTCCGAGGCCCCCGCGCCGGCTGCGACTGCTCATTCGGGTGCTCCCGTCGGTTCGCTCGTGGTCCTCGCCCCGCGTTCGGCGATCTCGCGGGCGGCGTCAACGTATCCGATCGCGCCTCGGGAGCCGGGGTCGTAGGTGATGACGGTCTGCCCGAAGCCGGGCGCCTCGGACACGCGCACGTTGCGCGGAATCGTCGGGGTGAGGACAAGCTCGCCGAAATGGCGACGGACCTCGTCGGCGACCTGGTCGGCCAGCCTGGTCCGGCTGTCGTACATGGTGAGCAGCACCGTCGTCACGATCAGGTTCGGGTTCAGGTGCGACGTGACCAGGTCGACGGTGTTGAGCAGCTGGGCGAGACCCTCGAGCGCGTAGTACTCGCATTGGATCGGGATGAGCACCTCGCGCGCGGCGACGAGCGCGTTGAGCGTCAACAGGCCCAGCGACGGTGGGCAGTCGATGAACACGTAGTCGAATTCCGTCGTGGTCGCCAGGAAAGCATCCAGCGCGCGGCGCAGCCGGTATTCCCGCGCAACCTGGGAGGTGAGCTCGATGTCGGCACCGGCGAGATCCAGGGTGGCCGGGATGCAGCTCAGGCTCGGCGCGAACTCGGCCGTCTGCGCGACCTCACCCAACGGGCGCCCGCCCAGCAACACGTCGTAGATCGACGGCGTTCCTACGGTGTGCTCGATGCCGAGCGCGGTACTCGCGTTGCCCTGCGGGTCCAGGTCGATGAGCAGAACCCGGAGGCCGTGCAGCGCCAGCGCCGCGGCGATGTTCACCGCGCTCGTGGTCTTACCGACGCCGCCCTTTTGGTTGGCGATGGTCAGCACTCGGGTGGCCGCCGGCCGCGGCCACTGCTCTTGCCGCACATTGAGAACGTGGACGGCTTGCGCGGCCTCGCGTGCGATCGGGGTGTCGTGCTCGGTTTCACGTGAAACATCCGCCGATCGCGTGGAGTCCGGCGCGAACGCCGGCGCGGGACTGGGGTCGCCCGACGACTCGGGAGAGGCATCCGCCTCAGCGGGGACGGAGGCTGTTACACGTGAAACATCGACGTCGGGCTCGGTTTCACGTGAAACAAAGCCCGCGCCGGCGCTCATCCACGCCGGGATGTCGCTCATCGGCCACTCCTTCTCGGTCGACCGGAATGCCGCTCGGCACGGCTAACCGACACCACCCAGGTGGGATCGGCCAGCATTCCATCGCCTAGCCGCCGGACGGTGATCTCACCTACCCCCAGGCGACGCAGCGAATCTCGATGCGTCGCCACCTCCTCCTGCGCCGTCGCGCCCTTGAGGGCGAG
>JAVHVH010000076.1:0-5642 GCA_032160665.1 Pseudonocardiales bacterium
GCTCGCGTTGGTAGGTCACGATCACCTGCTCCACGACCCGGTCGATGTAGTCGAAGCTCACCGCAACGATTCGCGCAACGACCGCTGCAGTAACGGCGCCGTCGTACGAACGTGCGGCGACCTCCTCGACGCAGGTGGCGAGGAACTGAGCGTGACCGATGCGGTACGTGCGGGCCAGCGCGATGATCGAGATATCCCGCTGCGCCAAGCGTCGCACGTACTCGTGGGCGGCGGCCGGCGCATCGACGTTGTCGATCTCGGTCCCGTGCTCGAGCGCGTGCAGCACGGTCATCACGTTCTCCGCGACGCTGGAACTGAGCAGCTTCTCGATCGTGTCGTCGCTGCGCAGCTCCGGCATGCTCGCCGTGATCAGTCGCTTGATCTCGTGAGTCAGCTCGACCTGCCTAGCGCCGACGGCTGCGGACACGTCTGACAGCTCACGCTCGACCGCGGCGGCGCTCTCCATCACCTGGCAAGGGTATGGCTACCTCTTTGTTCCAGACGCACGAACGCTGGCCAGAACGTTGTTTTCCGGCACGGTGCCGCCGCGACCTGCCGTTAATAGCGTCGAAGCCGAGTCCGAACAGACGGATTCGAGGCCCAACTACATCCCGCCGGCGCAACCGCCCCGGCCCAGTCCGAAGGAGTGGACATGAAGCCACTGTCCGAACAGCTCAGCGAGCTCGCGGCCCGCACGAAGAGGTCGGAAGAGTTTGTGAACGCGGCCCACGCAAAGAACCGCGCCTACCTCGACGACCAACGCGAGACGCTGAAGAATTCGATCGCCACCGGCAAGGCCCGGATGAACGCAGATGCGGCGGTCGCGCAGGACCAGACCCGCACGTGGTGGAACGACACCCGGCAGTCGATCGACGCGCGAGTCGCGGAGCTTCGTGCCGAGCGCGACGACCACCGTGCGGCCCACGACGCGAAGAAGGCGGAGCGCCGAGCTGAGGACGCCGAGGAGGACGCGGCCTACGCCGTCGACTTCGCGCTCCAGATGCTGGACGAGGCGGAATACGCGGTAGCCGACGCCATTGTTGCCCGTATCGACGCCGACGAGCTCGCCGCGAGCAAGTCCGCCTAAACAGCTAGGGCGTCGGCCATGACCACCACTGCTGCACAACACCCGGTCGTCGGGGCTGAGGCAAGCCGGCGACACCAGAACGTGCAGCTGCGCATCGCGGACGCGGTCACGGCGTTCGCCGGGTCCATGCAGTTCGTCTACCTGCACGCGCTGCTCTTCGCGGGATGGATGATCTGGCTGGAGTCGAGCCCATGGCCGACGCTCACGCTGTTCGTCTCACTCGAGGCGATCTTCCTGTCGACGTTCGTGATGATCGGGCAGAACCGACAGGCCGACTTCAGCCAAGCCAAGGCGAACCACGACTTCGCCGTGGCAGAACAAGAGCTGCACGAGAACACCGAGATCACGCGGCTCGTCCAGCAGCTCACCATCGAGATACACAACCACTACGTCCGCCGGGCGCGGGCCGACCCGCATTCAGCGGTTGGACGGGACGGTTCGCACCGCGCTGACGTAACCCAAGAAGGAGAAAGACAATGACAAACTCGATGCTCCGCGATGCGACGGAGAGGGTCGAGGACGGTCCGCTCGGCCGGTTCCCCGCGCCCGTGACCGACAATTGGTGGCTGCTACTTGTTACCGGCGTCGCCTGGCTCCTCGTGTCGATCGTGGTCTTCCGGTTCGACTACACGACGGTGGCGGCCGTGTCGGTGCTGTTCGGCATCGTCGCGCTCGGCGCGGCCGCGAACGAGGTGCTCCTGGCCACCGTCTCGTCGAAGGGATGGCGAGTCGCGTATCTGGTGATGGCGGGGCTGTCGTTCGTCGTCGCCGTCGTCTCGTTCATCCATCCCGGCGACACGTTCGTCGCGCTGGCGGCACTCGTCAGCTTTTACCTCGTATTCCGCGGTTCGTTCGACCTGATCATGGCGTTCTCGCTGAGCCGCTACCTGCCCGGCTGGTGGTTGCTCGTGATCACCGCCATCGCAGAGCTGCTGATCGGGTTCTGGGCCGCCGGTTCGTGGAACAACTCCGTGGTGGTGCTCGTGGCGTGGGTGGGCGCAGCGGCGCTGACGCGGGGGATCACCGAGATCGTCGGTGCGTTTCAGCTCCGCGACGTCGGCCGCACAGCGTCTCGATAGGTGACGACAAGATCGCAGTCGCCACAGCGACCGTCCTTGCCTCGAAGTCAGACGCAAAACAGACATCATCGCGAGCGCGGCCGGCGACCCCACCCTCACCGGCCGAACCTGGGTCCTGATCACCGAGTCACCCGAAGACGGCTGGGGCATCAACGGACACGCCAACACCGGTCCCGACATCGCCGACGCCGCACGACGAGAGCTCGCCGGTGACTAGGAATCACCACGCGCGCACGGCGGATGCCACCGCGCCCGCGGGCGCACCAGGCGACGACGTCGCGACATCCTCTATGCGCGCCGCGATCACGCATCGGGCGGCGTCAACATTCGGCCCGACCGTGCTCGGTATGGTGCGTCAAGTGATTCGTTCGATGCGTCTCGGGGACGTGCCCGCGGTGCTTACCCTCATCCGCGAACTCGCCGACTACGAGCTCGAACCCGACGTCGTCGAAGCGACCGAGCACGACCTACGCCGCGCGCTGTTCGCGGAGCAGCCAACTGTCTTCGCGCATGTCGCCATTGAGCGCCGCCATGGCGCGGACGGTCGGGACGGGATCGGCGACGGCGACGCCGACGGCGAGGTGGTCGGCGTAGCGGTCTGGTATCTGACCTTCTCGACCTGGACCGGAAGTCACGGCATCCACCTCGTCGACCTCGTCGTAAGCGCCCGGGGCCCGCGGTCACGGTCACGGTCGCGCGCTTTTCGGCGAATTGGTGCGCATCTGCACCGAGCGCGGCTATGTCAGGCTCGACTGGGAGGTTCTCGATGCGCTCGCCGATCGCGACGACCGCCGAGAACCCAACGGCTTCTACTTGCGCCAGGGCGGTGCCTCACGCCAGGGATGGACGGCGTGGCGTATGGACGAGGAGGCATTGAAACGCCACGCCGAACGCTGACGCACCGACCCGGGTGAGTTTGCCCCGTCGATGTCAGCGCAGCCCCAACCCTGCAGCGACCGCCCATCAGCGGGGCGCGAACCTCGCGGCGTGGCTCGAGCCCCGTAACGCCGAGGAACCACCTCGTATGAGAGATGAATTGAAATGTCCGCTGCGGTGTCAGCGGCGGGACCCGTCGGCGATGCGGCTCCGGTCGGGCCGAGCGTCCTCGGGCGAGGGGACCAGCCTTGGATCCCGCCCATGATCATTTCGCTCAATTCGGCCGAAGGCCGTCTACCGCGCCGCCGCGATAAGGGTCTGCTCTCGCAGCCAGGCCGTGGTGCGCTCATACCCGGCGGAGATCTGCCGGGCCGTGTCGCGAAAGTCGACAGGGTTGGAGGCTGTGCTGGTGATCGTCGGTAGGACAAGGACACGAGCGCGTGCGGTGGCGATGTCGCGCCGGGCGATACCGTCGAGAATCTGCCCGAGTGCGCTGTAGGCGAGCGGAAGGGGCCCTCTGCCGCTTGTCTGGGTTGGCACGTCGGCTGCCGCCGGAAGGATGTAGATGACGCTCGCCCCGAGGGCTTCGGCTTGCAGGACAGGGACATCAGCTGCAACTCCACCGTCGATGAGGTGGCGGCCACCGAGACTGACTGGGGGATACAGCCCGGGAAAGGCCGAGGACGCCAGCAGTGCGGTCACTGCGTCGCCGGTGGAGAGCACGACGGCGCTGCCGGACTCGAGATCGGTGGCGACGACGTGGACAGGAATCAACGCCTCGGACAGATCATGGACTGGCAGGAAGGCCTCGAGCTGACGGCGTAGTCCGGTGTCCGGGAACAGGCCGTCCCCGCGGCCCGTCGCAGCAGCCAGCAGCGTGCGCAACGACATCGGCGCAACGTGGCGACGGTGAAGTCCCATCCACATCGTTTCCAGCCGAGCGAGCTCCGAGATGTTCGGACCGGCGGCGAAGGCGACGGCGTTGATTGCGCCTGCGGAGGAACCCACGAGGAGATCTGGCCGGATGCCTGCCTCGGTGAGGGCCCGAAGCATTCCGACCTGGGCCGCGGTGAGACTTCCACCGCCCTGCAGCACGAATCCGACCGTTTCGACAGAGGCGTGCCCGGTGACGTCGAGCATTGGTGTGCTGCTCGGAGAAGTCGGGAGGGCGACTGGTCGAACGGACGCGCGGGGGGCCGCGGGTAGGTTGTGTCGGCAATGCCAATAACCGGGAATCCGGACACCTATCCGCGGGGCTCGGATACCTCTGCCCATGACCTTGTTCCAGCCTGGCAGCGGCTGTGGGTGGCCGGTGCGACCTGCCCACCGGTCTACACGTGGCTCAGTCATCGATATCTTGCCTTTCCCGGCTAGGCGCGTGGCGGTGGCGCACACCACGTCCCTGGTGCATTTGGGCTGTCTGCGTGTTGGCAGTCGTTGGTAACAGCCGGGCGCACGGCTGAGCTCGCAGGCGATGCGGGTGATGAGCTAGAGGTCCGACTGCCGCTTCGCTGGAGCCGGTTTGGGTGCTCGCTGTTAAGGCGGGTGAAACCGACGCGCGAGCGTCCGCGCGAAGACCGTTGGCGGGCTCGGTGCTGGTATCGCGCCGAGACGGCCGCGTGGCGAAAGATCGGGAAGCGGACGAGTGATTGCGAGCAGCACGACGGCGAACGGTGACGGCGACGATGAGCGGCCACGATGTCTGGCTCGCCATGCTGACCCGCTCTGCCAGTCCGAGCATGTGGCCGTGGCGAGTCTCGGCGACGAGCCAGACGAGGAGGCCCAGGAACGCCACGCTTATCATCGGCGACCGACCGTGGCCGGCCGCCGCTCGTAGTAGGCGCTCATGACGCTGCCCGGGTCTTTCCGTGCCGGCGAAGATCGGCCAGACCGCGATGGTAAAGGCACCCAGCGCAGTCCACGCCAGATGTTGGCTCGTCGAGCCGTGGACAGGTTCCGGGCTGGCCGCGATACCGATGCCCGCTGCACCCGCGACGACAAGTAGCAGCCGCGCGATGAGCCCAGTGCCGCGCAGACCTGCCGCGATCACCAGATAGCAGCAGGCGGTCAGAAAGATCGCCCAGGTCATCAGCCAGCGATCATGTGCCGCATGCCCGGCCAGGACGCTCACCGACTGCCGGACAGGACTGTAGGAGGGCGGTTGCAGCCTGTCCGCGACCACCCACCCGGCGCAGGCTAACGCTGGCGCGAGTGCGGCTGCGGTTATCGCCCAGCCGGTCACACCGTCGCGAATGCGGAACGGATGGGCCGCAGAGGCCGAAATACGCCGCAGGTGGCCTCGGACGTTGAGCGCTGCGGCGGCGCGGCCCATCAGGCGGGTGGGGGCGATGCTCGTCATGGGCGTCTCCTGTGGCTGGTCCCACGGGGTCGGCGACGCAGACCGGGCCCGGGTCGTTCGCGGCTCGCCGACGTCACGCCGACCGACGCGAGCGCGAGCACAGCGGCTCCGGCCAGGACGTCGAGAAGGTAGTGGTTGCCGGTGGCCATCACGACGAATGCCGTGAGCACCGGGTAGGTCGCGCCGGCGATGCGGATCAGGTGATGGTGGGCGTGACGCGTGATAAGCCACCCGGCCCACA
>JAVHVH010000080.1:0-6353 GCA_032160665.1 Pseudonocardiales bacterium
GTGTTGTACGGGAGGCCGTACTTCTCGCACAGGGCCTGCACCTCCGGCGCGATCTGCGGGTAGCGCCGGGCCGGGAGGTCCGGGAACAGGTGGTGCTCGATCTGGTGCGACAGGTTTCCGGACATGATGTGGAACAGCTTGCCGCCCGTGATGTTCGCCGAGCCCATCATCTGCCGCACGTACCAGGCACCGCGGGTCTCGTTCTCGGTCTCTTCCTGGGTGAAGGTGGAAACCCCGCTGGGGAAGTGGCCGCAGAAGATGATCGAGTACGCCCACACGTTGCGGACCAGGTTGGCGGTGGCGTTCGCCGACAGCGTCGACAGGAACTGCGGCCCCGTCAGCGCCGGGAACAGCACGTAATCCTTCAGTGTCTGCTTGCCGACCTTGCGCCAGATGCCGGCCAGGAGCTGCTTGTTCTCCGACATCTTCCGCCTTCCGGTGACCAGGTTCTCGGCCTCCAGGTCGTGCAGCGCCACGCCGTACTGGAACAACGTCATCAGCAGGAACGCGTACGCCGGGTTGCCCAGGTAGTACGGATTCCACTTCTGGCTCTCGTCCATGCGCAGCAGGCCGTAACCGATGTCGCGGTCCTTGTCGAGGATGTTCGTGTATGTGTGGTGCATGTAGTTGTGCGAGTGCCGCCACTGGTCGGACGGGCACGCGGTGTCCCACTCGAACATCTTCGAGTTGAGCGCGGGGTCACGCATCCAGTCGTACTGGCCGTGCATGACGTTGTGCCCGATCTCCATGTTGTCGAGGATCTTCGACAGGCTCAGGGCGGCGGTGCCGACCAGCCAGAAGGGCGGTAGCGCGCTCAGAAACAGCGACGCGCGTCCGGTCGCCTCGAACGCGCGCTGCGCCTTGACGATGTTGTAGATGTAGTCGCGGTCTTCCTTGCCGAGATCGTCGACGACCCGCTGCCGGATCGCGTCCAGCTCGCGGCCGAGCTCGTCGGTCTGCTCGTCGGTCAGGGTGATGGTGCGCTCGGTCATGGTGTTCTCCTTGGTCCGATGCGTCAGATGTCGAGGGCGACGTCGCCGACCGGCCGGTTGATGCACAACTGGATCTCGGTGTCGGGGTCGCTGTTGAGTTCGCCGCTGCGAATGTTCTGGGTGCACCCGCTGGTCTTGATCTGGGTGCATGAGAAGCAGATGCCCATCCGGCAGCCGTACTCGGGCGTAAGGCCTGCGGCCTCGGCCTGCTCCAGCAGGGTGTCGCCGCTGTTCGTGGCGCTGACGCTGCTGCGAGCGAAGGTGAGCTCGCCGGTCACCTCGCCGTCCGTCGGGACGACGGGAGCCGGGGCGAAGTCCTCGGTGTGCAGCAGCTCGTCCAGGCCGTCGGCGACGTAGTGCGCGCGGATGGATTTCATCAATCCGGGCGGTCCGCACAGGTACGCCGCGGCCTCGGCGTGCCACGGCGCCGCCTCGGCCAGGTGCTTCTTGTGGAACAGCCCGTGCAGATCACCGCCGACGTCTTGCTGCGTGTACGCCAGGACGAGCCGGACGTTGTCGTGGGCGGCGGCGAGGGCACGCAGTTCGTCGAGATAAGCGACGTGTTCCTCGGTGAACGCATAGTGCAGGAAGACGACCTCGCCGGCGTAGTCCTCGTCGCACAGGGTGCGCAGCATGGACGTAACCGGCGTGATCCCGCTGCCACCGCTGATCAGCAGGACGCGGTCGGGTCGCTCGGCCGGCAGCGTGAATACGCCGTCGGCCTGCGACAGCCCGACGACCAGGCCCGGGGTGGCGTGGGCGTGCAGGTACTGCGAGACCAGGCCTTCGGGGTGGGCCTTGATCGTGAGTTCGATGTGGCCGTCGCGACGGTGCTGCGAGCAGGCCGGCGAGTAATAGCGGCTCCGGCGCACGCCGTCTATGTCGACGGAGAGCTGCACGAACTGCCCCGCTTGGAAGCCCTTCCACTGCCGGGTCGGGCGCAGCGTCAGCGTGACGCTGTCGGCGGTACTGCGGCGCACGTCGGTGACGACGGCGCGCAATTCGCGCACGGTGAGCATCGGGTGGACGAGTTCGAGGTAGCGATCGACGCCGTGCGGTGTCGCGAGGGCCTCGAGCACGCCCAGCGGGGAGAGCCGGCGGCGCGATGATGTGCGCGGCTGGGTCTTGCCAACCGGTGTCAGCAAAGACATGGCGTCCCTCCTCTGCGAATATCTGGGCACTGGATTTCAGTGCACGCTTGTTCACTGACCAGTGTGCCAGAGGTGCGCGGGGCCCTGTCAATCCAGGCGCACCGTGACGCCCCCCACCTTGTGACCCGAGACTTTCGATGAACGGGCGTACTCTGCGGGGGTGAGCGGGAGTAGGCCACCAGGCGAGCGTGAGACGGCACACGCCGACCGCGAGACCCACTCGCGGGCCGAGCGCAAGGAGCGCACCCGACAGCGCCTGCTCGACGTCACCTTCCGGCTGATCGGCGACCGCAGCCTGGCCAGTATCAGCCTGCGTGAAGTGGCCCGCGAGGCCGGCATCGTCCCCACCGCCTTCTACCGGCACTACGCATCTATGGACGCGCTAGGTGTCGAACTCGTCGACGAGTCCATGCGTCCGCTGCGGCAGATGATCCGCGACGCGCGGCGGGGCCGCGTCGTGCACGGCGACATCATCGCCGACACCGTCAAGATCCTGGCCAAGCAGGTGCGCGAGCATCCCGATCAGTTCTGGTTCCTGACCCGCGAGCGTTCCGGCGGAGTCGACGCCGTGCGTCGCGCGATCGCCACCGAGTTGCGGCTGTTCACCAGCGATCTGACGGTCGACCTCGCTCGGCTTACGGCCGGCTACGACTGGAGCACCGACGACCTCGAGATGGCGGCCGGGCTGATGGTGTCGGCGATGCTCAGCACCGTGGTCGACCTGCTCGAGTCCGACGCCCGGCACCCGGAGGACGCGTCCGCGCTCCTCGACCGGGCCGAGCGGCAGTTGCGGCTGATCGCGCTGGGCATGGGCGCCTGGCGCAGTAAGCCCTGACGGCAGTCAGCCGTCCGCGAGCGGCAGGACGGCGGCCGCGTCGTCCACGATGCTCGCCAATCTGAGGTCGAGTTCAGTGACCCCGCCGGCACTATGGGTCGACAGCTCGATGTGCACCCAGCGCCACTGCAGAGTCAGGTCGGGGTGATGATCGAGCTCCTCGCAGCGCGGCGCGATGCGGTTGACGAACTCGACCGCGGTCAGGAAATCGGCGAACTCGATGGAGCGGCTCAGCTTCTGGGGAGTGCCGGTCCAGTCCGCGTGATGGGACGCAAGTCGCTCGTCGATCGTGCTCTGATCCAACAGGTCGGTCGCCATGATCGCCTCCGGCGTCGGTAGTCCTCGCATCCACCGTAGCCGCGACGTATAGCCTCGTGACCCGTGACGGATCGCCCGGGAGTGCTGGTATGGATCGACTGCGAGATGACGGGCCTCGACCTGCGTCGTGACGCGCTCATCGAGGTCGCCGCCGTGGTGACCGACGCCGAGTTGAACCTGCTTGACCAGGGCCTGGACGTGATCATCAACGCCCACGACGACGTCCTCGACACCATGGTCCCCTTCGTCCGAGACATGCACGAGTCGTCCGGACTCACCGCGGCCGTGCGCGCGTCGACGGTCGGGTTGGGCGATGCCGAGACGCTGGTGCTCGACTACATCAAGTCGCACGTCCCGGAGGCCAAGTCGGCGCCCTTGTGCGGCAACTCGATCGCAACGGACCGCGGCTTCCTCGCGCGTGACATGCCGACGCTCGACGAGCACTTGCACTATCGGATGATCGACGTCTCGTCGATCAAGGAGCTCGCCAAGCGGTGGTACCCGCGGGTCTACCAATCGCAGCCGGAGAAAGGCCTGGCGCACCGGGCGCTCGCCGACATCTTGGAGAGCATCCAGGAGCTCGCCTACTACCGGCAGACGCTGTTCGTACCGCCGCCCGGGCCGTCCACCGACGAGGCGCGGGCCGCGGCGAATGCCGTTCTGAGGATTGCGGCCGGACAGGTAGACTGACCGCGCTCGGCGGCTCCGGCCGTCGACATGGTGGGTGTAGCTCAGCTGGTAGAGCGCCGCGTTGTGGTCGCGGATGCCGCGGGTTCGAGTCCCGTCACTCACCCCAACGTGTAGAGGGCCTCGGCAGCGCGCCGGGGCCCTCCGCAGGTCAGTCGTACTACGGCGGCGTGAGTTCCCGGCGCTCCGCGCGTTCGGCCGCTGCACGTAAGGCCTTCATCTCACGGCTCAGGACGTCGAGACGGGCCGCGATCTGCTGGAGGTCACGCTGCGTGGCCGCCTGGGCCTCTTCCTCCTCGTCCCGGACCCGGTCGATGAACCACGCCGCGAACGACGCGGTGACCACGCCGATCAGGGCCACGCCGCCGATCATCAGCCCGCCGGCCACGAAACGTCCCTCGACGGTCACCGGAAAGTGGTCGCCGTAGCCGACCGTGGTCACGGTCACGATGGCCCACCAGATCGCATCGCCGAAGTTCTTGATGTTCGACCCCGGAGCGTTCCGTTCAGCGTCGAGGACCGCGAGCGCGGCGCAGAACACCAGCGTCATCGCCGACACCGAGACGTAGAGCGGTACCCGCCCGCGCAGCGACGCCGCCGCCTTGCGATTGAGCACCCGGAACAGGACGACGAGTCGCAGCAGTCGCAGCGGTCGCAGCGCGGGAAGCGCCACGATGAACAGGTCGAGGATGTGCTTGGTGAAGTATTTGCGTCGGTCGCGCGCCGCCAACACCCGGGCCACGTAATCGACGACGAAGATGACCCAGGCGGCGAACTGGACGGAGCTGCAGAGGCGTCGCCAGTTCGGTCCGAGCCCGACGTCGAGGATCGGCCACGCGTAGGCGGCGAGGAAGAGCACCGCCACTGCGGCCAGGAACCAGTCGGTGCGGTTGAGCCAGACGCGGAGTCGCTTGCGGCGGGGGCCCCGCACCACGTCGCCGCTCACAGGCCCGAGGATAGGGTGGGTGGGCGATTTGGCCGCGCCTTCCCGCGTCCCGTCACGGCTGCCTCTCAGCACAGTTCCGCGTCCCGATACGGGCGAAACGCCCCGCAGCAAGCGTGCTAATGTTTTGAGACGGCCCACTTCGGTGGGCCGATCGCATGACCAGCGCCGTTAGCTCAACTGGCAGAGCAGCTGACTCTTAATCAGCGGGTTCGGGGTTCGAGTCCCTGACGGCGCACAATCTCCCTGAGCAATCCTGGGCCTCTCGTCGATCTGACGAGGGGCCTGTGTCTGTTCGAAGGCCGACGTAGTCACCGATTGGTCACAGACTCTCGCGCGACCGACACCGCCCACGTGCGCGACCGGCTCGCCGGACTGCTCCTGGCCGTCAACAAAAGTCGCGATCGACCCCGGAACCCGGGTACTGCGCGCCCAGGAGGGCTACCGGCCGTGCTGTCGAGCTCCTTCGAATGCATCCACGCCGTGAGAACTCTGACCGCTCGCCGGGTACTTCATGGCTGACCACACCTGGAGGTGAGCAATGGCCAACGGCGACGACAACCCCGACGATGTCCGCAGCCGCATGCACGACGCGGTCTACGGGATGCTGATCGACAAGATCCGTCGCGACCGCTACCCCAGCCCCAGCATGATGAACATGTTCGAGAGCGGCATGACCGAGCAGCAACTCGGAGAGTACGTCGACGTGCTGCTGGAGAAGGTCGCCGACGACGAGTTCCCCAGCCCCGACATGCTCAAACGGCTTCTCGGCCTCGTGTAGCCGGCTGCAGGTGGCCACCCGCGGGTGTGCAGCAGTGGGCCGCCACCGAGCCGCTCAAGGCCGCTGGAGTGGGCTGTTCGAGAACTTCGGCCCGCGGTCGAGGTCGCTGGTGGCCGCACACGGGTGCTCGTGGAGTAGACGGCTGCCGTCGACCAGGCTCGGCAGGGCGATCGCCCGGCCGACTGTCGCTGCGGTCAGAAGCCGACACGACCTTCGGCAGACCTAGGCACTCTCCGGCCGGCACGCCGAAGTCCTACACCTCGTCTCGCCGCGCGCCGCCTTCTTGAAGGCCCGGATCGAGTTTGGCGGCGCGCTCCTGCAGGTGCTGCGCTTCATAACGCTGCTGGTCTGCTTCGGCCAGGTGCTCTTGGGCCTGTCGTTCGCTCTCGGACGCCCTGAGCTCGGCTTGGGCTCGCTCCTGCCGGGCTCGCGCTGCCTGTTCATCTGCAGCCGCCTGCGCCGACTCGGCGCGGGCCGAACGCTCGGACGCCTCGCGCAAGTGTTCCTGGGCCTGCAGCTGCTTTCGCCCAGATCCCCGGCGTCGGAGCAGAAGCACCAGAATTGCAAGGGCCACCAGCACAACAACGATCACCAACACAATGACGACTGTCTTCACGAGTCCCGCCTCCTGAGGTCGACCGGCTGC
>JAVHVH010000095.1:0-2561 GCA_032160665.1 Pseudonocardiales bacterium
GCTGTTGCCGGACGCGAGCGCGAGGGCGTGGCCGCGCTGGTAGCCGAGGGCGTCCAGGCCGTTCGCGACGCGGTTCACCCACTCGTTGAGCGCGGCGTAGGTGACCCGGCGCTCGCCGTCCACGACGGCCAGGTGGTCGGGCTGGCGGGCGGCGGTGCGGGTGAGCGCGTCACCGACGTTGACCCGGGTGATGAGGTTCTTCGCGAGCTCGAAATCGGTCGTCATGGCGTCCACGGTGGCAGACCGGCGCGCGATTGGGGAGGCCTGCGCCCCGCGTACTGTCGATCGCATGGCGGAACGTCCCCGGGTCGGTCACATCCAGTTCCTGAACTGCCTGCCGATCTACTGGGGCCTCGTCCGGGCCGGGGCGCTGCTGGACGTCGAACTCACCAAGGACACCCCGGACCGCCTGAACGACATGCTGGTCGCCGGTGACCTCGACATCGGGCCCATCTCGCTCGTCGAGTACCTGCGCAACGCCGCGGACCTGGTGCTCCTGCCCGACCTCGCGATCGGATCGGACGGACCGGTGCTGTCGGTCAACCTGGTCTCGCAGCTGCCGCTCGCCGAGCTCGACGGGCGACGGGTGGCGCTCGGGTCGACGTCGCGGACGTCGGTGCTGCTGGCCCGGATGTGGCTGGAAGAGGTGCACGGCGTCCGGCCGGAGTACTTCATCTGCCCGCCGGACCTGTCGACGATGCTGCTCGAAGCCGACGCCGCCGTGCTGATCGGGGACGCCGCGCTGCGGGCCACCTACAGCGCGCCCGGCCGCGGGCTCGCCGTCCACGATCTCGGGCAGGCGTGGCGCGACTGGGCCGGGCTGCCGATGGTGTTTGCGGTCTGGGCCGCCCGCCGCTCCTACGCCGAGGCGAACCCCGTCCTGGTCAAGGAGGTCCACACCGCCTTCGTCCGCAGCCGGGACGACGCGCTGGCCCACGTCGACTGGGTGGCCGGTACCGCCGCCCGGTGGGAGGTCTTCGACGCGGCGACCCTGGCGACCTACTTCCGCACCCTGGACTTCTCGCTCGGCCCGCGGCAGGTGGAAGGGTTGCGCGAGTTCGCGCGCCGGGCCGCGGCGTCCGGCGTGGTGCCCGACCTGCCGGACGGCCCGAGCTTCGCTTCGGTGTGAGGACGGGCGGGGTCACGCGAGCAGGCTGCGGGTTCGGACGTACCGAAGTTCAGTGCTTCAGGCCGGGGTGGTTCTTGGCCAGGATCGGGATCAGCAGGGTGCGCGGAGCGATCTGCGCGAACACCGCACCCACCCGGTTGGCCACGCCGGGGATCGCCACGAGCCGGCCGCGGGCCAACCCGTCGACCGCCGTCTTGGCCACGACCTCGGGCGAGACCCACATGAAGCTCGGCAGCGCGGCCTCGGCGTCGTCCTTCTCGAAGCCGGCCGTCTCGCCGAAGCCGGTGTCGACCGGCCCGGGGCACAGCGCGGTGGCGGTGACGCCGGTGCCGCGCAGCTCGCCGGCCAGGCTCTGCGTGTAGGAGAGCACGAACGCCTTGCCCGCGCCGTAGGCGGCCTGGCCGGGCAGCGGCTGGAACGCGGCGGTCGAGGCGACGTTCAGCAGCGCGCCGCGGCCACGCTCGACCATGCCGGGCAGGAACCGGGTGCACAGGTCGGCGACGGCCACCACGTCGACCTCGATCATGTTCAGCTCCGTCGCCGGGTCGGCCGCGTGCACCGGCCCCAGCGTCGACAGCCCGGCGTTGTTGATCAGGATGTCCGGGACGAGGCCGAGCTCGGTGATCCGGCCGAGCAGGCCGGCCCGCGTCGGGCGGTCGGACAGATCCGCGGCCAGGACGTTCGCGCGGGCGCCCGACTCGCGCAGCTCGGCGGCGAGCTGGTCGAGCTTGTCGACGGACCGGGCGACCAGCGTGACCTGGTGGCCGCGGTCGGCCAGTTCGCGGGCGATGGCGGCGCCGATGCCGGACGATGCGCCGGTCACGACGGCGGTGCGGTCGGCGCCGGGCGGAGGAAGGCTCATCCGAGAAGCCTAGGGCGACCCGGCCTTGCCTGCGCGCCGAACCGTGCTTTCCCGCGCGGTCAGCTAGTCGCTCCGCCCGTAAGTCCTTCGGCGTCAGGTCCAGGCGGTGGGGTAGAGGCAGCAGTCGGGGGTCTTCGGCGCTGCCCCGGCGATCGCGCCGGTGGGTGGGACTGGGGCTGGGTCTCGTTTCTCGGTTTGCTGTTTCGTTCGGCTTTGCGTTTCTGAAAGGCGCGGCGACGAGGAGTTTGGGTTCTCGGCTGGGTCTCGTTGTTCGGCTTACTGTTTCCCGCTGGTCTTTGCCTGTGGACAACTCGGGTCATTGTTGCGTTTCTCTGAATTGGTCTGTGGATAACGGCGGAAAGTGTCAGACCCGCTCCTTATTGTTGTATTCATGGCAGCGGGGAGTGCGGTTCCGGGCGGGGTAGCGGGCATGCCGCCCGGCCCGGCGCTGTGTGGGGTCCTGGCGCCGATCGAGGTGGGTGCGGTCCCGGACGAGCAGCTGCTGGAGGTCTTGTCGGCGGAGTGGCGGCAGCTGGCCTATCAGCAGGCCCGGGTGTGGGCGGTGATGGC
>JAVHVH010000106.1:0-10038 GCA_032160665.1 Pseudonocardiales bacterium
GTCGTTGGCGAGCGTGAACGGTGTGGCCGCTGACGGTGTCCCGCAGGTGACGGCATCAGAACAGTCGGCCGCGGTCACCGTGTGCGAGCCGTTCGGGTAGCCCCACGACACCCAGGAGGCCGACGCAGTGCCGTCCCCGGAAACGGCAACCGGCGCAAGCGCAGGGTCGCTGTCCAGCTGGAACTGCACCATCGCCGCAGTCGAGACGGCGTGGAAGGTCAGCACCCCTGCCGTGCCCTCGACGGTGACGCTTGTCGGCGTGGTCGCCGGCGAGTCCGCGGCTGCCACGGCGGGCAGGCTGAGCACGGTGACCGCAGCGAGGGCGGCCGCGGCCAGTGTGACGATTCGGCGATGAGCGGTGACGTGCATGATGAGCTGCCCCCTCGGCAAACGGATTCCCCCTGATGAAGCAGCCCGACTATCCCAGCCACGCCGGACACCAGCGCGCTGAACGCCGCGACGGAAACCGCTCCCGGGGAGACTGCCCGGACATATCCGCATAACCCAGGGCCGAAAGTCCTAAAAACTGGACAGTCTGCAGCGATCGGCGCGCCCGGTCCCGCGAAGCTGAGCGCTGACTGGGTGGCAATGGCTCTCGGCTCGGTGTCTCGAAAGAACTTCGCTCCGGCTTTGAGGATGTCTCGTTCGCCCGCCGCAGCTCAAGCGTCCCCGCTTGTGCTTGGCGATCTCCTCGGCCTGGCCGCTGGTCGCGCCCGCCGGCCGATGCCCGTGGTCGATCTCAGACTTTGCGCACCTAGATCCGCAATGCCTCCGGCGACCCACATCGGGTACATGAGACGACCACGGACGGCTACCTGTCCCCACCGCTAACAGACGGTGCGGCTCGGGGTTTTGCTGGACCTCAACGCCAGCCACCGCCGGCCACAGTTCGGCCAAACGTTCGGCTTCAACCTCTAGCGGAACCGCTCGACGGCTCGGGGCCGCTGAACTGGGCGACATCCGACGCCTCCGGGACCAGCCGATGCGGCACGGGCGCGGTCCTCGCCGACCGCCAGGAGGCGCCAGTACATGGTCAGAGCCTGGGTGGCGCGGTTAGACGCCGAACGCTGACTTGAGGTCTGCGGCGGTGGCGGCGTTGCGCAGTAGGGCCGTTCCGGCGTTGGTGTCGAGCCAGCGGGTCAGGCTGTAGTGGTTGGCAGCGGTCGTCACGGTCCTACCGGCGAGGCGTGGGTCTATGACGACGAAGGCGACATTGTTGGTGGCTGAGCCGTCGTCCTCGTCGAAGGTGATGACGATGGTGAGGTTGCCGGACGCGTAGTCCGGGCCGGCCATCAGCTTGGGAACCCATTCATTGAGCCAGGTGTCGGCGGTGGCCAGCGAGCAGTCGTGTGCGTCGTTGCAAAGATTGGGTGTCATCTGTCCGGTGATCGGTAGCTGTCCGGCGTTGAGGTCGTTGAGCAGGTTGCCGCTCGACGTCGTACCCATCGGTAGGTCGTTGGCGTTGCAGCCGGTGCGTTCGGTTGCGTCGCTGAAGTAGGCCCATTCGTTGTGCTTGACCGCGTAGGTTCCCGAGTTCGTCAGCGCGCAGTTGGCGGGCATGGATTCGGCGTAGAGCTTCGCGGTCTTGCCTACGGCGAGTGTTTGTCCGAAGACGGATGCGCCGCTGATCGGGTGCGAGCTCGGCGGGTTGTCGTCGGTGACGCCGAACGTGCTACCGCCGCCGATCGCGAGGTAGTTCGGCAGCGAGGGGTGCGTCGTTGCGGTGTAGTTCGTCGCCTGCCCGTATCGGGAGGCCCAGGCGGCGAGGTGCGGCATGTTGGCCATCGCGTCCGCGCGGCTGTGGTTCTCTTCGATGATCACCATGGCTTTGTGTCCGCCAGCTGGTGGCGGCGTAGTCGTGGTGTTGCTGGTTGTCGGCGCCGGACTCGTCGGCGTCGGACTGGGCGGACAGGTTTTGTGCTTCGCCCGACAAGTGCTGTTGTTCTCGTGCGCTGCGCGCGTCGAGGTTACCGACGCGGCGCTCGTCGAAACTCCGTAGAGAGCGCCGCCGATCACGAGCAGCGACACCGCACAAACAGTCGCCGCTAGTCGCTTCCGCATGGATGCTCCCTGGTCAGCCATCGGCCGGGCGGACAGCAGAGTTGGTTCTCACCGCCAGCCGGGGGATGGGGCCACCGCACGGTCGATTGGGGTACGTGATCAGTGGCTACGGCGCCGGCAGGCGCTGCCCGTCATGCCCATCATCTTGAGGGCAGTCCGACGCTAACTGCATCATCGTGTGGCGCGGGTAAGGCTCCCCGCGGAACCGAAACGGGACCTGATAGACGAGATCGTCCGGTCGCACGGCATGTCACTGAGCAGTACGCGAATAACGCGATCGAGTCCGACCACGGCCGGCTGAGAGCCCGACTACGACCGATGCGCGGACTCAAACGCTCGGCGTCTGCGCGCACGGTCGCGGCTGGGCATGCCTTCGTGCAGAACCTGCGCCGCGGCCATTACGCGATCAGGGCCGACTTGCCCGCGCACGATCGTGTCCGGGTCGCATTCGACGAGCTGGCTCTGTCCCTCTGACCGGTGCCGAACTGCCGGTCATCCTGAGCCGGAACGCCCTACCAGCACACAACGCAACAAGCCCTCACGGTTCGGTCCACCGTCCGCATGCCCAAACTCTGCCTTCCGTCAGACGGAAGTCTGACCCCGGGGGCGACCGCTGTGGGCACGATCCCGGTGCAGCACCCAGGTCGGCGTCATCGGCGGAGGTCCAGCGGGCCAGCCTGCTCCTGTCCCACCTGCTGGGGCTTAGCGGCCGGGACTTCGACGAGCCTTGACAACCGCACCAGTCCGGCGCGATGTTAGCTGGGTCACACATTCTGAGGTAGCTTGGCTCAGTGGTCCTCCGAGAGGAGGTCTCATGGTTGGTGGCAAGCCTAAGCGGGTACTGACGATGCTGGCAGCGCTGACGGTGGCGTTCGCCGTGACGGCGTGTGGTGAGCTTGGCTGGGCCGGTGGCAGCGGCGACCGGCTACGCGTGCTAATGGTGAACAACCCGCAGATGGTAGATCTGCAGAAGCTCGCCGGCACATTCACCAAACAGACCGGTATCAAGGTCGACTTCACCGTGCTTCCAGAAAACGACCTGCGGGACAAGGCGAGCCAGGAATTCAGTAGCCAGGCCGGCCAATATGACGTCGCGACCTTGTCGAACTTCGAGATCCCGTTCTACTCGAAGAACAATTGGTTGACGCCGATGGACGGCTACATAGCCAAGGACACCGCTTTCGACCAGAACGACATCCTCAAACCGATTGCTAAGAGCCTGACCGGACCGGACGGGAAAACCTACGGTGAGCCGTTCTACGGCGAGTCGTCCTTCCTCATGTACCGCAAGGATGTCTTCGCGGCTAAGGGATTGAGCGTGCCGGATCATCCGACCTGGGATCAGGTCGCTGATCTAGCTGCCAAGGTCGACAACGCCCAGCCAGGAATGCGGGGCATCTGCCTGCGCGGGCAGCCCGGCTGGGGGCAGGTGCTTGCACCTCTTACCACCGTGGTGAACACGTTCGGTGGCACGTGGTTCGACAAGGACTGGAACGCCCAGGTGACCGGACCGGGTTTCACGGCTGCGACCAACTTCTACGTCAACCTGGTCCGGTCGCACGGTGAGATCGGCGCCGCCCAGTCGGGCTTCACCGAATGCCTCACGGATCTCGAGCAGGGCAAGGTCGCGATGTGGTACGACGCGACGTCGGCGGCCGGGTCGTTGGAAGGTGAGGGTTCGCCGGTCGCCGGCAAGATTGGCTACGTCCAGGCACCGGTCAAGCAGACTAAGAGTTCGGGGTGGTTGTACGCCTGGTCTTGGGCAATTGAGAAGGCGAGCACGAAGAAGGACGAGGCGTGGAAATTCGTCTCCTGGGCTTCGAGTAAGGGTTACGAGAACCTGGTTGGCAGCCAGCTTGGCTGGGCTCGCGTTCCGGCCGGCAAGCGGGCGTCGACGTACGCGAACCCCGATTATCTCAAGATCGCCCAGTCGTTCGCCGCGCCGACGCTCACCGCCATCCAAGCGGCCGATCCGACCTCACCCGGGGTTCAGCCGCGCCCGACGATCGGAATCCAGTTCGTCGATATCCCGGAGTTCACCGACTTCGGCACGAGCGCGTCGCAAGCGATCAGTTCGGCGATCGCCGGGAAGGTCTCGGTCGGCAGCGCGCTGGGCACGAGTCAAGGTTTGGCCGAGCCCGTCGGGAAGCTGTACCGCAAGTAGCGAGAGGGCGAACGATGGCAACGCAGTCGACCGATACCGCGGTAGGCCCATCGCGAGCCGCCCGCCGAGCGAATCGGGGCGCCCCGGCGGGACGACCGACCACCGCACGTCAGCGGTGGATCCGCCGCGCTCCGCTGCTGCCCGCGCTCGTCTTCCTGATCATCGTCACGCAGCTGCCCTTCGTGGCGACCCTGGTGATCTCGTTCCTACGGTGGAACGCGCTCTCACCGCAGACGCGGGGATGGGCTGGCATCGACAACTACAAGAAGGTCTTCACCGACTCGGCGCTGCGCGGGTCGGTGCTCTTCACCATCGTGCTCACCGCCACCGTAGTCATCGTCAGCCTGGCCCTCGGCCTAGCCGTCGCGCTGCTGCTCGACCGGACCTTCTTCGGCCGGGGCGTCGTACGCACGCTGATGATCACGCCGTTTCTGATTGTCCCGGTCGCGGCGGCGCTGCTGTTCAAGCACGGCATCTACAACCCCAGCTACGGGCTGCTCAATGGCACCCTGAACTGGATCTGGGACCTGTTCGGCGCCACCGCTCCACAGCCGGACTGGCTCACCGAGCATCCCAAGATCATGATCGAGGTCCAGCTGATCTGGCAGTGGACGCCGTTCATGATGCTGATCCTGCTGGCCGGACTGCAGTCACTCGACCCCGAGGTCATGGAGGCGACGCGCGTCGACGGAGCCACCGGCTGGCAGACATTCACTCACATCACCCTGCCGCACATGCGTCAGTACCTGGAGCTCGGCGCCCTGCTCGGTACGATCTTCATCATCCAGAACTTCGACGCGGTGTTCGTGATCACCTCCGGCGGGCTCGGGACGGCGAACCTGCCGTACACCATCTACCAGACGTTCTTCAGCGCCCACGACTACGGCCTGGCCTCGGCCCAAGGCGTTGTGGTCGTGGTCGGCTCGCTGATCATCGCCACGTTGGCACTGCGCACGGTGTCGTCGCTGCTACGTGAGGAGAGCACCTGATGACCACCGCCGTCGCCCGCCCTCCCGTCGCGACCCCCAACACACGGACACGTCGCAAGAGGGGCACCCGCAGCGCGCTGCTCGGTCTACTGGCCTGGGTTATCGGCGTCATCTTCATCATCCCGGTGCTGTACATGGTCCTCACCTCCTTCCACAGCGAGGCCGACGCCGGCACCAATCCGCCCAGCATCGGGGCGCCGCTCACTCTCGATGGATACCGCGACTTCTTCGGGTCGAGCACCGGCGCCAGCCCCTGGCCGTACCTGGCGAATTCGGCGACCGCGAGCGTCGCATCGACTCTCATCGTGCTGCTGCTGGCTTTCCCCGCCGCCTACGCGCTGTCGATCCGCCCGGTGCGCAAGTGGTCCGATGTGCTCTTCTTCTTCCTGTCTACCAAGATGCTGCCTCTGGTGGCTGGCTTGCTGCCGATCTACCTGTTTGCGCAGAAGGTCAACATGCTCGACAACATCTTCTTGCTGATCATCCTGTACACGACGATGAATCTGCCCATCGCGGTGTGGATGCTGCGGTCGTTCCTGGCAGAGGTGCCACCTGCCATTCTCGAGGCGGCAGCCATTGACGGTGCCGGGGTCATCTACACCATGCGCAAGATCATCGCGCCCATCGCAGTGCCCGGCTTCGCGTCCACCGCGCTCATCTGCTTCATCTTCAGCTGGAACGAGCTACTGTTTGCCCGGGTCCTGACGGGCGTGACGGCACAGACCGCGCCGGTATTCTTGACCAGCTTCGTCACCAGCCAGGGCCTGTTCCTGGCCAAGGTGTGCGCGGCAGCCACGGTGGTGTCGATACCGGTGGTAGTGGCCGGCTTCGCCGCGCAAGACAAGCTCGTGCAGGGCCTCTCGCTGGGCGCGGTCAAGTGAGAGCGGCGGTCATCAAGTCGGCCGGCGACGTCGCCGTCGAGACCGTCGAGGACCCCGCACCCGGCCCCGGACAGGTGGTGGTCGAGGTCGCCGCGTGCGGATTGTGCGGCACCGACCTGCACATCCTTGAGGGCGAGTTCGCGCCATCCCTGCCCGTGATCCCCGGACACGAATTCGCCGGTCAGATCGTCGCCCGCGGCGCGAATGCGTTGTATGTGAATGAGGGCGACCGGGTGGCTGTCGACCCGTCGCTGTACTGCCACCAGTGCCACTACTGCCGGATCGGCCACAATAACCTCTGCCTGCGCTGGGGAGCGATCGGCGTGACCGTGGCCGGCGGCGCGGCACAATACGTCGCCGTGCCGGCCGCCAACTGCGTGCGGCTGCCCGATCACGTCGGTACCGCCGACGCCACCTTGATCGAGCCGCTGTCATGCGCCGTGCGCGGCTACGACGTGCTGCGCAGCCAGCTTGGATCACACGTGTTGATCTACGGCGCCGGCACGATGGGCCTGATGATGCTCGAGCTGGCCAAACGCGTCGGCGCGGTCAGCGTCGACCTCGTCGACGTCAACCCGGACCGGCTCACCGTCGCGAACGAGCTCGGCTGCTCCAACGCGGTCACTTCCGCCGAACAGCTCGAACGACCCTACGGTTGGGAGCTGGTCGTCGACGCGACAGGTAATGAGAAAGCCATCCAGGACGGTCTCGGGCGGGTCGCACCCGCCGGCACCTTCCTGCAGTTCGGGGTAGCCGCCTATGCGTCGCGGGCCACCATCCAGCCTTACAAGATCTACAACCAGGAGATCACCATCACCGGCTCGATGGCGGTGCTGCACAGTTATGAACGGGCCGCCGAACTGCTCGCCGCTGGGCTACTCGACCCACGGGTGTTCATCACCAACCGGCTGCCCCTAGACAGCTACGTCGACGCGCTCGAGACCTTCCGGGCAGGACAGGGACTAAAGATCCAGGTGCTGCCGTAACGGCGAGAGGTGGAGTGGCCCGAGCGATCCGCCGCATCGCCGGGCGTCCATCTGAGCATCCAACACACACAAGCGCTCGTACGAGATGCGTCTGAGAGGTCACCAACGTGGCGACGATGAAGGTGAGCGTGCTGCGCGGCGTGGGGCAGGTCGCCGTGGAGGAGCGCAGCGTCCCCCAGCCCGCCGCCGACGAGGTCCTGATCGAGGTTGGGTCTGTGGGAGTTTGCGGCTCCGACGTGCACTACTACGAGCACGGCCGGATCGGTTCCTACGTGGTGGACTCGCCCCTGGTCCTGGGACACGAGGCCGGCGGCGTCGTGGCAGCCGTGGGCGCCGAGGTCAGCTCGCTGCAGGTGGGCGAGCGGGTTTCAATCGAACCGGGGGTGCCCTGCCGCTCCTGCCCGCAGTGCCTGACAGGCCGATACAACCTCTGCCCCGACGTCAGATTCTTCGCCACTCCTCCCCACGACGGCGCGTTCAGCCAGTTCGTGGCGATGCCCGCCGCGTTCGTCTACCCGGTCCCGGACAGCATCAGCGACGACGCGGCCGGCCTGCTGGAACCACTCGCGGTCGGCGTCTGGGCGTGCCGCCGCGCCCAGTTGGCTCCCGGCAGCACCGTGCTGGTCACCGGGGCGGGGCCGATCGGGCTGATCGCCGCGCAGACCGCCCGCGCCTTCGGTGCGGACGCCGTTACCGTCACCGACGTGAACCCGCACCGGCTCCGCCTCGCCGAAAAGCTCGGCCTCGGGACCATCGACGTCAGCCAGACCTCCTTGTCCGACGCAGCGGTCGAGCCGGACGTGCTGCTGGAGTGCTCGGGAAACGCCCGGGCTACCTGGGACGCCGTCTCCACCATGGCCCGAGCCGGACGCGTCGTCCTAGTCGGCATGGGCGGGGACACGGTGCAACTGCCGCTGTCCTATGTGCAGGACCGCGAACTCATGATCACGGGCACGTTCCGCTACGCCAACACCTGGCCGACCGCGATCCAGCTCGTCGCCTCGGGGCGGGTGGACCTCGACTCGATCGTCACGGGCCACTACGGCCTGGATGACGTCGAGGCCGCGCTGACCGCCTCACGCAGCGATCCGACCACCGTCAAGGCCATCGTCAGACCCGGAGACTGAGCCGTCGACTATGCCGCCCTCTGCGCATACAACGCGGCAGGTGCCTGACACGCCTATCTGACCAGGGCGAACGTCCGCTCATCGGTGCGAATGGTTCTGCTGGTCGAGCCGACTCGCGGGTGGCGGGAACGGGTGGTCGGTTGACCTGTGCTGTACACGATCGGCCGGCTGGTCGTGTCCCAGGGGCTCAAAAACCTCGGCCGGGCCGTATCTGCTGGGCTCGGCATGATCATTCGGGTGTTGTTCTCTGTTACTGCCGCGCGAGCTCTTGCGGAGGAGAATCTTGACTGCTGCGACGCTGCTGCGTTGACACCGGCAGTTGGTCGCTCGGCACTGGACCTATCCAGACCTATCCAGCGAAGACGAAAGCGACTGGCGGTCGTCCGCGCGCAGCGGCGGTCATCCGGGAGCTGGTTGTCCGCCTCGCTCGGGACAACCCGACGTGGGGCCACCGTCGTGTCCACGGCGAACGCCCCGAAGAGGGGCGTCCGGTGGTTCGTCCGTAACGGTTTCGCCATCTGAGTCACCACGAGCGGCTCGACCGTGACCGTGGCCCAAGAAACCTCGTGGACTTGGCAGCACCGACCAGCGTCACGCTCGACGCGAGCCTTGGGATCAGGGTCAGCAGCGAACAGCCGCTCCCGGCACCTCCCTCACCCTCGCGCGGGGGACCGCAAGCCACGGCGGCACCGGGGCGTGGGTGCGCTCCTCCCGCCGGTCATACCTCCGCCTCCGGTACCGAAGCTGGCCGATCCCCATGCGCTGAGCGGACCTCGATTACGGACGGCGCATCGTTGCCGGGCCGGTGCCACCGTCGTTTGAGCTGGGCCGTTGAACCGCAACGGCGGCACGAACGTGCTTTCACTGAAGTCGCTTTTGAGATCCCGGCGACCGTCGCCGGGCCGAAGGAGATGACGGTCGTGACCCCAATCCCAGCACGTGCGCTGGTTCGCTTGTGTCGCGTCGCCGCGCCGATCGCCGCGGCGGCGCTAGTGATCGCCGCCTGCAGCAGCAGTTCGACGAAGTCGGGCACCTCAGCCGGCGGAGGGACGAGCGGCACGACATCGGGCGCCGCGGCAGTGACGGTTCAGACGCGCAGCGGACCGGTGGGGACGTTCCTCACCGACGGCTCCGGCACGGCCCTGTACATGTTCGCGTCCGACACGTCGTCCATGTCGACATGCTCACGCACGTGCGCGACGTTCTGGCCACCGCTGACCACCACCGGCACACCGACCGCGTCGGGCAGCGCCACCAGCAGCATGCTCGCCACTATCACCCGTTCGGACGGCTCGAAGCAGGTCTCCTACGACGGTCACCCGCTGTACCTGTTCAAGGAAGACACCGCCCCCGGCGACACGAACGGCCAGGGCAGCAGCAACTTCGGCGCCAAATGGTGGCTGCTCGCACCCTCCGGGCAACCGATCACCAGCAGCGGCAGCGGCTCGTCCTCGTCACCAAGTAGCGCGCCGGGCTCCTCCTCCGCCGGTTACTGACCCTCACCGGCAGTGCGCACGCCACAGACACGAGCAACAGCAGGCTGACCTGGGTGCGCTGGGCTGTGGTTCCTCGATTTGGCGAACGGGACCCGCACGGCTAGGCAGGGCATCGTTCACGTCCTGCAGCCACCGCGGTCCGGCTTCTGCGGTTCGGCTCGCTGGGTCAGCGCGAGCTGCGCGTGCCGACGGTGAGGACCTGCAGTGCCCCGCCACGCCAGCAACTACGAGTGCCGGAACCGTTCGGTGTCAGGGTTTCACGCGTTGGGCAGGCACCCGCCGCCGGTGCGGGCGAAGTCGCGGTTGCTGAACTCCTCCTGCGTCAGGTAGCGCC
>JAVHVH010000115.1:0-18010 GCA_032160665.1 Pseudonocardiales bacterium
AAGACCACCTCCGCGATCACGCCTACGGCGGACCAACCACACCCGAGAACCTCGCCCCCGCCTGCCGGCACGACCACATGAACAAAACCGCCCGCGGCTGGCGCGTGATCCGGACCGACGAACGCACGCTCGTCTGGATCAGCCCACTCGGGCGACGCCATGCAGTTCAGGTGACGGCCCTCGCACCACCACTGCCCCCACCCCAACCACGACCACCCGACCCCACCGCGGACACAGTCCAGGGCAGCGGGGCGTACGACGCCGACGCCGCAGCGTCAAGCAGGCCGACCTTCAGACCAGTCACCCAACGCGGCCGACCACTGGCGGCCACGCCTGCCGACGGCGAACTACACCCGTCACCGGACCCGCCGAAACCCGATCCCGAGCCACCGCCGTTCTGACCGGTTCCACACCGATGGGTCTCGTCGCTGATGCCCAGGATCCCTGTGCACGACCCGGTCATCAGGAACCCGCGAGATTCACGAGACGAGCTGTGCGACTCCCGCCGCCGCCGCGGCAACGGCGCAACCGAAGTAGACGGGGCGATAGTGACGCTGCCACCACAACATCCGCCGGCGGCAGTGCGCCGGCAGGACCTCGAGCTCCGCACCGGCCATCGCTCGCAGGGACAGCCACAGCGAGCCGGCGACGAGCGCCGACATCGCGATGAGCGCAACAGTGGGTGAAGCCATCGGCAACCTCCTCAGACAGACCGGTGCGCTCAGGCAGCGGCAAACGTGCGCGCGAGCAGGAACGAGTTGAGGCCGACGATGATCACAGTGATCGCGAGACCAGCTGCGGTGGTCAACCCACGATTGGTGAAAGCACCCATGACCCGTCGGCGGGACGTGAACACCACCAGCGGTACGAGGGCGAACGGCAGCCCGAACGACAGCACCACCTGGCTCACGACCAGCGCCTGCGTCGGATCCTTGACCAGGCCCAGAACGACAAGGGCCGGCACCGCGGAGATCATCCGGCGCAACCAGAGGCTGCTGTCCCGCTTGAGGAAGCCACGCATGACCGCCTGGCCGGCATAGACGCCGGCACACGCCGAAGCCAGCCCGGATGCGAGCAGTGCGATCGCGAAGATCATCGCGAACAGGGCACCGCGGTGCGCGGCGAACGCGTCGTGCACCGCCGTCAACGAGCCACCGGTCCCGGCCGGCAGGGATGTGGCGACAAGCAGCATCATCACGTTCACGAGCCCGGCAACGCCCATCGCGACGATCACGTCGCGCCGGATGAAGCGCAGCATGCTCGGCGTCCGGATGATGCGGACTGTGGGGGCCCGACCGTCCGACAGGCCACCGACGAGCGAGGAGTGCAGGAATACCGCGTGCGGCATGACCGTCGCCCCGACGATGCCGCACGCGAGCAGCACGCTGTCGGTGCTCGTCAGTCCGGGCAGCAGGCCGGAAGCCGCCGCGCCGGCATCGAAGGGTGAGCGGGCGACGAGGTAGACGAACGCGACCGCGAGGGTGAACAGCAGGCCGACCACCACCGCGGGGAACCCGTCCCGACCTCGCAGTCGCAGCCGCAGGATGACCATCGTGACGACTGCGACGACGAGCCCGCCGGTGAACAGGGTCAGTCCGAACAACAGATTCAGCGCCACCGCACCGCCCACAAACTCGGCGAGGTCGGTCATGATCACAACTGTTTCGGCGACCAGCCACAGCCCGATGCGCACCGGAGTTGTGGTGTGGTCACGGCAGACTTCGGCCAGGCTGCAGCCGGTGGCCAGGCCGAGCTTGGCCGACAGATACTGCACGAGCATCGCCATCAGGCTGGCCGAGAGGACGGTCCACAGCAGCAGGTACCGGTAGTTGGCGCCGGCACTGACGTTGGTCGCGATGTTGCCGGGATCCACGAAGGCGATCGCGGCCACGAACGCCGGGCCGATCAGGCCGAGGAACCGGCCGCGGGAGACGAAGCCGCGGCCGGTGCTGGCATCGAATTGCGGCGCTTCGGGGACCGACGGGGTCGGGCTGCGCAGCGCCAGATTCATATCCGATCCCCGCGATCAGTCGAGCGTCGCGCTACGCGATGTTGGACGGTCGGACGAGACCCTCGGCAAGGTCGCCGAACCCGGGGGCGACGATCGCACCGGGGTTCTGGATGATCTCCTCGACGATGAGCGTCTCGGTGGTGAGCAACAAGGCGGCGATCGAGGCTGCGCTCTGCAGCGCCGATCGGGTGACCTTGAGCGGGTCGATGATGCCCATGTCGAACATGTCACCGACCGTGCCGGTGAGTGCGTTGAACCCGTGACCGGTCGGCAGCGCGCTGACCTGCGAGACCACCTCGTCGCCCGAGTAGCCGGCGTTGATCGCGATCCAGCGCAGCGGCTCGCTCAGGGCATCCCGAACGATCCGGGCGCCGAGGGCCTTCTCGCCGTCCAACGCCAGGGTGTCGATCGTGCTGCGGGCCTGGACCAGGGCGGTTCCGCCGCCGGCCACGATGCCCTCCTCGACCGCGGCGCGGGTGGCGGACAGCGAGTCCTCGACCCGGTGCTGCTTCTCGGTCAGCTCGACGCCGGTGGCAGCGCCGACGTGGATGACCGCGACGCTGCCGGACAGTCGGGCGATCCGGCCCTGCAAAGCGTCCTTGTCGTGATCGTTCTCGGCCCGCTCGAACTCGTGCTTGAGCTGCTCGATCCGGGCGGATACCTCGTTGTCCGAGCCGATGCCGCCGACCATCGTGGTGGTGCTGTCGGTGACTGTGACGCGGCGGACCTGGCCGAGCTGTTCCAGGCGCACCGCGTCGAGGCTGAGCCCGGCCTCAGCGGTGATCACCTGGCCGCCCATCCAGATGGCCAGGTCGCTGAGTTCGGCGATGCGCCGGTGCCCGAAGCCGGGCGCCCGGACGACCACCGAGCGGAACGTGTCGTGCACGTTGTTGGCCACGAGCATGCCCAGCGCCGGGCCGTCGACGTTCTGGGCGAAGATCACCAGTTGCCGTCCAGACTTGGTCACCTGCTCCAGGACGGGCATCAGGTCCTGCACCCGGCTGATCTTCTCGCTGGTGAGCAGCACGTACGGGTTTTCGAAGACCGCCTCCATCCGCTCGCGATCCGTGACCATGTACGGAGAGATGTAGCCGTTGTCGATCTCGACGCCGTCCACGTAGGTGATCTCGAGACCGAACGACGGTGACTCCTCGACGGTGACGATCCCACCCCGCCCGACGCGCCCGATCGCCGCGGCGATCACCTCGCCGATCTCGCGGTCGTTGTTGGCCGACAGGCTGGCGACGCTGGCGAGGTCGGCCTGGCCGCCGACCTCGCTCGCCTCACTCGAAAGCCGGGCAACCACAGCGTCGACGGCCGCCTCGATACCGGTCTTGAGCAGCATCGGGTTAGCGCCCGCGGTCACTGCGGCCAGCCCTTCCCGGACCATGGCCTGGGCGAGCACCGTGGCGGTGGTCGTGCCGTCGCCAGCGACCCCGTTCGTCTTGGTGGCGACTTCCTTCACCAGCTGCGCGCCCATGTTCGCGAACGGATTGCGGAGCTGGATCTCGCGGGCGATGGTGACGCCGTCATTGGTGATCGTCGGTGCTCCGACGAGCTTCTCGATGACGGCGTTACGGCCCTTGGGGCCCAGCGTCACCCGCACCGCGTCAGCCAGTGCGTTCACACCGGCTTCGAGGAGCTGCCGGGCTTCGACGTTGAAACGCAGATCCTTGGCCATGGTCGTGTGCCTTTCTGAACAGGGGCGGATTAGGGGATGAGGATGGCTCGGCCGCGAACCCGGCCGGCGTCGAGGTCGTCGAGCGCCTGCTGGAAGTTCTCCAGCGGGTACTTGCTGGTGTGGAGGGTGACCCGGCCGTGGGCCGCGAGCACCATGAGCTCCTGCAGGTCGTTGTACGAGCCGACCAGGTTGCCGAGGAAGTTGATCTCGGTGGAGATAATGTCGATCGTCGGGACGTTGATGTTCTCGCCGTAGCCGACGACGTAGTAGTTCCCGGCCCGGCGCAGCATCGCGACTCCTTCGGCCGTCGCCCCGCCCTCGCCGACGAAGTCGACGACGGCCTCAGCGCCCTTGCCGTCGGTGATCTCGAGAACCTGCTCCACCTGGGAGCCGTCCGCCACGACGCCGATGTCGGCGCCGATCTCCTGGGCCAGCTTCACCGCGTCGGGGTTGCGGTCGACGACGACGAGCGTCGCGGCGGAGATCGCTTTCAGCACCTGGATCCCGATGTGGCCGAGCCCACCGGCGCCGATCATCACGCAGTAGTCGCCGGGCCGGAGCGCCCGAGCCGCCTTCGCCGCGGCGTGGTAAGCCGTGAGGCCGGCATCGGCCAGGGCAGCCACATCGGCCGGCTCGAGCGAGTCGTCGATCCGGACGACGCTGCGCGCGGTCGTCTTGAGGTAGTCCGCGTATCCGCCGTCGGTGTCGATGCCGGGGAACTGGCTGTTCTCGCAGTGGACGTCGTCGCCGAACCGGCAGGCCCGGCACAGCCCGCAGGTCATCAGCGGGTGGAGGATGACCTTGTCCCCGACCTTGACGTTAGTTACCGCCGCGCCGACAGCGTGGACCCAACCCGCGTTCTCGTGGCCAATCGTGTACGGCAGGGCGACGCCGGTCTTCGCCTCCCATTGACCCTCGAGGATGTGGATGTCGGTCCGACACACACCAGCGCCACCCACCTTGACGATGACGTCGAGCGGGCCGGTGACGGTGGGCTCCGCGATCTCGGTCAGTTGCAGATTTTTGTGGTAGCCGATGACCCGAACTGCGCGCATGCCTGAAGTCCTCCTGTTCGCTTGTTCAGCCGTCGGCCCGCGGCGCCTGATCGGCGGCGGAGCCCGGGTAACGGGTGCGGAGTAGTCCGCGGCAGAAGTGCGCGTTGCCGTCGATGCCGATGCGCACCGTCTTCGCGAAGCGCAGCTTGATCGGCACGGCGTCCTCGGGCACGGGCTGGCCGGCGTCGTCGACCAGGACGGCGCAGGCGGGCCAGATCGGCAGCCCGATGTCGCGCCGGCGCCGGACCAGCGCGGCCTTCTCCCGGCTCTCGGGAAGTTCGGCCAGCGTCACCGTGTGCAGATCGCCCACCTCGAGATCGGACTCGGCCAACAACTTCGAGCAGGCCCGCTCCATCGCGGCGAGATGCGCCTTGCGCTGGAAGGTCAGCCGCAACTCGTCGAGGCTGTCCTCGGCCTCGTGCCCGAACGTCCCGACATAGCCGGCCGAGGTGGCAAGCCCGCGGTTGATGAGTTCGGAATCGTGGTGATCGTCGAGGTACACCCGCACCCGCCCCACACCCCGGATCGCGCGCAACGCGTCCTGGGCGTCGGACGCCATCAGATACCCGAAGTTGGGCGCGCAGAACGAGGTGGGCAGGCGCAGGTGCACCTCGACGTCGTCGCCGCGGACGTCGTGACTGCTGACGAAGCCCAGGTCGGTGATCGGCTCGTCCAGCTCAGGGTCCATGACCGTACCGAGCGCCTCCCACACGCGGACCCCGAGCTCCGACGTGACCGTGGCGGTCATGACGGCGTTGGTTGCAGTTGAGCCGCCGCCACGTCGGATTCAGTGCTGGTGCCCTCCATCGCCGTGTTCGAGACCGCTGCGCTGTCGGCGGCAACCTGCAGGTCGGCCGGGACGTCGAGGCCGTACAACCGGGCCGCGTTCAGGCCGAGGATCTTTTTCTTCTGGTCGACGGTGATCTGGCCGTACTCGGCCAGATCACCGTCCGCCGGGATCTGGAAGTCGACGAACCTCTCGATGAGCCACTTGGGGGTCCAGATCGCGTAGTCGCTGGCGAAGGTGATCTTGTCCTCGCCGACCCAGTACAAGAGCTCGCCCAGGACCTGGGCGAAGTAGCGGGGGCGAGTGTGGATGAACGGCATGACGACCGCGAGGCCGGCGTAGACGTTGGACTCCTGGGTCGCGATCCAGCAGAAGTCCTCGAGCCGCGGCAGGCCGCAGTGCTCGACGATGAAGTTCAGCTCCAGGAAGTCGGTCGCGACCTTGTCGATATCGGCGACGTCGAAGGCATCCCGGTCCAGCGGCCGGATGGTGGGGCCCTTGTGGACGTGGATGTTCTTGATGCCCAGTTCCCGACAGGCCTCGAGGTAGCGGTAGGACCACGGGTCGTCGAGCTTGTAGCCCCGCGAGTCGCCGTGCCACTCCGCGGTGTACAGCTTGACGCCCTGGAGGCCGAAGCGCTCGGCGTCCCGCCTGAGCTGCGCCAGCCCCTCTTCGCCGTTGCGGGGGTCGTAGGCGTGGTTGTAGGTCAGCCGGTCCGGGTTCTTCTGGACGAGCTCCCACGCCTCCTCGGTCTGCCCGAACCCGTTGACGTAGAACTCGCTGAGCAGGGCGGGCTGGAAGATGGCGTGGTCGACGTAACCGTCCTCGAACAGGTCCTTGAGCAGGCGCTCCCCGCCGTAGTAGCAGTACTCGTCGTAGCCCCACTTGACCTCGTCCGGGCTGAGATTCATGTGGTAGTCGTAGAAGCAGTCGATGAACTGCTTGCCGTGGATGTTCCGGTGGTTCTGCTCGCGCCCGTCCCACAGGGCCACGTGACTGTCCACGATGAAGTACTTCTCGCCGTCTTTCTCGTACATCTGGACCTCCTTCGGGTGTTCGGCGGTGAACGTCAGGACTAGCTGACGACCTTGAGGTCGAAGTCGATGTACTCGGCGGCGTCCTCGGGATTGGCGAAGAGAATCGTCTTGTCGTCGAGGTGGACCATCCGGCCGTAGTGGGTCGACATGATCTCTTCGAAGTCCGACCCGTCGAATTCGGTGCCGAGCGCTGCGGTGATCTCGTCGTAGTCGAAGATGATCTTCCCGGGGCCGTCGACGCGGATCATGGAAGGGAACTCGGAGATGAGAATGCCCTCCTTGGCTCCCATCACCTCAGCGACGACGTAGCCGTTCTGGTTGTTCATCAGGGTGACCCCGCACATGTTGGACGAGGTGCGGTTGGAGTCGAAATTGACGGGTGAACTGGTCACTTCTACAGCTCCTTCGGGGCGGTGAGACCGAACTCGGCAATCAGGGTTTTGAAGTCCTCGGTAGCGGCGGCCCACGACGCGGCGAAGGTGATCGCCTTCTCCCCGGGCTGCGACCAGATCGGCTGCAGCTCGTGGGCGGCCTGCACGCTGGCCGGCACCCACTTGTCGAGCCATCCCTGCAGGTGGGCCCGGTTGGTGTCGCCGTGCTGCTCGTCGTTCACGAGCATGGAGAAGAGCGCTCGGCTGTAACGCAGGTCGCGGTTGTAGTCGTTCTCGCCGGCGCCGACGAGGGTGGGGGTGATGTAGTCACCGTTGCGCGCGGCGATCTGCATGATGAGATCGCTGCGGAACAGCACGCCGACGAGCGGCTCGAAGACCACGTTGGTCGCGAAGACGGCCTCGGCCCAGTCCTCGAGGGCGGTCAGGCGCTCGACGTTCTCGCGGACACCCTGCCAGGACGGATCGTTCTTCCACGTGTCGCGGTGCACCTTGCCGTCGAACGCCTCGATCGACGTGCTCAGGTCAAGGTTGTACAGCGCGAGGTCCTGGGCGAAGCGCAGCTTGTGGACGCTGTTGACGCAGATCGCGTTGTTGATCATGTTCGTGGGGGCCGAGCGCTGGGCCGACACGAAGACATGCATCCCGAGGCCCTGTTCTGCGTGCATCCACGCGCCGACGTTCTCGGCGACGAACTTCGTCCAGGTGGGCGACCAGTGGGAGTAGGCGCCGGCTTCCTTGGCGTTCTGCAGATTCAGCTCGATCTGCCGCACCACCGCGGAGTTGTTGCGGTAGATCGTCTGCTCCCATTCCTCGTTGGGGTCGAGGAACTTGTGCCAGTTGCTGCTCTTGAGTGCCGTCCAGTCCAGCGGGTAGCCCCCGGGGCCGTCGGCGAATCCGTACACCCAGCCCTGCGTGAGGTGCCGCTCCGGGTCCGGCTGCACGTCGGTGGTGACGTCCTCGTAGACAGTCGCCCGCAGCTTCTCCGGCTTGAAGTAGTTGTAGCTTCGGCTGCCGGAACTCGGGAAGTCGAGCATGCCGGCCTCGGCGCCGGTGAACTCCGGCTTCGGGAAGCTCTGCGGCGCAACGTGCTTCTTCTCCTTGACGGGGGTGCTCATGGACTGCCTTCTTCCTTGACGGGATTGCGCGAATGGGCAATTACTCGTTGTCTGACTCGGCCGTGACGGTGAACTTGTCGAAGTGGATCTGCTCCTGCGGGACGCCCCGCGACTCGAGCAGTTCGAGCGCGGCGTCGATCATCGGCGGCGGTCCGCACAGGTAGACGTCGCACTCCGCCAAGGCGTCCTCGTGCCCGGAGACGACGTCGTGCACGTATCCGGTCCGGGCCGGGTCCCAATGCTGCGGCCAGGAGTCGGACAGGCACTCGACGAACTCGAGTTGCGGGAGCTTCTGGCGCAGCTGCTCCAGATCCTCGGCACAGATCAGATCGGACTCCGTGCGCGCGCCGTAGTAGAACGTCACGGCCCGCTCGCTGCCGCTCTCGGCCATCTGTCGCAGGAGCGCCAGCATCGGTGCCATCCCGGCCCCGCCCGCGGCGAACAGGAGCCGCCGCTCCGAGCTGGACTTCAGCATGAACGTGCCGTACGGCCCGGTCAGGTCCAGCTTGTCTCCGGCGACGAGCGATCCTTCCAACAGACCGGAGAAGTGCCCGCCCGGGTAACGCTTGATGATGAACTCGAGCTGCCCATCGGCCGACTGGGGCGCGGCCATCGAGAACGAGCGGTGCGTGTCGTGTCCCGGGATGTGCACGTCGACGTACTGGCCGGGGTAGAACCGCAACGCGCCGGGCTCGATCAGTTTGAGCACGAGCCGGGTGATGTCGTGGCTGAGCTCGGTCAGCGACTCCACCGTCGCGGCGGCGGTGACCACGGGCAGCCCCGAATGGATCATCTCCTCGTCGAAGTTGATCAGCTCGACTTCAAGATCGGAGTACGCGTGCGCTCGACACAGCAGCACGTAGCCCTCGTCGCTCTCGTAGTCGGCCAGCGCAAACGTCGAATAGCGGTCCATCTGGACGTCACCGTCGAGCAGGAACGACTTGCAGGCCGAGCACTGGCCTTCCTTGCACCCGTGCATGAGCATCACGCCCTGCCGGAACGCTGCGTCCAGGACGGTTTCGTCCTCGGTCACTTCGATGTCGATGCCGACCGGCTCGAAGCGCACGTTATGCGTTTCGCTCATGTCTCCGGTTCCTTTCTCGATGGATGCCGCGGCGGTGGTGGAACAGGGTGGGGTGGCTCTACCGTCCGGCCACCCCACCCCTGCCTCGGTGGGCGACGAGCGGTCAGACGCCGGCGGTGCGGTTCGGGTTCGCGCGGTACGCCGCGGCCCAGGCCTCACGCTCGGCGTCGGTCATCTCGTTGAGCAGCACCTTGGGGCTGCGGAACTCGATGCCGCGGAAGTCGTCAGTCGTCCACAACTTCTTCGGGTCATCCAGGTGCAGATGCGGCTGCCCGACGGCCGTCTTGCCGTCATCGCGGACATAGCCGAGGTCGCTGACGATGTCGGCCAGGTCCCAGCCGTCGTAGAGGGTCTCCCACTCGCGCTTGCCGGTGAGCCGACCCATGCTCGGGGTGTCGCGCCCCTCGTATTCGGGCCGGAACGCGACCGAGTCCGTCCAGTGACAGGTCTCCGAGCAGTACGTCCGGTACTCGCCGTCGACCTTGTCCACGACGAGGTCCTCGCGGATCAGGCACGGAACCATGCACGTCCAGCAGCGGGCCGGGTACTCGTAACCGACGTCCTCGAACGCGATCGGCTTGTTCTTGCCCGGGTACGCAAGCCGGTTGTAGGCCTCCCACCACTTGCCGAACTGGTCGTACCAGCCCGGGTACTTGTGCTCGAACCACTCGAAGTCGGCGTCGGTCATCGCGTCGATGCGCCAGTAGTTGACCGGCCACCCGGTGGCGAAGAACTGCGCGACCCGGTGGACGTAGTGCTGGTTGTAGATCCGGTCCCAGGCCTTCTCGACGAGATCGTGCGGGATGACCAGGCCGTACTTCTCCAACGGGATGAGGTAGCTGCGGTAGTAGTCGTCGTAGATCCAGCGGCGCCACATCTCGGCGTAGGAGTCCCGGTCCTTGCGACGGTCCTTCGTGCCGTACTCGATGAACGTGCCGATGGCGGCGTCGACGACGCAGTGGTTGTTCCACCACGCGTAGCGCAGGTCGCGCTCAAGGAGCTGCCGGTTGTCCTCGTCGGCCAGCGCCATCAGCAGGATGGAGTAGCCGTTGCTGATGTGGCGCGACTCGTCGGACTGGACCGAGTGGAACACGGTCGGGAGCAGGTAGTCACCGTTGGCGGCGGCCTCGGACGGCATCGCGACGAACAGGGTGTTCGTGAACGCGGTCTCGGCGACCAGGGTGAGGTACACGTTCGCTGCGGTGATGGCGTCGCCGGTGATGAAGCCTTCACCGAACTGCCGGCCGATCGTGCCGCAGTAGCTGTTGGCGAACGCCTTCTCGGTGATGTCGAAGCCCGCCGGGTCGATGTAGTGGTTCATGTACAGCCGCTTGAGGTTCATCTGAATCGTCGAGTGCCGCACCTCGTCGATCATCTGGACGGCCAGTCCGTTGTGGATCTGCGGGTTGGGAACCGCGTCGATTGCCAGCGGCATCGCGCGGGCGGCCGAGATCTCCGGGAACGGGATGATGGACAGGAACAGCTTCTGCCACTCCATCCAGCGCTCCTGAACCTGGCGGAACATGTTCCCGCGGATCGCACCGTCCATCGCGCCGAATACCCGGTTGTCCTTCTCCTCCTCCATCGGGAAGTAGGAGCGCAGGATCTGCTTGAGCGGGTCCTTCTTCGGCGACTTGTCGAACTTGTAGTCGGTCCCGAACTTCTTCGCCGGGGTGGCGAACGTCGGCTCCCACGACAGCTCGGTGATCTTCTCGTGGGCCTTGCTGAGGCTCTGTCTGCTCACCGTGTGTTCCTCCTCGGGCGGTTCCACTGGTACGGCGGCCGGCAACATGGGTGTTGCCGGGCTGACGTGTCTGCCGTCGGCTCCCGTGACCTCTCGTACCGGTCGCCCGACGTGCATTCGTATTTCAAGCCCCAGCCACTGGCCGTGCCGTCTCAATCTGAGATCTGCACCACAAGGGGACGTCGTACGCTGATTTCCAACGGCACAACCCAACGGCGGGAAAGCCCGCGTGTGGAGGCCTAGGCATGCGTGAGACGGCGTCAGCGCAGGGCGATCGTGAAGTTGCGCAGGCGCGGGAGCGGTTCCTCTCCCGTGACGGCGAACCGGACGCCCAGGTCCGCCGGATGATCCTCGCTTCGTGGATCCGTTCCCGCGAGAGCAAGGTGGACTTGGACCGGATCGCCGTCCCGTACGTGCGGGATCCGGATCTGGAGGCGCCGCTGTGTCGAAGCGCGGCGCCCATCCTGGACACGCTGGGCGTCCAGTTGCAGGGCGAACCGGTCAGCATCATCCTCACCGACCACACCGGCCTCGTCCTCGACCGCCGGAGCTCGGGTTCGGATCTCGCGGCCCGGCTCGACGGTGTCAGGCTGGCACCCGGTTTCAGCTACGCGGAGGAATTCGCCGGCACCAACGGGATCGGCACAGCAGTCAGCAGCGGCGGAGTCACCCTCGTCGACGGGCGTGAGCACTACTCGCACGAGCTCGGCCTGTTCGCCTGCGCCGGCGCGCCCATCCGTCATCCCACCCGCGGCAAGACCGTCGGGATCCTGGACCTGACGACCTGGAGCCAAGCCCCGGGCGCGATGCTGACCGCCCTCGCCTGCGCGACGGCGAAGCAGATCGAGGAGGAGCTCCTCGCCCAGACCGGCCTGCGCGAATTCGCCCTGTTCCAGGAGTACATGAAGGCTTGCCAGCACTCCCCCGGTCCGGTGCTGGCGCTGAACAACGACGTCGTGATGAGTAACGATCAGCTCCGGCAGCTGCTCGACGCCGCCGAGCAAGAGGCGCTCATCGGCTACGCCATGGACATGATGCGCGCCGACGATCGGACGACGGCGCGCACCGTCGAGTTGCCGAGCGGACGGTCAGCGCACCTGCGCTGCACACCGGCGCACTGCGAAACCGGACCCGCCGGCGGCGTGTTCCGGATCCGGCTCGGGCACCAGAGGCGCAGCTCGCTCAGTCCCGGCACGATCCTGTTGCCGCGGGATCACATCACCGTCGATCTTCCCGGCCTGGCCGGCGCCGCGCCATGCTGGACCCGCGCCGGCCAACAGGTGGACTCCTGCTACCAAGCCGGCGAATGGCTCGCGGTGGAAGGCGAGCCCGGGGTCGGCAAGCTCGCCGTCCTGCGGGCGGTACACCGCAGGCACCACCCGTCTGTCCGGTTCCGGGTCGTCGAACCACCGGACCCCGACGGGCTCGACGACTGGCTCACCGTCCTGTCCGAAGACCTCGCCCGGCCGAACGCGATCGTTGTTCTCGCCCACGCCGACCGCATGGACGAGGATGGTGCGGCCGCGGTCGCCAACACGCTCATCGAGCAGGCCGGCGACCTGGATTCCAGCGTGCGGCCGCATGTCGCCATGACGCTCAGCGGTCCGGCGCCCGCGCCGCTACGCCCGCTGTTCCCGCGCACCGTCGAGGTGCCGGCGCTGCGGCACCACATCGAAGACCTGGCGCTCCTGATCCCCCATCTGCTCGCGCAGCTGACACACGGCGATCAGTTGGTCTGCTCGCCGCAGACGCTGGCACAACTCGCGCGGCTGAACTGGCCCGGCAATGTGACTCAGCTGCGCACCGTGCTCAATCAGGTCGTCAAACGTCGCCGCGCCGGAACGATCGAACCGGACGATCTTCCGCCCGAGTGCCGCTCGGCGACGCGACGAACGCTTTCAACGATCGAGGCATTGGAGCGCGACGCGATCGTGAATGCGCTGCTCAGCTGCGAGGAGAATCCGACCAAGGCCGCGGCGACGCTGGGCATCTCCCGCGCGACGATCTACCGCAAGCTCAGGAACTACGGGATCCACCTTCCGCTCGCCCGCTAGAACGGACCATCAGATGATCTTCATTGTCGTCAAGTTCCCGGTACGTCCAGAGCGAAGCGAGCAGTGGCTGTCGCTGGTCTCGGACTTCACGACCGCCACCCGCGGGGAGGCGGGCAACATCTTCTTCGAGTGGTCCCGAAGCGTCGACGACCCGAATCAGTTCGTCCTGGTCGAGGCCTTCGAAGACGCGGACGCGGGCTCGGCGCACGTCAATTCCGAGCATTTCAAACAAGCCATGGCAACGCTCGGAGACGCCATCTCACGCACGCCCGAGATCGTCAGCGTCGAGGCGCCCGGCCACGGCTGGGGCGAGATGGCCGAGCTGCGCCCTTCCGGCGGCGGGTAGTACCGACGCCGGCGGTCGCTCTCGAGCCGCAGATCGCCGCCACGCCGCGGTGGTCCGATACGAGGCGGCGCTGCGCCAGTCGGCGTACGCCGCAAGTGCTGAAGATCGCTCCGGTGGGCATGCAGTTAGATGAGACGCATGGAGTACCGAAACCTTGGCCGCAGCGGATGCGCCGTCTCGTCGCTCACGTTGGGCACGATGACCTTCGGGTCGGAGACTGACGAACCCGGCGCCCATGCCCAGCTCGATCGATTCGTCGAAGCCGGCGGGACCTTGGTCGATACGGCGGACGTGTACTCCGGCGGTCGGTCGGAGCAGATCATCGGACGGTGGCTGGCCGCGCGTCCGGTCGACATCACCGGGCCGGTCGTGTTGGCCACCAAGGGTCGCTTCCCCACGGACGACTCCCCGAACGGCGCGGGGCTGTCGGCCCGGCATCTGAGTCTGGCCCTGGACGCGTCGCTGCGTCGGCTCGGCGTGCCGACGATCGACCTCTACCAGGCCCACGCCTTCGACCCGCACACGCCGCTCGAGGAAACCCTGCGCGCGTTCGACGGCTTCATCCGCGCCGGCAAGATCCGCTACTACGGATTGTCGAACTTCACCGGCTGGCAGTTGACCAAGGCGGTGCATCTCGCCCGTGCGCTGAACATCACGCCGCCGGTGACGCTGCAACCTCAGTACAACCTGCTGGTTCGTGAGATCGAATGGGAGATCGTGCCCGCCGCCCTCGACGGCGGCCTCGGCCTGCTGCCGTGGTCACCGCTCGGCGGTGGGTGGTTGTCGGGCAAGTACAAGCGCGACCAACGCCCGAGCGGGGCGACCCGACTCGGTGAGGATCCGAACCGCGGCATGGAGGGCTACGACCGACGAAACGGCTCGAGCCTGACATGGGACGTCGTCGGCGCCGTCCAGACGATCGCGGAGCAGCGCGGGGTCTCGATGGCGCAGGTCGCCCTCGCCTGGGTGAACGACCGGCCGGCCGTGACGTCGACGATCCTCGGCGCCCGCACCCTCGAGCAGCTCGATGACAACCTCGCGTCCGCGTCGCTGCATCTCGATCCGGCGGAGGTCGCAGCCCTGCTGGAAGCCAGCGATCCGGGCGCCCGTGACTACCCGTACGGCGAGCTCGGGTCCGAGCAACGCGACCGTAGTCTCGCCGGCGGCCGCTGACCTGGGGGAGCCGGCGCGCCGGTCAGCGTCCGCGGTCCGTAGTGGCCGAGGGCGCGTCGCGATGTGGCGGCGCGAGGACGGTGAAGCGGGTCGGCTGGCGGGCCGAGAGTACGAGCCGGCCTCCTTCGGCTTCGGCCAACCGCCGGGCCAGAGCGAGACCGATGCCGGTGCCCTGGGCATCGTGTGATCGTCGGCGGAAAAGCTCTCGGGAGTCCCCGCCGTTCATCGACCCCTCGTCGGAGACGTCGATGGCCAACGCGCCCTCGGCGTCGCGAGCAGTAACCGACACGGCTCCGCGGCCGTGGCGAAGGGCATTTTCGAGCAGCACGTCGAGCGCCTGGCTGAGCGCGGGGCGGGACATGTCGGTGCGCGGCGTGCCCGATCCGCGTACGACGCGCAGTGGCCGGTTGGCGGCCGCGAGCGGTCCGTTCCACCGGGCGCGCACGTCGTCGAGCAAGGCATCAAGATCGAGCGGGGTACCCTCACGCGGCTGATCACGCGCCAGCGCGAGGAGATCCGCGACCGTCCCCTCGAGTTGGCGTGCGGTGTCCAGGGCGTCGCTGAGCGCAGCTCGAAGATCGGCCGACGGGGTCGCGAGCGCAGCTTCCAGGCCGAGCTGAAGACCGGTCAGCGGCGTTCGCAGTTGATGCGAAGCGTCCGCGGAGAAGGCCCGTTCGCGCTCGACGAGTTCGCCGAGCCGCGCGGCGGTGCGATCCAACGAGGTGCTCACCGAGTCGATCTCGGTGATCCCGTGCGCGGTCGTGCGCAGGCTGAAGTCGCCATCGCCGAGGCGCTCCGCGGTCGCGGCGAGCTGCTCGAGCGGTGCGGCGAGGCGGCGCGCTTGGCGACGGGCGAGCAGCCAGGTCACGAGTACCGCCGCGGCCGCCAACGCGAGCATGCCGAGCCACGACCGCGCGTCGCGCCAGTAGACCTGGCCGCGATCAACGCTCACCAGCACGGCACCGACGATCGTGTCGCCGTCGGACACGGGTACGGCGACCGCCATCCGGTTGCCGAGGTTACCGCTGGCCACCGCACCGTGCTGCGTCCGGGCGATCAGCTTCGTTGCCCCGGCCGGCTCGGGACCGGTGACCTGCTCGCCCGCCGAGGTGAAGACACTGACCTGGATCCCAGGCTCATGGGCCGGCAGTCCGCCGACCTGCCCGGCTTTGCGCAGGTCGCCCGAGACGGCCAACGCGGTGATGTCCGCGGTCCGCTCGAGCTCTCGCTTCTCATCGCTGACGAAGTAGTGCCCGGCGACGACCGCGAGGGGTACGCCGAACAGGCAGGTGGCGAGCACGGCCGCGAGGACGGTGAGTCCGACGATTCTCCTGCGCACCGGTCACCCTTCCATCCGTGGCTCCCGAGTGTGCCGGTCGCGCGGCCCGCGGCGTGAGTTCTTGCCCAGCGTTAACCATCACCGAAGGCTGCGTTATCCCGGCCCTCCCTAACGTCGACAGCGTCCGGACTGCCCGCCGAGAGGGACTGCCATGAACAGCACGAAGCGCCGAATCCGACTGGCCTCCGTATGCGTCGCGGCCGCCATCGCGCTCGCCGCGTGCGGCAGCTCATCGAGCAGCGCCGGATCTCGGACCAGCGGCGGCGCCGCCACCGCCGCGACAGGCACGAACGCCCCGGGCCCGAACCCGAACGTCACGGAGTCGGCGCCGCCGGGCGACATCCCTGACAACCAGGCGTATGTCGCCTTCGCGCCGGCCGGTGCGGGCTACACGATGCGGGTGCCCGAGGGCTGGGCGATGACCCACGTGGGCCCGGCGACGCTGTTCACCGACAAGTACAACAGCATCCGGATCGAGAAGCTCGCCGCCGCCACGGCGCCGACCGCGGCCTCGGCCAGCGCGACCGAGGTGCCCAGCATCAAGGCCCATGCCAACGGATTCGTCCCGGGATCGGTGACCACGGTCCACCGGCGGGCGGGCACCGCAATCAAGATCACGTATCGCGCCGACTCCCCCTCGAACCCGGTCACCGGCAAGGTGGTCGTGCAAGACGTCGAGCGCTACGAGTTCTGGCGCAATGGCTCCGAGGTCGTCATCACGCTGTCGGCGTCACTCGGCTCGGACAACGTCGACCCGTGGCGCATCGTCACCGACTCGTTCCAGTGGTCGGCATGAGCACGGCCGTCGACGACCGACCCGCGACGATCGAGGCGCGCTCGCTGTACCGGTTCTTCCGCGCCGGAGACGAGGAGACCCTTGCCCTGCAGGGAGTGAGCCTGCGCGTGGAGCCTGGCGAATTCGTGGCGATCGTCGGACCGTCAGGATCAGGCAAGTCGACGTTGCTCTCGTGCCTGGCCGGCACGGACGAGCCCGACGGCGGCGCGGTAAGCCTGCGCGCGGGCCGCCTGAGCCATCAGCCCGAGCCGGTGCGGGCCCGGATGCGGGGTCGGCATATCGGTCTGCTGTTCCAGAGCGCGAACCTGCTTTCGCATCTGACGGTGAGCCAGAACGTGACCCTCGCGCAGCGGCTCGTCCGCGGCGAGAACCCCGAACCGGTCGCGGTCCTGCTCGACTCACTCGGTATCGGAAACCGGTCGCGCGCGTATCCGGGGCAGCTGTCCGGCGGTGAGGTCGCGCGGGCGGGGTTGGCGGTGGCGCTCGCGAATCGTCCTGCGGTGTTACTGGCCGACGAGCCCACCGGCGAACTCGATCTCGCCACCGAACGAGGCGTGCTCGACCTGATCAGGACGCGCGCCGAGGACGGGGTCGGCGTATTGGTGGCCAGCCACAGCCCGGCCGTGGCGGCAGCGGCCGACCGCGTCGTGCGGATCGCCGACGGTCGGCTCGAATCATGACCGCCCGAGCGAGCGAGCAGGACGCCGGCGTGGCTACGCGCACCGAGCTTCCCTCGGTGGTGTGCGACAACATCGCGCGCACCTTCGGGACGGGATCCGCGGCAGTGGTCGCCGTCTACGGCGTCAGCTTCACGGTCGCGCCGAACAGCCGCGTCGCCCTCACCGGCCCGTCCGGCTCGGGCAAGTCGACGCTGCTGCACATGATGGCTGCGCTCGAGACCCCCAGCGCCGGCACGATCAGCTGGCCGGCGCTCGGCGGCCACCCGCTTGCGCACCCAGGACGCATCGGGATCGTGTTCCAAGGCCCTAGCCTGTTGCCGGCCCTCGACGTCGCGGAGAACGTAGCGCTGCCGTTGCTGCTGGCCGATGTGGAGGAGGCCGACGCCGCCGAGCGCGCCCGCGACGCCCTGGCCCGGCTCGGCATCGCCGACCTGGCCGACAAGTTGCCCGAACAGCTCTCCGGTGGGCAGGCGCAGCGGGTCGCCGTCGCACGCGTGCTGGCCTCCCGGCCCCGGCTGATTCTCGCGGACGAGCCCACAGGGCAGCTCGATCATGACTCCGCGCATCTGGTGATGGATGTGCTCCTGCAGGCGAGTCACGAACTCGGCGCCTCCCTGGTCGTCTCCACCCATGACCCGCTCATCGCGCAGCGGCTCAACACGCAATGGACGATGCGCGACGGGCGCATCGATCCCGATCCAGCCGACGGAGCGTCG
>JAVHVH010000138.1:0-23090 GCA_032160665.1 Pseudonocardiales bacterium
CGTGTACATCGCGGCGGCGGCCGAGCTCACCGTCGCCCGCCGGACCGCAATCGTCGAGCAGCTGCGTCAGCTCGGCGCGCACGTCGTCGATGCCGGCACCGATGTCTTCGCCTCGAAGGTGGCCGACGCCTACCTCGACCTCAAAGCCGCCGGTCGCCTGTAGCTACGAACGCGATGAGCGGTCCTCGCGGAGACCAGCCTCGTCGGATCAGACAGGCAAGTAGGCACCGCGCTCGTCGTCGAGCAGGTCGCCCGTCGCTCCGGCGCGCACACCGCGCCGGCCGAGCACCACGACGTACACCAGGAAGGCGATCTCGGCGACTGCGCCGATCCCGATCCGCACCGCCGTCGGCAGTCCGGACGGCGTCACGAACGCCTCGATGACACCCGACACGAGCAACACGCCGGCGAGACCGAGCGCCACGACGCCGGCCATCCGCCCCGCTTCGGCGAGCGCCTGTGCCCGGGGCACCCGTCCGGGAGCGATCCAGGCCCAGCCGGTCCGCAGCCCGACACCGCCGGCGACGAAGACCGCGCTCAGCTCGAGCATCCCGTGCGGCAGCAGGAGTCCGAACAGCACGGTGCCCTTGCCGGCGCCGAGCATGATGCCGCCGACCAGTCCGACGTTGACGGTGTTCTGCCACAGGACGTACACCGTCCCGACGACGGTGACGCCGAGGAACAGCGCCATCGCCGCGACCAACGCGTTGTTAGTCCACACCTGCGCCGCGAACGACTGGGCCGGATGGGCCGAGTAGTAGTCGCGGAAGTCGTGGTCGACGAGTTGGTGGACGCGGCTGGCCGGCAGCACCTGGTGGATCCGCTCCGGGTGCGCGCGCAACCACAGCATCATGGCCGCGGACACGACGATGCTGGCGACCGCCACCCCCACCGACCACCGCCAGGTCCGGTACAGGGTCACCGGGAAGTCGACGGTGACGCCCCGGGCCAACGCCGCCCAGCCGCGGACCCGGGGCGTCCCCACCGCCGCCGCGCGACCCCGGGCGAGCAGTCGGGACAGCCGGGCGGTCAGCATCGGATCCGGCGCGCGGGTCTGGACCAGGGCGAGGTGGGTGGCGACCTGGCGGTACAGCGTGACGAGCTCATCGGCCTCGGCGCCGTCCAGGCGGCGGCGCCCGGCCAGTTCGTCCAGGCGCTGCCATTCCCCGGAGTGCCGGGCGATGAAGGAGTCGACGTCCACGGTCCGCGCAGTCTATTGCGCGCGTGACGATCTACAGTGCCACCGTGGAACCCAACGGCCCGGCGCTCGTCTCGGGCGAGGGCGTGCGGCTGACGCTGCAGCCGGCCGGAGTCGGGTCACGGACCGTGGCCGCGGCCCTCGACGGTGTCCTTCAAGGGGTCGCGCTGTTGGTGCTGTTCTTGATCGACGCCGCCGTGGCCGGTGGCGCCGACGCCGCGGCCGTCCAGGCCGTCCTGGTCGTCGAGATCGTGCTGGTCCTCGCGGGTTACCCGATCGTCAGCGAATGGGTTTCCGCGGGACGGACGCTGGGGAAGGCCGCGTTCGGCCTCCGCGTCGTTCGGGACGACGGCGGCCCGATCGGATTCCGCCAGGCCCTCGTCCGCGGCCTGGCCGGATTGATCCTCGAGAAACCCGGTCTGCTCTTTCCCCTCACCACGGTCGCCGGGCTCGTGACGATCAGCGCCAGCGCCCGCGAGAAGCGGATCGGCGACATGATGGCGGGGACGGTCGTGCTCAACGAGCGGTCCGCGCCGCAGGCCCTGGCCACGCCGCCGGCGTGGGTGCCCGTCCCGCTGCAGCCGTGGGTCCTGTCGCTGGACATGCACCGCCTCGACGACCAGCTCGCCCTCAGCGCCCGCCAGTTCGTCAGCCGGGCGCATGCGATGTCCCCGGCCGCGCAAGCTGCGCTCGGTCACGAGATCGTGCGCCGGGTCCTCGCCGTCACCAGCCCGCCGCCTCCGCCCGGCGCCCCCACCTCGGCGCTGCTGCTGAGCGTGCTCGCCGAACGACGCCGACGGGCCTTCACGCCATTGCCCCCTGCGCCGCCTCCGCCGCCGCCGGCGGCGCCGCCGTGGCAGCTTCCTCCTTCGCTGCCGCGCCCGGTGCCGCCGTCCACCGACTCGCCGTTCGCTCCACCGAGCTGATCGCGACATCGACCGCCCGGACGTCGTCGTTACGATCGGACCGATGGATATCACCGTCTCCGACAACCCCGAGCGCTCCCGCTACGAAGCCTTCATCGACGGCGAACTCGCCGGCTTCGCGGCGTATCGCGCCACCCTCGACCGGGTCGTCTTCACCCACACCGAGATCGACCCGGCGTTCGAGGGCAAGGGCGTCGGCAGCGTGCTGGCTCAGCAGGCCCTGGACGACGTGCGGACCAAAGGCAAACCCATCACGCCGCGGTGCCCGTTCATCGCCGACTTCATCGACAAACACCCCGAGTACCAGGACCTCGTCCAGTAGCTCCGGAGAAATTCCGTACCCGCGGGTACGTTTCATTACGCGGACTTGATCTCCGGACTGCTACGGATTAGCACATCCGTAACACCCTTCGAGTCAGGAGGCCATCCGTGCACAAGACACGGTTGCCGCTCGTCGCCGCCGTCATCGGCTGCGTGCTCGCGCTTGTCGTCGGCGCGACGCCGGCCCAGGCAGCATCGGTCAACTACGTCGCCCTGGGCGACTCCTACTCGTCGGGCGTCGGCTCGGGCAGCTACACCGCCGAGAGCGGCTCCTGCCTGCGCAGCACGAAGGCCTACCCGCAGCTCTGGACCAATGCGCACGCGCCGTCGTCCTTCCGGTTCGCGGCGTGCTCGGGCGCGAGGACGACGGACGTGAACGCCAATCAACTCTCCGCCCTGAGCTCGACGACGACGCTCGTGAGCATCTCGATCGGTGGCAACGACGTCGGCTTCGCCCAGGTCATGCAGGACTGCGTCATCTACGGCACGACCACCTGCGTGAACGAGGTCAATGCGGCCGAGAACAAGGCGCGGACCTCCCTGCCGGGCTGGCTCGACACCACGTACAACGGCATCCGGTCGCGCGCCCCCAACGCCCGCGTCGTCGTCCTGAGCTACCCGCGCTTCTACCACGACCTGTGGTACTGCGTCGGCTTGAGCTCGACGTCGCGCAACAAGATCAACGAAGGCGCGGACGTCCTCGACGGAGTGATCTCCGGGGCGGCAACGCGGCACGGGTTCGCGTTCGGCGACGTGCGCGCGGCCTTCGCGACCGGTCACGAGATCTGCGACAGCGACTCGTGGCTGCACAGCGTCGACTGGAGCAACATCGTGCAGTCGTATCACCCAACGGCGGCCGGCCAGTCCGGCGGCTACCTGCCGGCTTTCACGGCCAAGGCCGGCTGAGAACCGCGGCCTGACCGGTGGCCCCGCAGCGAAAGCGCGCTGCGGGGCCATCGTCGTTTCCGTGCCGGAAACCGTTGCCGCAGCGCGTGCGTGCTGCCAGGCTTCGATCACCTTCGGCGGCAGGGGGCGCCCATGGCTACGGCGGCGCAGTCACAACGCAGCAGCGCGGCGCTGGCCGGTGTGCTGCTGGCCGGGTGCGCCGTCGCCGTCGCGCTGGGGGTCTACGGCCGGGAGCACGATGCGCGGCTGCCGGTCTTCGTCAGGGGCTTCTCCGGCGTTATCCAATTCAAGGTCTGGCTGGCCACGGCCGCGCTCGTCCTCGTCGTCCTTCAGGTGACGACCGCTCTCTGGATGTGGGGACGCTTGCCCGGCGCCGGTCCCGCCCCGGGCTGGGTGGCACCGGTCCACCGCTGGAGCGGCGCGCTCGCGTTCCTCGCGCTGATCCCGGTGGCGCTGAACTGCCTGTTGACGTTCGGATTCGCCACGAACTCGCCGCGGGTCGTCGCGCACAGCATCGCTGGGTGCGCGTTCTACGGTGCCTACTCGGCGAAGATGCTCGGCCTGCGCGTGCGCGGTCTGCCGGGCTGGACGTTGCCATTGCTGGGTGGGCTCGTCTTCACGACGCTCATCGTCCTGTGGCTGACATCGGCGCTGTGGTTCTTCGGCATGGATCAGCCGCTGACATGAGCGACAACGGAGTCACCCGACGTTCCGCACTCACCGCCGCGGGCGTCGCCGTCGCCGGCGGGGTCGTTGGGTACGTCGCCGGACGCAACACCGACGCCGCCGACCCGCCGGTCGCCGCCGCAGCCGCCGCCGGCAACTACGGCCCAGCGCCAGGCGGCGCCGGGCAGGCGCTGGCCAAACTCGCCGACATCCCTGACGGCGGCGGCGTGATCATCGCCGATCCGGCCGTCGTGATCACCCGCTCGGGGTCCGACGTGCGGGCGTTCTCGTCCGTGTGCACGCACCAGGGCTGCAAAGTCGACAAGGTGAGCGGCGGCCGGATCGACTGCCCGTGCCACGGCAGCCAGTTCGACGCGTCGACCGGCAAGGTCGTCGGTGGCCCCGCGCCGACGCCGCTACCGGCCGTGCAGGTCACCGTCCGCGACGGGGAGGTGTTCAGCGCATGAACCTGTGGTTGCGGATTCCGACGCTGCTGTGGTTGCTCTCCGCCGGCTTTGGCATCGGCGTGCTCATCGCCCTTCGCTGATCCGAAGCCGGATCAATGAACGGTCAGGCGCTGACCGTCGCCGCTTCGATCACGTCGACGAGTTCGTCGCGGGTCGGGCCGGCGGCTAGTCGCGGCCGCCATCCGGTCCGTAGGACCGCGCGGGCCCCCTCCTCGACCGATTCGAGGACTGCGGGCAACGCCAGCATCCCGAGGTAGAGACGTGCGGCGGGCAGAATCTCCGGATCGACGTCGGCTGCCGCGCAGATGACGTCGGACGGTATGCGGGCGTCGATGTCGATGTCTGCACCGCCGAACCGGGCCAGCAGCGTCGCGTCCCAGTACACGTGATCCTCGTACCAGGGACGGATGTTGGCCTCGCACCAGTCGCCGAAGCGCGCCGCCACATCGGTGCCGCCGCCGTCGAGCAAACCGAGCAGGGCATGCGCCTGCAGCAGACCGAGCGAGACGCCGCGCCCGGCAGCCGGATTCGTGGTGCACACCGAGTCCCCGACGAAGACGAGGCCGGGCACGTCGGTTGCCTGTCCACGGTAGGTGTTGGTCAGGCCGCCTCCGGGCATGACGTCGGTGATCGGTTCGAAGCGTTCCGGGTCGGTCCAGCGCGCAAGATGCGGCACCGCGCGCATGGCGGCATCGAACTTCTCCCGCTGGCGCAGTTCGGCGAGGGCGACGTCGGCCGTGGGTCGCACGATCAGCGTCGACAGCGTGTCGGCGTCCTGCGGGAACACAATCACCAGATATCCGTCGTAGACCGCCCCCATCGGCAGCCCCGCGGCCTTCAGCTTGGCGGCATCCTCCTCGGTGCGGACCCGGTACATCCGGGAAACGTAGGAAAACCCGCACGGGCCGCCCTCGCCCGCCGGACGCAGCGTGTCACCGAGTCGGCCCGCCCGACCGCTGGCATCGATCACCAGATCGGCGTCGACGACCGACGTGTTGACGACGACCCCGGTGGCGCGCCCGCGCTCGAGGACCACTCGTACGGCGTGGCCGGTGCGCATCGTCAGTCCCGGCTGGGCAGCGACGCAGGCGCGCAACGCGGCTTCGAAGGTTGACCGGCGGCACTGCAGGCCGGTCAGCACCTCCGGCATGCCCTCAGCCAGAGCGGGTACGCCGCCGGCCGCCACGACCGCGTCCCACAGATCCGGGGTCGTGTCGAGGAAGGTCCGCCGCACGCCGTGGCGGAAGAAGTGCGGGTGATGGAACTGCATCACCCCGCGGCGCCGCCATCCGCCGTCTTCTGGTGGACCGGCGTCCCGGTCGACGATGACCACCTCGTGGCCTTGCCGGCTCAGCACAACGCCGGTGTAGAGGCCGACCGGCCCCGCACCCACGATCACCACACGCATGACGCCCCCCGTACTTGCGTGACATGGCCCTCGAATTGACTACACTCATAGTCACTCCAATGAGCGAATCCGTCAAGAGGGCCTACAACTCCCAGGTACGGGAGGCGCAGGCCCGAGCCACCCGCCGGGCGATCGTCGCCGCCGCCGCCCGGCTCTTCGTCGAGCACGGATACGGGCCGACGACGGTGGACGCAATCGCGGCCGAAGCGGGGGTCAGCCGCAAGACGGTGTTCAGCTCGGTGGGCGGCAAGGTCGACGCGCTTCGACTGGCGTGCGACTGGGCGATCGTCGGCGACGACGAGCCGGTGCCGATGCTCGAGCGCCCGCAGGTCCAGCGGTCACGGACTCAACCCGATCCGGTGCTGATTCTCGCCGACTTCGCCGACCTGGTGTGCGCCGTCGGGATGCGATTCGCGCCGTTGCACCGGGTGGCCGAAGAGGCGGCGGGCAGCGACCCCGGGGTACGCGCGCTGGCCGAGCGGGGGCGCGCGCAACGGCTGACCGGGGTGCGCGCGCTGGCCCGGCTGCTGGACTCGCGCGGGGCGCTGCGTCCCGGGCTCTCGGTTCGGGAGGCCGCCGACATCTTGTGGCTGTTCAACGACCCGGCGGTGTACCACCGATTCGTCCTCGAACGCGGCTGGACGCAGAAGCGGTACCGCACGTGGCTCACCAACACGCTCGGCCACCAGCTGCTCGGGACCGATCCCGCACCCGTCAGCAACGTGACGCGGCCCGGACCTCCGAAGAGATCCGGGCCGCGGTCAGAGGCAACTCAGTAGCGGTAGTGATCCGGCTTGTACGGCCCGGCGACGTCGACGCCGATGTACTCGGCCTGCGACTTGGTGAGCGTGGTCAGCTTGGCGCCGACCGCGTCGAGGTGCAGCCGGGCGACCTTCTCGTCAAGGTGCTTCGGCAGTGTCGTGACCGTGGGCTTGCCGTCGACGAGGTAGGCATCGGGGTTCTTGTGGATCTCGATCTGGGCGATCGTCTGGTTCGAGAACGACGCCGACATGACGAAGCTCGGGTGCCCAGTGGCATTGCCGAGGTTCAGCAGGCGCCCCTCGCTCAACACGATGATCGAGTGGCCGTCCGGGAACTGCCACTCGTGGACCTGCGGCTTGACCTCGATCTTGCGGATGCCGGACACCTTCGCCAGGCCGGCCATGTCGATCTCGTTGTCGAAGTGACCGATGTTGCCGACGATCGCCTGGTGCTTCATCTGGCCCATGTGGTCGGCCATGATGATGTCCTTGTTGCCGGTCGTGGTGATGAAGATGTCGGCCTTGCTGACAACGTCGTCGAGTGTGACGACCTCGAGGCCGTCCATGGCGGCCTGCAGTGCGCAGATCGGGTCGACCTCGGTGACAACGACCCGAGCTCCCTGCCCGCGCAGCGATTCGACGGAGCCCTTACCGACGTCACCGTATCCGCACACCACGGCCAGCTTTCCGGCGATCATGACGTCGGTGCCGCGGTTGAGGCCGTCGATGAGCGAGTGACGGCAGCCGTACTTGTTGTCGAACTTGCTCTTGGTGACCGAGTCGTTGTCGTTGATCGCGGGGAACAGCAGCGTGTTGGCCTTCTCGAACTCGTACAGGCGGTGGACGCCGGTCGTGGTCTCTTCGGTGACGCCGATGATGGCAGCGCCCATGCGGGTGTACTTGCCGGGCTGCTCGGCCACCGAGCGACGCAGCGTGTCGAGGATGATCACGTACTCCTCGGAGTCGTTCTCGTCGGGCTGCGGAACCACGCCGCCGGCCTCGTACTCGGTGCCCATGTGGATCAGCAGCGTGGCGTCGCCGCCGTCGTCGACGATGGAGTCCGGACCGGTGCCGTCGGGCCAGGTGAGCATCTGCTCGGTGCACCACCAGTACTCCTCGAGCGTCTCGCCCTTCCAGGCGAAGACCGGGACGCCCTGGGGGTTGTCCGGCGTGCCGTTGGCGCCGACCACGACCGCGGCGGCCGCGTGGTCCTGGGTGGAGAAGATGTTGCAGCTGACCCAGCGAACGTCGGCGCCGAGCGCGGCGAGCGTCTCGATCAGGACGGCGGTCTGCACGGTCATGTGCAACGAGCCCGCGACCTTCTTGCCCTTGAGCGGCTGGGACGGACCGAACTCGCGGCGCAGGGCCATCAGCCCAGGCATCTCGTGCTCGGCAAGCTGGATCTCCTTGCGGCCGAAGGCGGCGAGAGACAGGTCTGCGACCTTGAAGTCGCTGACGCTGCCGGCCGAATCGGCGGTCAGGGTGATGCTCACGTGCTCTCCTTGGGATGACGGGGCTGGTGGATGGTCGTGCGAGTCCGGTGCGGCCAGGCGGCGATAGATGCCCGCCTGGGGTGGTGCGGCGAAGCGGTGGATCGGCCCGAACCACTCGTCGACGGATCGGGCGAGCTGCGGGTCGGTACGCATCCGCAGCTCGAAGGCGATGTCGGTGATACCCAGGCCGTGCGCGTCGATGAGTTCCCGCAGCTTCTGCAGACGCTCGATCTGGCGCGGGCCGTAATGTCGGTGTCCTCCGGTGGTGCGCAGGGCGGCGACGAGACCGGCCTGCTCCAGGTAGCGCAGCATCCGCTGCGACCAGCCGGTCGCCTCGGCGGCTTGCTGAATGGTCAGGGACTGCATCGCCGACGAATCTACCACGACCGTGTCAGATTTCCCTCCTGACCTCCGTTGTCACTGCCGCGACCTAGGTTCGCGTCATGGCGTTGTTCACGGTGACGATGCTGTGCGGGCCCGGGTGGGACACCACCCGGGCCCGTCGTGACCAGTCCGGCTGGACCGAGCACGCGACGTTCATGGATCGGCTCGTCGGCACCGGCGCGGTTGTCCTCGGTGGCCCGATCGGCGACGGTCGCCAGGTCCTGCTGGTTGTGGACGCGCCCGGCGAGGATGCGGTCCACGACCTGCTGGACGCGGATCCATGGGTGCTCGCCGGCGTCCTGCAGATCGGCGAGGTCGAGCGGTGGACGGTCTGGCTGGACGGCCGGCGAGCCTTCGGCCCACGCTGACGGCCAGCCCGGCCCGGTCCGGCTGGCGTACGGTTCCGGAGTGGAAATCGCGGCCCGGCACAACCTCAACCTCGCCGGACGACCCGACGGCCAACCGATGCTGTTCGCGCATGGCTTCGGGTGCGATCAGAACATGTGGCGTTTCGTGACGCCGAAGTTCACCGACGAGTACCGGGTGGTCCTGTTCGACCATGTCGGTGCCGGCGGCTCGGACCTCGCCGCCTACGACCCGCAGCGGTACTCCTCGCTGCACGGCTACGCCCAGGACGTCATCGACATCTGCCGCGGGTTGGAACTCACCGAGGTGATCTTCGTGGGTCATTCGGTGTCGGCGATGATCGGAGTGCTCGCCGCCGCCAAGGCACCGGAGCTGTTCGCCGAGCTCGTCCTCGTGGGTCCGTCGCCCCGCTACATCGACGACGGGGACTACGTCGGCGGCTTCGCCGAGCACGACATCCGCGAGCTGCTCGACTCGCTCGAGAGCAACTATCTCGGCTGGTCCACCGCGATGGCTCCGGCGATCATGGGCCGTCCGGACCAACCCGAACTGGGCGAGGAGCTCACGGCCAGTTTCTGCCGCACCGATCCCCAGATCGCGCGGGCCTTCGCGCGCGTGACGTTCCTGTCGGACAACCGGGCCGACCTCGGCCAGGTGTCCACGCCGACGCTCGTGTTGCAGTGCGCGAACGACATCATTGCGCCGGTCGGAGTGGGCGAGTTCGTCCGCGACACGATGCCGAACGCGACGATGGTCCAGCTCGACGCGACCGGACATTGCCCCAACCTGTCCGCCCCGGATGAGACCGCGGACGCGATCGCGCAGTTCCTGCATCGATCGTCGCCCGCGCGGCGGTGACGACGGGAGGCGAGGCGCTCGACGCGTTCCTCGCCGCGCTGCTGGTCGACGATGCGGCCGAGCTCTACGACCGGGCCCCGTGCGGCTACCTGTCCACGACGCCGGACGGGACGATCGTCAAGGTCAACCAGACGTTTCTCACCCTCGTCGGTTACGAGCGCGAGGAGCTCGTCGGGCGGCTGCGCTTCGCGCAACTGCTCTCCGTCGGCGGGCGGATCTACCACGAGACCCACTACGCGCCGATGCTGCGCATGCAGGGCGCTGCGCACGAGATCGCGCTCGACCTCATCCGGCGCGACGGCACCCGGCTGCCGGTGCTCGTCAACTCGGTGCTCCAGAGTGATCCGGACGGTCGCCCCGTGGTGGTCCGGACCGCAGTGTTCGACGCGACGCAGCGGCGGGAGTACGAGCGCGAGCTGCTGCGGGCCAAGGAGCGGGCCGAGGCGTCCGAGGCCCGCTCGACCGCGCTGGCCCGGACCCTGCAACAGACGCTCATCCCGCCCACGCCGCCTGCGATCCCCGGCCTCGACCTCGCCGCGCGCTACCGCCCAGCCGGCGACGGCGGCGAAGTCGGCGGCGACTTCTACGACATCTTCCAGGTCGGCGTCGGCGACTGGGTCGTCGTGATCGGGGACGTGTGTGGCAAAGGTGTCGACGCCGCGGTCGTGACCGCGCTCGTCCGCTACACGCTGCGGGCGGTCGCCGTCGAGCACGCCCGGCCAGCCCAGGCGCTCACGCTCGTCAACCAGGTCCTGCGCCGGCACGGCACAGCACGGTTCTGCACGGTCGCCTTCGTACGGTTGCGGCACGCCGGCCTCGGGTGGGAGGCCTTGGTCAGCTCGGCCGGTCATCCCCTGCCGATGCTGCGCGACGCGGCCGGCGCCGTGCGCGAAGTGGGTCGGCCCGGCACGTTGCTCGGCGTCATCGACGACCCGCCGCAGTACGACGTTCCGGTACCCCTCAACCCCGGGGACGCGCTGCTGCTCTACACCGACGGCGTGCCCGAGGCGCGCAACGGCACCGAGTTCTACGGAGACCAGCGAACCGCCGCTGTGCTGGCCCGGGAACGCGGAACGGCCTCCGACCTGGCCGCCGCTCTGCTCGCAGACACGCTGGCGTTCCAGGACGGCACCGCGCGCGACGACATCGCCCTCGTCGTCGTGCGGGTACCGGAGGGCGCTGCGACCGACAGCTAGAGCGCGCCGACGGTTGCGACGAAAATGCGCCCGTGGCCGCGAACGAGCGCGGACGACTCGGCGGCCGGCACGAATGCGGCTCGGCCCGCAGTGATCGAGACGTTCCCGACCTCCACCTCACCATCGGTACACAACACGATGCGCGGTCCAGGATCGGTCAGGGCGAGTTCGCCGTCCAGGTCCCAAGGCGCGAGCCGGAAGTCGCGCACCGGCACCGCGAACCCGCGCTCGGTGGCGGGCCAGCGGGGCTGCGCCAGCTCGGTGAAGTCGGTGATCTTCAACAGCTCGGGAACGTCCACGTGCTTCGGGGTCAGGCCGCAGCGCAGCACGTTGTCGCTGTTGGCCATGATCTCGACTCCCATCCCGCGGAGGTAGCAGTGCACGTTCCCGGCGCCGAGGTATATCGCCTCACCCGGTTGCAGCCGCACGTAGTTGAGCAGCAGCGCGAACAGCACGCCGACGTCGCCCGGGAAGTCTTGCAGCGCGAGCCACACCGGCCGAAGGGAACCCTCGGGGGAGGCTCGGGTGGCCAGCTCGGCCACAAGCGCGGCCGGGTCATCCAGTTCGAGCAGTTCGGAGACGGCGGCCCGCAGCGGATCCGGCCCCCGCAGCCGGCGAACGAGGAACTCCAATCCGGGGAGGGCCAGCGAATCGAGCACCGCGATCGTCTCGGCCACTGGGCGGAATCCGCACAACGCCTCGAACGGCGTCAGCGCGCACAGCAGCTCGGGCTTGTGGTTGGGGTCGCGGTAGTTCCGCTCGGCGGCGTCGCGCGGCAGGCCGGCTGCGTCTTCGGCGGCGAACCCGGCCGCGGCCTGCGCGCGGTTCGGATGTACCTGGATGGACAGGGCCCGGTCGGCGGCGAGCACCTTGAGCAGGAACGGCAGCCGGGGGCCGAACTGCGCATGCACCAGCTCCCCGAGGATCCGCTCCGGATCCGCGGCGATCAGCGTGTCCAGCGTGGTGTCGAGGGACGGAATGTCGGACGGGGCGTCCGGGTGCGCGCCGAACCACAGTTCCGCGAGCGGACGGCCGTCCTCGGGCCGGCCGAGCAGGCGCTGGATCGCGGTCCGCGAGCCCCACGCGTAGTCGCGCGCGGCGCCCTCGATGGCAAGCGCGCCAGGCACGGGGGTCATCGTGTCGGACTCCGGTCGAGGTCCGGCTCGAGATAGATCACCCGCGCGGTCGGGACGGCGGCCCGAACGCGGGCCTCGGCCGCGTCGATCGCCGCCGCGACCTCGGCGAGGCTCGCTGAGCCCGGCATGGCCAGCTTGGCGCCGACCAGCAGTTCGTCGGGTCCCAGGTGCATCGTGCGCAGGTGGATCACCCGGTCGACGTCCGGGCCGAGCAGCGCCGCCTCGATGGCCGCAACTTCGACGGGAGCGGCGGACTCGCCGAGCAGCAGGCTTTTGGTCTCGATCACCAGGATCACGGCGACGACGATCAGCAGTACCCCGATCGCACAGGTGCCGATCCCGTCCCAGACGGGCTCGTCCGCGAGTGCCGCGATGCCGACACCGGCCAGGGCCAGCGTCAGTCCGACCAGTGCGGCGATGTCTTCCAGGAGTACGACCGGCAGTTCGGGGTTCTTCGCGTGCCGCACGAATCCGACCCACGTGTCGTCGCCCTTCAGATGCCGGGACTCACCGACCGCGGTCCGCAGCGAGAAGCTCTCCAGCCCGATGGCGACCACCAGGACGATCACCGCGACGACCGGCGAGTCGAGGTGGTGTGGATGCCGGACCTTTTCGATGCCTTCGTACAGCGCGAACAGCCCGCCGGCCGAGAACAGCATCAGCGCGACCAGGAAGCCGTATACGTAGCGGTCACGGCCGTAACCGAAGGGGTGGTCCGCGGTCGCCTGGCGGCGCGAACTCGCGCCGCCCCGCAGCAGCAGCCCCTGATTGCCGGAATCCACCACCGAGTGCACGCCCTCGGCCAGCATCGAGGACGAGCCGGTGATCGCGAAGGCGATGAACTTGATGACCGCGATCCCAAGATTGGCCGCGAGGGCCGCAATGATCGCCTTGGATCCGCCGGACGCGCTCATACCCCGCCTTTGTCGTTCCTGCCGATTACTGGACAGCGTCGATCCTGATGAAGGCACAGCTTCGCATGCCCGGCACCGAAGGGCAGCGGCTGGCCGCGTACCGCGTGTACCGTCAGAGCTGTCTTGGGTCCATGTCGTGCAGCGGGTCGATTCCGATTCCTGGTGCCGGGCCGAGAGAGTCATTGCGCGCTCCGGTCCGTCCGGCGCAGTCAGGTCACCCGATGAGCACCGACGTTATCGCCCCGGTCCAGCCCACGTCCCTCGATCTGACTCCGGTGAGCGCCGACCGCTGCGCTACGTGCCCGCACGACGTCGACCAGCACGACCGGATCTCGCTGCGCTACTGCACCGCCACCGCGGCCGGGGCACTGACCCGCGGGTGCATCTGCCCGCCGTCCTGACTCAGTGCGCCCGCTCGGCCGGACCTCGCGAGCCAGGGTCCAGACCGAGGCCGAACGCAAGATAGGCCGCGGTGAATTCACCGAACGCGGCCGCCGCGGCGAAGCGGGCCAGCGGATCGCCGGCCGGGACGTCGATGCTGGACGAGCGCAACCCCAGCCCGGACGCCAGGTCGTGCAGGGCTGCGGCGGCGCGCCGCGCGGCTACCTCGTCGAGCTGGATCTGGGCGTCGGACCGATCGCCCAGCAACATGTCGTCGGCCGACCCGTCATCACCGACCACAAGCAGCCGGGGTCGGCGCTGCGCCGGTAGCTCGTCCACCCGATCGCGGAAGAAGTCGTCCGTGGCCACCTGCCCGGCGCCGCGCAGCAGGGCCCCGGCGCGTCCGACACCATCCGGCAGCGAGACCGACACCGAGGTCACGCCCGCGAACTGCTGCAGCGCGTCGGACACCGCTCGCGCCGCAACACCGGCCAGCGCGCCCGCCCCGGCGATCAGGGGCGTGGCGTTGGCGAATTCCGCCGCCAGCGCCTTGGCCGGGTTGACGAACGCGTCGCCGTCGGGCTTGCACAGCTCGGCCTTCTCGTCCAACGCGTCGGCGATCTCGATGAGCAGCCCGGACGGGATCGGATTGACACCGAGCGCGTCCAACGCTTGCAGCAGGGGCGTCAACACCGACCACCGCGCGGCGCGCGGGTTGAGATCGCGCGGCAGTTCGTGCAGCGGCGCGCGGCCGGCCGCGGCGGCGACCTGGCTGCCGGCGGGCGCGACGACAGCCATCGCCATACCCCGCTGCGCACCCTGAGCCGCGAGCTCGGCCAGGCGTGGATGCCGGCCGTCGACCGAGCCGATGAGGAGGGCGTCGGCCGGGCCGGCCCACCGCGGCAGCTCTACCCCGTGCCAGGTGAGCGCCGGAGTGCGCGTGCAGCTGAGCCGGGTGACCAGCCGCGACGCCGCGGACGGCGCGGAGTCGGTGGCGACGAGCAACGCCCGAGGCAGTTCGGCGCCGCGCAGCTGCTCGACGTCGAAGTCGGCGAGGGTCTCGACCGCGCGGCGGACCTGTGCCCCTGCGGTCGCCAGCGCCCACAGCAGTCGCTGCTCGTCGCGCTGTTCGAGGCGGGCGGGATCGTCCAGCAGGCTCTCGTCGAAATCGCTCATACGGGTCCGACTCAGCCGGCGGCGGGAGCGGCCACGCCGAGACCGTTCGGGCCCGGCGTCGCCTCGTCGAGCAACAGCACCGGGATGCCGTCCTCGATCGGGAACGTGGACGCGCAATGCGTGCAGACGAGGACGTGGGCGCCGTCACGGGTCTCTTCGCGCAGTGGGGCGTGGTCGTCGCTGGGGCAGGCGAGCAGCTCGAGCAGCTCGGCGTCGATGGGCATCGATACCTCCGGTCAGCCGCGGATCGCGGACAGGGCGGTGTCGCGGACTTCGGCCATCGCCTCGTCGGTGGGGCCTTCGACGTTCAGCCGCAGCAGCGGCTCGGTGTTCGAGGCCCGGATGTTGAACCAGGTGCCGTCGGCCATCTCGATCGTGAGCCCGTCGAGTTCGTCGATCGAGGCCGCGCGGTCGGCGAACGCCGCGCGCACGGCGGCGACGCTCGCGGCCTGGTCGTCGACCGTCGTGTTGATCTCGCCGGACGCCACGTAGCGCGAGAACTCGGCGGTGATCTCGGCGAGGGTGCGGTCCTGCTCGCCGAGCGCGGCCAGCACATGCATCGCGGCCAGCATTCCGGTGTCGGCGAACCAGAAGTCCCGGAAGTAGTAGTGCGCGGAGTGCTCGCCGCCGAACACCGCGTCCTCCCGGGCCATCTCGGCCTTGATGAAGGAGTGGCCGACCCGGGTGCGGATCGGTCGGCCACCGTGCTCGCGCACGACCTCGGGCACCGCGTGCGAGGTGATCAGGTTGTGGATGATCGCGCTGCCCGGGTGCTTCGCCAGCTCGCGGGTGGCCACCAGGCCGGTGATCGCGCTGGGAGGCACGGCCGCGCCGGCGGCGTCGACGACGAAGCAGCGGTCGGCATCACCGTCGAAGGCGATGCCGATGTCGGCGCCCTCCGCCACCACTGCGCGCTGCAGATCGACGATGTTCTTCGGCTCGAGCGGGTTCGCCTCGTGGTTGGGGAACGATCCGTCCAGCTCGAAGTACAGCGGAACAATCGTCAGTGGCAGAGCCGGGAGCACCGCATCGCCGAGGACGGCGGGCACCGTGTAGCCGCCCATGCCGTTACCGGCGTCGACGACGACCTTCAACCGACGGATGCCGGACAGGTCGACCAGGCCGCGCAGGTACTCGGCGTAGGCGCCCAGCAGATCGACCTGCTCGTCGGTGCCCGGGCTGGTGGCGCCGGGCAGGCCGGTGTCGAGGTACTCGCCGGCCCGGTCCCGGATCTCGGCCAGCCCCGAGTCCTGCCCGATCGCGACGGCGTTCGCGCGGCACATCTTGATGCCGTTGTACTGGGCGGGATTGTGGCTCGCGGTGAACATGGCACCGGCCAGGCCGAGGTGTCCGGACGCGAAGTAGAGCATGTCGGTGGACGACAGACCGGCCTCGACCACGGACGCGCCCCGATGCATCGCGCCTTCGGCGAACGCCCGGGCCAGGCCGGGACCGGTCTCGCGCATGTCGTGTGCCGTAACGATGCGGTCGGCCCCAGTGACGTCGACGAAGGCTGCGCCGATGGCTCGCGCGATCGATTCGTCGAGCTGATCGGGGACGATGCCGCGAACGTCGTACGCCTTCACCAAAGCCGAGAGGTCCATGATGGGCGAGCCTACCGAGGCATCGCCGGATTCAGTGCGCGGGCGGGACGACCCGAAGGTGGCCGCGGCGCCCGGTCATGGCGTCGCCGTCGTGCACGCGCGGACTGGGCTCGGTCCGGGCTGCCTCGCGGACGGCGTCGGCGAGGGCCTCGAGGTCGTCGGCGTGCGGGATCGGGGACGGGAACTCCCCGACGTGGCGCAGCACCTCCCACCCGCGCGGCACGGTCAGGCCCAACGCGTGTTCCTCACACAGGTCGTAGGAGTGCGGCTCGGCGAAGCTGGCCAGTGGGCCGACGACAGCGGTGAGGTCGGCATAGGCGTACGTCAGCGTCGCCACCGCGGACCGGGCACAGCCCGTCCGGGTACAGCGCCGGACGTGCCTCATTGGAGCGTCCTCACGCCCGGGACCCTATCCTCCGGCAGCCGCCGGGAGCCGCTTTGACGGCCGGTCGGCGCGATCGTGTCGCGAAGGGGCGGCGCTGCGTAGGGTGATGGCGTGCGCAGCGAGAGCCGCCAGCCCCGACGCGGGGCCGCTCGTCCGCCGCGCCGCCGGGACCGCCGTGGCCGTGGTATCCGCGGCCATCTCGCACCTGTGGACGTCCCGTTGCACCGCACCCGGGGCGAGGAGTTCGACGACCTCGTCATGGACGCGGTCGAGGAGATCGAGGAGCACTGGGCGGCGGAACTCGCCGCCCTCGAATTCGCCGTCGAGGAGGTCCCGCCGGCCGGCGCGGACACCGATTTCGACCCGGACACGGTGATGGACCGCGGCGTGCCGCTGGGCCGGCTGTTCCGCGACGGCCTGCCCGAGATCCCGCAACCGGTGATCGTGGTCTACCGCCGTCCGATCGAGGCCCGCGCCGTCGACTTGGACGACCGCTCCGACCTCGTCTTCATGGTCGTCGTGGACCTCGCTGCTGAGTTCCTGGGGCGCGACGTCGACGAGATCGATCCGCCTCGATGAGCCACCGTCGCCGGTCGCTGCCCGCGCTGGCGCTCGGTGTGACGCTCGCCGCGTGTACCTCGGCTGGCTCGGGTCGGCCCGCGCCGAGCCTGGCGGTCGACGCGGCGACCATCACCGGCCCGCAGATCGCCGGATGCTCGCTCTTCCCGGCCGACAACGCCTGGCGCAAGGACATCTCGCGTGCGGCGGTGAGCGCCCGCTCCTCGGCATGGGTCCGCAGCGTCGGCACCGCAGGCCATCTCCATCCGGACTTCGGGTCCGACCCGAGCTATGGCATCCCGTACGCGACCGTTCCCGCCACGCAGACGAGAGTGCCGATCCGGTTCACCGCATACGGCAACGAGAGCGACAAGGGTCCGTACCCCGTCCCACTGACCGCGAAGGTCGAAGCGGGTGGCGACCGGCACGTGCTCGTCGCGTCGGCGAACTGCCACCTGTACGAGCTCTACGGGGCGTACCGGTCAGGCAGCGGCTGGGCGGCGAGGTCCGGTGCCGTGTTCGACCTGCGGTCCAACCGGCTCCGCCCGGAAGGATGGACGTCGGCCGACGCCGCCGGGCTGCCGATCCTGCCCGGACTCGTCCGCCCCGACGAGATCAGGGCCGGGCACATCGACCATGCGCTGCGGTTCACCGTGAGCCGCACCCAGCGGGGCTGGATCCACCCCGCGACGCATCAGGCCGGGGCGACGACGTCGGCATTGGTGCCGCCGATGGGCGCCCGGTTCCGGCTCAAGGCGTCCTTCAGCACGTCCGGTTATCACGGGGCCGCGCTGGTGATCCTCAAGTGCCTGAAGAAGTACGGGATGTTCGTCGCTGACAATGGCTCGAACTGGTTCATCTCCGGCGCGAGGTCCAGCACGTGGAACGACGCGGATCTCGATCAGCTCAAGCGGGTGCCCGGCTCAGCCTTCCAGGTGGTCAATTCCGGCTACGTCCGGCATTGAGCGCCCATCGGGCGAACGGCTACACGGCTTGGCGCTTGAGGCGGCGGCGTTCGCGCTCGGACAGCCCGCCCCAGATGCCGAATCGCTCGTCGTGCTCGAGCGCGTACTCGAGGCATTCGCCCCGGACCTCGCACCCGGTGCAGATCTTCTTCGCCTCGCGGGTGGAGCCACCCTTCTCAGGGAAGAACGCTTCGGGGTCGGTCTGGGAACACAGCGCCCGCTCCTGCCAGCTCGCCTCCTCAGGCAGGCCGAAGATGTCGGCGAGCTCGTCGCCGTTGACGGTGTTGGTCAATTCCGTCACGACGTCCTCCGAGGGTGAGTGTTTAGCGGGTGTACAGCGAATGACACGTATCAAATTACACGCGTGTCGTTCCCGTTCGTCAAGCCATGTAGCTGCTATTTCGACGTCGACACGCCGCTAAACTCCGAAAATTCCACCCAAGCCGCCCATGCGTGCCCGGAAACCGGGCGATTTACCGCCGGTGGGTCAGTCCATCACGAGCGGAAGCGCCGGGGACGCGCCATTGCCGGCGTAGCTGTCGACGTACCCGCCGGCCGCGCTGACGGCTGTGCTCAGCGGCACCGTGTAGTGACCGGGCACCTGGGTGAACGCTCCGAAGTAGTCGAACACGACGCGATCGCTGAAGGGTTCGCCCACGCTGTGGCTGGACGTGCCGTCCGCGGACGTCCACAGCACGACTGCCCGGTCCCGGGCGATGCCCAGGACGAGCGACGAGCCGTCTCGGCTGGTGAGTTCGAGTGCCGGCGAGCAGTCGGCCCGCAACTGGGTGACGAGGGCGACGAGTTCGGCCACCTCGGCCCCTGCGGTCAGGTCTCCCTCGACGGTGGACTGCTGCATCGGGTCGAAGTAACGAAAGCGCACGGCGATCCTCCTGCGGTCGGTTCCGCCCGGCACCGCGTCGGCGCGCGATGAGGCGACCGTACCCGCTCAATTCCGACATCGGCAGTCTTGACAGCGTCAGCCGCGGCATGCGTCGGCGAGCGCATCGAGCACCTCGGCGACCACCGGTCGAGCGGCCGCGCTCGACCGGGCGACGGCGAGCAGTCGCCTCGTCAGCTCCGGTTCGCGCAACGGCCGCACGTCGACGTCCGCCGCATCGTCGGCGACCGATCTGCGGGGCAGGACCGCGACGCCATGGCCGTGCGCCACCGCGCGCACGAGCAACAGCATGTCGTCGGTCTCCCACCGAACCCGGGGCTCGAATCCGGCAGTCCGGCAGGCGGCCCGCACCGCCCGTCCGCAGGCGGCGTTCTCGGGGGGCATGACCCAGTCGGAGTCGGCGAGGTCGGCCAGTCTCGTCCGGCTCGTCGACGCCCCGGCCGCGCGCACGACCACGAGGGGTTCGACGGTCAGCTCCCGCACCACCGCGGATTCGGGCAGGGCCAACGGCACGTAGTCGTACTCGTCCACGACCGCGACGTCGACGTCGCCCGTCAGCAGCAGACCGATTCCACTCTCGGGCTCGGCGGCGACGACGGACACCTGGATGCCGGGCGCCGACTCACGCAGGGCGGTGACTGCGGTCGACACGATCGAGGCGGCTGCGCTCGCCACCGACGCGATCCGGACGGGTCCGGTCACCGAGCCGGCCAGCCGGTCCAGATCGGCACGCGCGGTCGCGAGCAGGTCGAGCACCTGGCCGGCCCGCTCCGCGAGTGTCTCGCCCGCCCCGGTGAGCACGACGCCGCGCGGCGAGCGATCGACGAGCGCGGTGCCGGCTTCGCGTTCGAGGATCGCCAGCTGCTGCGAGACGGCCGACGGCGTGAGGCCGACCATGCGGGCCGCGCCCGCGATCGACCCGCGCAGCCCGACCTCACGCAGGAGCCTGAGGCGGCCGACGTCGAGCGGGCTGGTCATAAGGAGAACTTACGGCATAAGCTGATGAGACATAAGCATTCACGAGGAGCAGCGATGTCCGTACCCACCCATGACGCCCTGGCCGCCGAGACGTCGGCGATCCTCGCCCGGCTGGGCGTGATCGACCTCGCTCACGACGGCGACCTGGTCGCCCGGACGCCGATCACGGGTGGCGAGCTGGCCCGTCTTCGCGCACACTCACCTACCGAGGTGGCCGAGACCGTCGCCGCCGCCCAGGACGCGTTCCGCGAGTGGCGCACGGTGCCCGCCCCGGTACGGGGCCACCTGGTGCGCGAACTCGGCGAGTTGCTCCGCGAGCACAAGGACGATCTGGGGGCGCTCGTCTCGATCGAGGCCGGCAAGATCCGGTCCGAAGGCCTGGGCGAGGTCCAGGAAATGATCGACATCTGCGACCTCGCGGTCGGCCTGTCTCGCCAGCTGTTCGGGCTGACGATCGCGTCCGAGCGGCCCGGCCACCGAATGATGGAGCAATGGCACCCGCTCGGCGTCGTCGGCGTCATCAGCGCGTTCAACTTCCCGGTAGCCGTGTGGTCGTGGAACGCTGCGCTCGCGTTCGTGTGCGGCGACCCAGTGGTGTGGAAGCCCTCGGAGAAGACGCTCCTGACCGCGCTGGCCTGCCAGACGCTGGTCGCCGAGGCGGCCCGTCGGGTCGGCGCGCCGGCGGCCATCTCGTCCGTGGTTCTCGGCGGGGCAGCAGTCGGCGAGGCGCTCGTCGACGACCCGCGCGTGGCGCTGCTGAGCGCGACCGGCTCGACCCGCATGGGCCGTGCCGTCGGGCCGCGCGTGGCTAGCCGCTTCGGCCGTCTGCTGCTGGAGCTCGGCGGCAACAACGCGGCGATCGTGACACCGTCCGCCGACCTCGATCTCACTGTTCGCGGGATCGTGTTCTCGGCCGCAGGTACCGCCGGTCAGCGGTGCACGTCGCTACGCCGCGTCATCGCGCACTCGTCGGTCGTGGACGAACTGTGCTCCCGAATTGCGTCCGCCTTCTCGTCGCTCCCGATCGGCTCGCCGCTCGAAGAGGGCACGCTCGTCGGCCCGTTGGTCGACGCGGCCTCGCACGCCGGCTACGAGTCGGCGCTCGAGAAGGCCGTCGCCAACGGTGGCACCGTGCTCGCCGGCGGATCCCGGGTGCTGGCCGGCGAGGCTCCGGACGCCTACTACGTTCAGCCGGCCCTCGTCCGGATGCCGACGCAGTCGGAGATCGTGCAGGCCGAGACGTTCGCGCCGATCCTCTACGTGATGTCCTACGACGAACTGGACGAGGCCGTGGCGATGCACAACGACGTGCCGCAGGGCCTGTCGTCGTCGATCTTCACCCTCGACCTGCGCGAGGCCGAGCGGTTCCTCGCTCCGGACGGTTCGGACTGCGGCATCGCCAACGTCAACATCGGACCGTCCGGCGCCGAGATCGGCGGGGCGTTCGGTGGCGAGAAGGAGACCGGCGGCGGCCGCGAGTCCGGGTCGGACGCGTGGAGGGCCTACATGCGACGCGCGACGAACACGGTGAACTACTCGACGGAGTTGCCGCTGGCTCAGGGCGTGCAGTTCGGCTGACGGTTTGTTGGTTGGTCGAGTTTCAAGCGGCAGCGACGGAGGTAGCTGCTCTTCTGGCCGCTTGGGTTCGCCGGGTCGCTTGTCCGCTCGTTTAGCTCTGGTCGCTCTCGTTCGACGAGCGAGCCGCGGCCTGACGAACCCTCGGTGTCAGCCGCGTTCGGTGGAAGTCGGTGGAGCTCGGTGCAACGATCGCCGCATGAAGATTGCCCGACAGATCGTCGTCTTCGACGCCGCCGACCTGACCGCCGAGAGCACCTTCTGGGCCGCGCTGTTGGGTGGCACGGTCGACGCGGATGACGACTGGCACAGTGTCTACGTCGACGGTCAACCGCGGCTGGGGTTTCAGCTCGCGCCCAACCATGTGCCGCCGGAGTGGCCTGACGGGACGCCCCAGCAGATTCACCTCGACTTGTTTGTCGATGACGTCAAGGCCGCCCATGACCAGGCCATGTCGCTGGGTGCGAGGCTCCTGAAGCCAGCAGATGACATCGATTCGAGCGAGGGCTTCCAGGTCTACGCCGATCCGGCCGGTCACCCGTTCTGCCTCTGCTGGGGCTGACCCTGCCGGCGCAGCCAACCCGCTGGTATGACGAAGATCCGGGTATTCAGGTTGGTCGTCCCAGCGGGTCTGGCGAGCACCGGCGTACCAGTCAGAGCTCGGCCAGCTTGCGGAAGTCCCAACTCGCGATCTTCTTCGGCGTGACGCGCAGCCAGCCGTGCCGGCCGTCGTGGAACATTTCGTCCGCACCGCCCATGTACTTGTTGGCGAAGTGCTTCTCGATCGCGGCGAGCGCGGCGTCCGGCTCGCCGGTGCGCGGCACGCTGCCGACGACCTCAACCGTGCCCGTGATCTCGACCCCGCGCAGCTCGAGGTAGTCCACGCCCGAATCGATCGTGACCCCGATGCGCGGGTCGCGCTCGAGATCGGTCCAGCGCTGGCTCTTGACGATCGAGTACAGCCACAGCGATGTGCCGTCCCAGCCGAACCACAGCGGCGTGGCATGTGGCCCGTCGACCCCGATCGTCGCCACCCGGCAGATGCGCTCCTGGGCGAGAAACGTGCTGAGCTCGTCGGGCGTCATTGCGATCTTGCGGCCACGCCGCTGCGGGCGCAGATCTGAGTCGGTCATGCGGCTCCTTCGGGCGATGCGGACCGGCTGGGCGACCTTGGCTTGCCTATACGATGTCAGATATTGATGTCGGACCCGGACGGACGTCAGCGATCTGCGAACTCGTCGACATCAACGGGCGGCTGACGGCGGCCGTCCGAACCGGCGCGGACGACGAGGTCGCCACGCTCGAGTTCCTTTTCCACCGCACGATCAACCTGTCATCGGGCTCCCGCAAGCTGGGTCACCTGCTGCGCACCGCGTCCCTGTATCTGCCGCGCCATTTCTTCACCGCGGACGCGGACGGGGCTCGCGAGGCGACCCGGCGATCACGCCTGCTGCCAGCGCCGGCGCGACTGCCACTGGATCAGCAGCGCAGCCGGGCCGGGACGGAGCGGCGGTGGAACGAGCCGGCGCAGCAAGGCCACCAGCCGGGTGAACCGGCGCAGCGACCG
>JAVHVH010000148.1:0-32011 GCA_032160665.1 Pseudonocardiales bacterium
GGGCCTGGCGCAACCTCGCTGGGCTGGAACAGGCCGACGGCTCCGTGCGCGGCTGGTTGTTCACCGTGGCCAAGCGGATCGTCATCGACGAATGGCGCGCAGCGTGTCGCCGACCGGCGGTGGTAGCCGGTCAGGTTCCCGAGCAGCCGGTGGAGGACACCGCGCAGCAAACCGTGGACCGGCGACTAGTGCGGAGCGCGCTGCGGACGTTGTCGACCGAGCATCGGCAGGTGCTGTTCGAGTGTTACTTCCGCGACGCTTCGGTGGCCGACGCCGCCGAAACGCTGGGCGTGCCACCGGGCACCGTCAAGTCCCGCACCCACTACGCGCTGCACGCCCTGGGACAGGCAATTGACGCCATGGGAGGGGTCGCGTGAGACCACCGACCGTTCAGGGACGCAACTCGTCCGCGGGCCTACTCCAGACAGGAGAACTCCTGTGTCCGAGTCCCTGAGTCCGCCATTGCCTACAACCGGCCGCGCGTGGCATCTCACGACCCGGCCACACGGGTGGCCGAAGCCCGCCGATTTCGCGCTGCGCACCGACGCCATCCCGACCCTCGACCCCGGCCAGGTACTCGTGGAGAACCTCTACCTGTCCGTTGACCCCTATATGCGACGCCGGATGGACGACGTGGAGTCGTACGTCCCGCCGTTCGAACTTGACCGGCCGATGGACGGCGCAGCGATCGGTGTCGTCCTCGCATCCAGAGCGGACGGGATCGCCGTCGGCGACCACGTCAGGCATGGGCTCGGCTGGCGCGAGTACGCAGTGCTGGAGGCGCCGCTCATCACCGCTGTCGATTCGAACGCCGCGTCGTTGTCGGCCTACCTCAGCGTGCTCGGCAACAGCGGCTTGACTGCCTACGCGGGGTTGCTGCGGGTCGCCGAGTTGCACAAGGGTGACACCGTCTTCGTCTCCGGTGCCGCCGGCGCCGTCGGCAGCCAGGCCGGGCAGATCGCCAGGCTCATGGGAGCTGCACGGGTGATCGGCTCGGCCGGATCCGACGAGAAGGTCACGCTGCTGATGGAGGAGTACGGCTTCGACGCCGCCTTCAACTACAAACACGGTCCTGTTGCCGACCAGCTCAAGCTGGCGGCCCCCGACGGCATCGACGTCTACTTCGACAACGTCGGCGGCGACCACCTGGAGGCTGCCATCGACTCTTTCAACCTCCACGGCCGAGCCGCCTTGTGCGGCATGATCGCCCAGTACAACGCCACTGAGCCGTCCATCGCACCTCGCAATCTCCTGCTCACTGTCAACAAACGCCTTCGCCTGCAAGGCATGCTTGTCGGCGACCACACTGACCTCAACGGGGAGTTCACCGCGAGGGCAAGCCGCTGGATCCGCGAAGACCACCTTCGCTACCAAGAGACTGTCGTCGAGGGTGTCGAGAACACTGTGGAAGCGTTCCTCGGGCTCCTGCGCGGTGAGAACACGGGCAAGATGATCGTGAAACTCCGCGCCTGACCCATCTCTCCGTTCATGGCTGAGCTGGTCACGTCCCGCGGCGCGGTGTGTGAGCCGACTGCCGCGTGATCTTAGGTTGGCCTCGGGGCGCCCCGCGGTCAGGCTGAGGCCGACGGTGCAGGGTCGGCGGGTGTCGGCGGTGTGACCGCGGCCCGGGCGATCTGCGTGAACTCCTGGATGTCCTCGCGTTTGCGGCCCTTGGCCCAGACGAGCACCACTCGACTGGGTGCAACGTCCGGGACGTGTACGTAGACCACGTCCGGGCGGACGTAGTACTGCGCGGTCGAGCGCGGGATGATTGCGATGCCGCGCTCCGCGGCGACGTGTTCGAGCTTCTCCTCCATGCTGCCGATCGCTCGTCGCTGCACCGGAGCGCCGGTGCGGAACTCGGTCGCGACGGCCCGCCACTCGGGCACGAGCTCCGGAGCCTCGAGCAGGTGCAGGTCGGCTAGTTCGGCCACCGGAAGTGAGTGCCGGACCGCGAGCGGGTGCCCGGCGGGCAGCGCGACCATCCGGTCCTCGGTGAACAGCGGAAGCTGCGAGAGATTGCGCTCATCGAACGGTGCGCGCACGAAACTGACATCGACGCGGCCGTCGTGCACGACATCGGTCTGATCGGCCCACGACGTGCGCAGGACGTCGATGTCCAACCCGGGGTGCCGCTCGCGAAACCGCCGCGCGGCGGTCGTCACGACCAGCCCCGGCATGAAACCGATGGTGAACCGCGAAGCCCCGCGCTCGGCGATCCCAACCCGCCGCTGCAGGGCGGCCGCCGCCTGCAAAAACGGACGGGCATCCTCCAACAGCTGCCGGCCGGCCTCGGTAAGGTCCGTGCCCCGCGCCGAGCGGGTGAACAGCGTTGCGTGCAGCTCCGCCTCCAGCGCCCGGATCTGGCGGGTGAGCACCGGCTGGGCGATGTGCAGCTGCTCGGCCGCTCGGGTCAGGTTGCCGGTCTCGGCGACCGCGGCGAAGTAGCGCAGTTTGCGCAGGTCAAGGTCGCTCGGCACGCGTCGACCATACCCGCCGGGTATCGGTCACGACCGGACAGGTCTTGGACGCGGCTCCGGCGCGCGCCGAGGGTGGATCTCGACAATCACCAACGAAAGGCATTCAGCAATGAGCATCTCCGGATCCCGTGTACTGGTCGCCGGCGGCACCTCGGGGATCGGGCTGGCTGTCGCGGCGGCCGTCGCCCAGCGCGGCGCCACCCCGATCGTCGCCTCGCGCCGCGCGGCCAGCGTCGACACCGCGCTCGCGGCACTCCCCGCCGGGGCCGAAGGCGCAACCGCCGACCTCACCGACGAGGCGTCCGTCGCGGCGCTGGCGCAGCAACACGCGCCGGTCGATCATGTCGCCTTCACCGCCGGTGAGCCGCTGGAACTCGTCCCGTTGCGCGACCTGACCTCCGACATCGTCCGGTCCTTCTTCGAGACGCGCTTCCTCGGCGCGATCGCGGTCGTGCGCGCCGTCGCGCCGCTGCTGCGTCCCGGTGGCTCGATCACGCTGACCAGCGGCACGGCCGGCGATCGTCCGGGGGCGGGTTGGGCGCTCGGGGCGAGCGTGTGCGGGGCGATGAACGCCCTGACGCGGGCCCTCGCCGTCGAGCTCGCCCCAGTCCGGGTCAACGCCGTCGCACCCGGGGTGGTGCGCAGCCCGCTGTGGTCGGGCATGTCCGAGCAGGACCGCACTGCGATGTACCACGACGCCGCCGCCGCTGTGCCGCTGGGCCGGGTGGCGGAGGTCGAGGACGTGGCGCTGGCCTACGTCTACGCCATGGAGCAGGTCCACGGCACCGGCATCGTCATCACCGTCGACGGCGGCACGGTGCTGGCGTGAGCTGCTCGGTCCTCGTCACGGGTTGGGCCGACGGACTCGGCCTCGCCGCGGCTCGCGAGCTGGTCGCCGACGGCTACGCGTTGATCGGGCACGCCGGAACTCCGCGCGCGCCCCGCGCGAAGCTACCGGCGTCCGGGCGATGTGCCGTCGCGCGCGGTAACCGTCTGCTCGGCTGGGGCTGAGGGCTGACCGTCGTCCGGCGCGCAGATCAGACCCTCTGTGCACGGCTACGACGGATGTCGAATCGCAATGTCAGGCTGCGACAAGAGCGGGCGGTGATGCTGAGGCCCTTGCGTCAGCCCGAGTTCAGCGGCGATGGATGCGTTGGTTCGTAGACCCCGAGCTGCCCGCCCCCAGGGAGTGTGAGCTCAGTGACCGACCCCCATCGTTCGGTCCGCAGCGCCGAGCAGAAGACGCCCCGTTCAGCCATTGTTGCCATGAACGTCTTGATGTCGTCGCACATCAGAAACAGTTCGTGCGGGCCGCTTGCCTCAGCTGGATGTATGGCCAACTCGGCTGGTGGCAGCCGGAAGATCAACCAATCGTGTCCGGCGTCAACGAACGGACACTCGAGCACGTCGCGGAAGAACGCGCGGTCCGCCTCGGCGTCGACGCTGAAGAGGACCACGTGCGCACCACGAATCATGATCTGACCCTAGATCGTCGCTATGGCGAGCGCGCGGATGAACTCGGCCTTGCCGGGCTGCGACACCGGCCGTGAGTAGTCGCGGACAGCGGTTCTCTCGCGACGCCCTACCCGTGCCGCAGTGTGACAGGCGGGGTCGAAGAACAACGATCATGCCGGTGGCGCTCGCTCGCCTGCACGGGGCTCGGGCTATGTCGTATCGACCGAAGCCTGTTCGCCTGCAGAATCGAGTGGTGACGCGGCGGGCGCCAGCAGCTGATCGCGCGGTACTCGGGCGAGCCAGCTGCCGGCGAGTAGCGAGGTGACGATAGCGAGTAGCACCAGCACGGCGTAGAAGGACTGGTTGATGATGTCCGCGCCGTAAGCGACCGATGCCAGCACGATTCCGGGTCCGCCGCGAGCGTTCATCGCGACTGCGAGGTTCACCGACGCGGCGGGCCGCTGACCGCCGAAGCGTGCTCCGGCGTAGACGCTGATCGTTTTCACGAAGCAGGCGAAGGCGAGGTAGCCGAGGAAGAACAGCACGCTGAAGTCGTGCAGCAGGTCGAGTTGCAGTCCGACTACCGCGAAGTAGATGGGGATGAAGAACGCGAAGGAGAACTGGGTGACGGCGACCTTCGCGCCCTCTTCGAGCGGGTCGGGCTCGCGGGTCGCGGAGCCGGCGGCGATGCCGGCGACGAACGCACCGAAGAAGGGCTGAATGCCGAGGAAGACGCATCCCACGCACGCCGCGAACATGAACACGAGTTGGAACGCGACGGGGCTCCACTGTCGGATCAGGTTGAACCGAGAGCGCGCCGCTACCCGATAGAACCGGCGCCCGAAGATCAGGAACAGGCCGAGGACCGCGACCGTTGCGACGGCGTGGTAGGTCAGGTCGCCCGCGGAGCCCGGCTGGAGGTCGAGGGCTCCGGGCAAGCCGTACGGCGCGGTGCCGTGCTGAGCCGCGATGCCCAGCGCAACCGCGAGGACGACGTAGAGAACGATGTCTTCGACGACGGCGACGCCGAGCACGATGCGGGAGAAGGGGGTGCCGAGGATTCCGAGGTCGAACATGATCCGCGAGATCACGGGGATGCTGGTGACCGCCATCGCAACCGCGAAGACGAGCAGGAACGATTGCGCGTTGCCCGACGGTCCGAAGAACTGGGACTCGTTGATGACGCCGAGCGCCGCGAGCCCGGCCAGGAACGGCAATACGGTGCCCAGGGCAAGGATGGACGCGCCGGTGCGCGCCTCGCGGCGCGTTATCCAGGACCGTATCTCCATGCCGGAGCAGTACATGAGCAGCAGCAGCCCCAACTGGTAGATCGCAGCGAGTACCGTCGCGCTCGGCCCGTCGTCCGGGAAGATCCAGTTATGGACGCGCGGCGCCCAGGCGCCTAGGGCGGTCGGGCCGAGGAGAAGGCCGCCGAGAATCTCGCCGATTACGCGCGGTTGCCGCAGCCGCGCGAACACTGCCCCGAGGCCGTGCGCGGCAATGAGGAGAACGGTCAGCGCGACGAGCAAGCGCGCGACATCCCCGGTTGCCAGATTCATTCAGCGACTCCCCCGCAGCGCCGGACATACCAGCGCGACTAAACACCGGCCAGCCCAGCCGCTGCATCGTCCAATAGACGTAGGACGCGTCCGCAATTTGTTGGAGGCGAGACGCTATTGCACGCGCGCGCTGTGGCTTTTGACAGCCGACGCAGGCTCGCCGACGAGGTGTCAAGGGTCGTTGAGTTCTGCCCAGGGGCGGTCGTGAAACCTACCCGATGATGGTCACGAGATGTGCCCGGTGGTGGCCCGGGGGCTGGCCGCCACGGGTCGCTTTCAGACCCAAGTCGCGGGCCCGGTGAACCCACGCGCCAGCCGGCTTATGTCCCCCTCGGACACTCAGTTCTTGAGCTGGCCGTCCTGGGTGGGCGTCGTCAAGGGGATCGCTGGTCGCTGTGGCGCTTCTGCACAGCGCACTGGCCCGTGGCGCGCGCTGGCCGGGCATGATCGAGGCGTGAGCACTGTGGTGATGCACGCGGTGGTGTCAGTCGACGGCTTCATCGCCGACGCGGGCGACGAGGTGGGTCCGCTGTTCGAGTGGTATTTCAACGGCGACGCCGAGATCGTGGACGGCGGCCCGTTCAAGGTCGGCGAGGCCTCGATCAATTATGTACGTCCGATGTGGGAGCGCATCGGGACGACGGTGATCGGGCGGCACCTGTTCGACCTGACCAACGGATGGGACGGCACCCCGCCGGCCGGCGAGCACATCGTCGTGGTGACGCACCGGCCGAGGCCGGACGGCTGGCATCCAGGGGCGTCCTGCCGCTTCGTCGACGACGTGGGCGCGGCGATTTGGGCGGCGAAGGAACTCGCGGGTGAGCGCGACGTGGCGATCGCCGCCGGCGAGGTCGGCGGGCAGGCCGTGGCCCTCGGCCTGGTCGACGAGGTCGCGATGGACGTCGTACCCGTGGTGTTCGGCTCCGGCAAGCGCTACTTCGGGTCGCTCGACGCGCAGCACCTGCTGGAGGATCCCGACGTTGTCATCCAGGGTCGCAGGGTGCTCCATCTGCGGTATCGGGTGCGTCGCTGACGGCCGCTCCGGACCAGGCAAACCGATCAGCGCACATGTATCTGGAGCGCGGAGCCATCGATCCGCGTGCGCCGGGAGTTGCCGCCCGCGGCGCGCGTCCGGCGCGTCCGGCGCGTCCGGCCGTACGCGAACCCGGGCGTTCCGGCGTGGACGACAGCAACTGTACAACTGTAAGGCCCACCGAGCGTACAATCGGCTGATGGACGTTGCAGTGACCGAACTGCGCGCGCACCTCAGCGATTGGCTCGAGCGAGCTCGCCGCGGGGATGAAGTCGTCATCACCGATCGCGGGGTCCCGGTCGCGCGACTGGTCGGGCTGGATAGCACCGGCCTGCTCGAGCGGCTCACGGCCGATGGCGTGATCAGCCGGGCGGCGACGGCCCGGCGGCCAGGCGCCTCAGGACGCACCCGGCCCCGCCCACGCCAGCCGCTGTCGGACCTGATCAGCGACCAGCGGCGCTAAGACCCGGTGTCGCTCGTCTACTTCGACGCCAGCGCGTTCGTCAAACTGCTGAGCGCTGAACCGGGAACCGACTTGGCCGGTGCGCTCTGGGACGGCTGCGACGCCGCCGTTTCCAGTCGCCTTGCCTACCCCGAAGTGCGCGCCGCTCTCGCGGCTGCCGCCCGCAACCACGACCTCACCGAACCCGAGCTCGACGCCGCCGAGCGCGACTGGGACGACTACTGGGCAGCCACGCGGCCGGTCGAGCTCAGCCCAGCGGTCGAACACCATGCCGGCCAGCTCACCCGAACCCATGCCCTGCGTGGTGCCGACGCCGTCCACCTCGCCAGCGCGCTGGCCATCGGTGACCCCGAGCTGATCGTGGCGGTCTGGGACCGACGCCTGCACGTCGGCGCCCAAGCAGCCGGATGCCGCGTAGCACCCGCTCAGCTCGACCCGTAACCCGCCGTCCTATGAGAAAGATGTGGCGGACACTCGCGCAGGACGGTTGGTGTGGGCACCGATCTCGCCCGTCATTGCGGCACGCGGCGATGGCACGTGCCTCGTCCGAGGTGTGCGGTAGCCGGACGCCAAGCTCCGATCTCCCTCGATGACGCTGACCGTCATAGCCGGGGGTCCACCGGTTCGGACTCGAGCGCGAGCACCGCGAAGACGCACTGGTGCACGCGCCACAGCGGCTCACCTCGTGCGACGCGATCCAAGGCCTCGAGCCCGAGCGCGTACTCGCGCAGGGCCAGCGAGCGCTTGTGTCCGAGACCGCGCGAGCGCAGCCGTTCGATGTTGACCGGCTCGGTGTAATCCGGGCCGTAGATGATCCGCAGGTACTCACGCCCGCGGACCTTCAACCCGGGCTGGATCGCTCCCTTCCGTCCCCGCACCAGGTTCGCGGCCGGCTTCACGACCATGCCCTCGCCGCCGACGGCAGTCAGCTGCGACCACCAGTCGGTGCCGGCTGCTACGGAGTCCTGGTCCGTGGTGCTGACCGCGATGCGTCGCGTCGGCGCGATGATGTCGGCGTCGGCGGCGACCAGCCGATCCGCGCGGTCGAGGTGCCAACTGTGCGGCCGTTCGTGATGAACGGCGCCGTCGCTGGCCAGGACCTGGAACGGCGCGACGCGGACCCCGGTCAGCCCGTCGGTCGGCCAGCAGTAGTGCCGATAGGCCGCGGTGAACGCATCGGCGTTCGTCGCGCGTGCTCGCGTGCGCACGAGCAGGTCGTTGACGTCGAGCCCGGCGACGTCAGCCTGCGAGAGCACCTCGACCGCGCTCGGAAGCGATGCGCGAGCGGCCGCGCCGACCGCGGCGTACTGGTCACGCAGCAATTGCCCGGCCTTCGCGCTCCATGGCAGCAACTCGGCGTCCAACAGCAGCCATGAGGTGTTGAGTTCATCGAACAGTCCTGCGGTTTCGGCGGCCCCCCGCAGCCGATCCACGAGTTGTGCGGTGAGCTCCTCGGAGAAGAACGGACGACCGGTTCGCGTCCATACGGCGCCGGCCTGGTCGCCCGGTGCGCCGAATCTCGCGCGTGCTGAATCCAGCGTGCGGCACACCAGCACGACGGCGCGCGAGCCCATGTGCTTCTCCTCGCAGACCACTTGATCGACGCCCTCGGTTCGGAAGTAGTCGAACGCCTGCTCCGGATGTTCGAGCAGGCCGGGCTGCGTCGAGGTCGCGACCGGGCTCATCGTCGGCGGCAGGTACAGCAGCCAGCGCGGATCGATCGCGAACCGACTCATCACCTCGAGCGCGGCGGCCGCGTTCTCCTCCCGCACGCCGATCCGCTTCTGGTACTGCGTCTCGATCACGCGCGTGCCGATGACGTCGGTGAGGTCGAGAACTTCGGGATCGCGGCGTCCGGCGACGTCGGACCCGACTGCGTCCGGGTTGGTCGGGAACGGCTTGGCCGGCTCGTAGTACACCTCGGCGGCCGGGACGGAGACGATCTCCCGCTCGGGATAGCGAAGCGCCGTCAGCCGCCCGCCGAACACGCAACCGGTGTCCAAGCAGAGCGTGTTGTTGATCCACTCCGGGGTGGGCACCGGCGTGTGCCCGTAGAGCACCATCGCCTTGCCGCGATACTCCTGCGCCCAGGGATAACGCACTGGCAGCCCGTACTCGTCGGTCTCGCCCGTCGTCTGCCCGTACAGGCAGAACTCGCGGACTCGTCCCGATGCGCGGCCTTGGTAGCGCTCGGTCAGCCCGGCGTGCGAGACGACGAGCCGGCCGTCGTCCAGGACGTAGTGGCTGATGAGGCCGTCCATGAACCGCTCGACCGCGGCGCGGAACTCTTCCGGCTCAGCCGCCAGTTGTGCCAGGGACTCGGCCAATCCGTGCGTGACCTGCACATTGCGGCCGCGCAGCGCACGCAGCAGCTTGTTCTCGTGGTTTCCCGGGACGCAGAACGCGTCATCCGCAGCGACCATGCCCATCACCAGCCGGAGCACGCCGGGCGTGTCTGTTCCGCGGTCGACCAGGTCGCCGACGAACACCGCCCGACGATCGTCGTGATGCGCGCCGACGGCACGTCCGTCGCCGTCCCTGCTGATCTTGTAGCCGAGCTCGATGAGGAGCAGTTCGAGTTCGGCGCGGCACCCGTGGACGTCACCGATGACGTCGAACGGACCGTGCTCGTGCCGCAAGTCGTTGAACAGCTTCGTCCGCGTGACCGTCACGTCCGCGATGTCGTCGTCGCGCAACGTGTGGACGGTGCGGAAGCCCTCGCGCTGCAGGCCCCTGAGACCGCGGCGCAACTGATCGCGCTGGCGGCGGATCACCTGCGCGCCGAAGTCGCGATCGGGGCGAGTCGCGTTCCGCGCGACGCAGACGCTCTCGGCCACATCGAGAACGATCGCGACGGGCAGGACGTCGTGTTCTCGCGCGACGGCGATCAACTGCTTGCGAGCGGCGGGCTGGACGTTGGTGGCGTCGACGACGGTCAGCCGGCCGGCCTTGAGCCGCTTGCCGACGATGTAATGCAGCAACTCGAACGCCTCGGGCGTGGCGGCCTGGTCGTTCTCGTCGTCGGCCACGAGGCCGCGGCAGAAGTCGGACGAGATGACTTCGGTCGGACGGAAGTGGGCGCGGCCGAACGTCGACTTGCCCGACCCGCTGACACCGATCAGGACGACGAGACTGAGCTCCGGGACTGCGACTTCGCGAGTCACGCCGCGACCGACTTGGTGAAGATCGCCATCTGCGTCGGCGGCCCGACCTCCGGATCGTCCGGTCCGACCGGCAGGTAGCGAACGGTGTAGGCGTAGCTCCTAGCCACCGCCTCGGCCCAAGCCTGGAACTGCGCGCGCGTCCACTCGAAGCGGTGATCGCGATGGCGCATCATCCCCGCCGGCAGCGTCTCGAACCGCACGTTGTGCTCGACGTTCGGCGTCGTCACGATCACCGTGCCCGGAACGGCGTGGCCGAACACCGATCGCTCGAGCGCACCGAGGCGCGGTGCGTCTACGTGCTCGATGACCTCCATCAACACCACCGCATCCAGCCCTGCGAGTCGGTCGTCGCGGTAGGTCAGCGCGGACTGGATGAGGTGTAGCCGGGCCCGCTGCGGCTCGGTCATCTTGTCCAGGCGCAGCTTGCGTCCCGCGATCTGCAGCGCCCGCGCCGATACGTCCGTTGCCACGATCCGCTCGACGCCGCGTTCGGTGAGTAGATCCCGGACCAGCACGCCCTCGCCGCAGCCAAAGTCACCCACCGTCCGTGCGCCAGCTGCGCGGACCGCCGCCAGGACCGCACCGCGCCGCTGTTCGGCCAACGGGACGGGCCGGTCGGGAGGGTCTACGACGAGGGCGCCCTCGACAGCGTTGTCGAGTTGATCGGGATCGGTGTCGTCGACCTCGGCCAACCGCGCCATCGCCGACTGCGTCAACTCTCGTCGATGCGCGAGGTACCGCCGCGTGATGAGTGCCTTGTCCGGGTGCGTCGCCAGCCATCCGCCGCCGGCGCGGATCAGCTTGTCCACCTCATCGCTGCTGACCCAGTAGTGCTTGGCGTCGTCGAGAACGGGCAGCAGCACGTACAGGTGGTTGAGCGCGTCAGCGAGACGGATCTCGCCGACCAGCCGAAGATCGAGGTAGCGCGACGCGCCCCACTCCGGGATCGTCGGATCGAGCGGGCTGGTCGACGCTGCGACCTGCCAGCCGAGCGGCTCGAACAGCCGCCGCAGGAGATCCGCACCGCCCCGGCACGGGACTGCGGGAACGTGGATGTCGAGCGGGATCGTCGCCGCCGCCAGTTCTGGACGGGCGTTGCACCGGCCGGTGAAGGCCGTCGCGAACACATGCTTGAGGGCCATAGCCAGCATGCTCGACGCGGCATACGGACGGTCATTCACGTACTGCCCGAGAGCGAAGCCATCACCCGTCGGACCCTTGCGTCCACGGACGAGCCCGATCGCGTCGACCTCGAGCAGCAGTGCCGCGGTGCAGCGCGTATCGGAGTTCTCCGGATAGAAGACGTGCGCCGTGCCCACCGACTCGTCGAACGACTGAACCCGACCCGGGTGCTTGTGCAGCAGATAGCCGAGGTCAGCAGCGGGCTCGTGAGTCGTGGTGATCGTGAGCAGCACGATCCGACAGTCTTCCCCACGCCGCCCACCGAGTCGCGGTCATTGCGCCTCAGGCCCCGAGACGGAACGCACCTGCGGGCGTTGCGCCGCTGGCCCGTGCACTCAGATGAGCAAAGAATCAGATTTATCTGAACGCCATCAGTCGCGCGGCCACGGCAACCCAGCAAACGCTGTGAGCTGGCTAGGTCCGGTGATCACGCGTTCTCGAACGCTAAGCCGGCTCTCACGCAACAAAATTAATCTGGTTCTTCCATTCTCGTTACCGGGGTGCCATAGTTGTCAGCGCTAAGGATCTGACTTATTTGCGGAAGGACGGAGTGCGGTGAAATCTCCGGACAGCGGCCGCACAGCCGCCGCCGAGACACCAGAGCGTTACCGTCCCGGCTACGAGGTTGTCGCCGAGCAAGTGCTCAACTTCATCGCCGAGCAGAACCTGCGGCCCGGCGATCGCCTCCCTACTGAACAGGGCCTCGCCGAGCTGCTCGGAACGACACGCAACGTCACCCGCGAGGCGGTGAAGACCCTCGCCGCGCTAGGCCGAGTCAGTGTTCGGAAGGGCGCCGGCATCTTCGTTGCCGCGTCGTCGGGGGTGCTCTCGAGCGACGAGCTCGCCCACTTCCAGCCGACCAGCATGGACCACGTCTTGATGCTGCTGGACTATCGCCAGCTGATCGAGGCCGAAACGGCGAGAAGGAGCGCCTCGTTGGCGACCCCGCCGGAGGTCCGCACCATCCGCGAGGCCGCAGCTGCTTCCCTGGCGGCCGGCAAGCAAAGCGACGCCGAGTTGTTCGCCGGAACCGATGTCTCCTTTCATGACGGCATCAGCGTTGCCGCACACAACGTGTTCTTGCGGGCTTCAGTGGCCAACGTCCGTCGTTTGGCCGCGCAGTCGGACGTTCTGTTGTTCCATGGTGACGCGCCGGGATCGCTCGAAGTCGCCGGGCAGCAACACCTCGCGATCGCGGAGGCGATCGCTGGAGGTGACTCCGACCGAGCCGCGCAACTGATGATCGAGCACATCGACACCACCCGGCATCAATTCGAGCGCAAGATACGCGACCGGCTGTTCAACGTCGGACCGCGAATTGGAACAACTGACCACCACGTTGGCAACGGCAGCCGAACAGAGGCTGCGGCCTCTCAAACGCCGAAACGAGACACCACCGCCTCATAGGCACGCCACCACGACGAGAACCGGTACCTTCCCGGCTCTCCAGTTCGGCGTGCGGTCACCCGCAGTCGACCGATTGGACGAGCAATGCCCCGCACGTCGATGACAGACCGCGTCACCCCTCACGGCTCGCGCCTAGTGCGCGCGGCAACCAGCGTTGTCGCCCTGCTCGCCGCCGCCTCGCCGTTCCTGATCGCAGCACCCGCGCAAGCCGCAGGCACACAGAGCCGGCCTCCGGTCAAGATCTACGTCTCGCCCACGAAGGGTTATGACAACGGCCCCGGTACACAGGACCGTCCGTTCCGGACCTTGGACGAAGCACGCAACCGGGTGCAAGCCATCAATCACAACATGCAATCAGACATCGACGTCGAGCTGCTCGGCGGGACCTACACGCTCGCCAGCACCTTCACCCTCACGAATGCCGACTCCGGTACCAACGGGCACCGCGTCGTCTACGAGGCGGCGCCCGGCGCGAACCCGGTGATCAGTGGTGGTGCCACGGTCACCGGCTGGACTGCCGCCGACTCCACCGGCGCCGTCTACAAGACGCACCTCGGCTTCGACACCCGCCAGCTCTACGTGAACGGGGAGCTGGAAACCCGCGCACGGGGAGCGGACAACCCGCCCGGCTTCACCAAGACTGCCACCGGTTACACCATCACCGACCCGAGCATGGACACGTGGAAGAACCAGTCGGACATCGAAGTTGTCAGCCGCTGGGGATGGATGGAGTATCGCTGCCCCGTGCAGTCAATCGTGGGAACCACGATGACCATGCAGCAGCCCTGCTTCCACAACGCGAACCTGCACCAAGGTGAGGAGATACAGAACCCCACGTGGCTGGAAAACGCACGTGAGCTGCTCACCACGCCAGGCGAGTGGTATCTCGACCAGTCGACGAACGAGCTGTACTACATGCCCAAAGCCGGGCAGAACATGGCCACCGCGACGGTCACCGCCCCGCGCGTGCAGGACCTGATCGACCTCAACGGCAGCATCTCCCAGCCGGTGTCGAACGTGTCCTTCCGCGGGCTGACCTTCTCCTACTCCACGTGGTTGGCACCGAGCTCACCCGACGGGCTCGTCGAGGGCCAAGCCGGATTCCGCATCGTCGGTTCCAACAACCCCACCTTTGATTCCACGCGGCTGAACTGGGTCAAGACACCCGGCGCCGTCAACGTCAGCTACGGACACTCCATCACCTTCGACGAGAACACCTTCACTCATCTCGGCGCAGTCGGGCTCAACCTGAACACCGGCACCCAAGGGACACGCATCGAGGGCAACACCTTCAAGGAGATCGCCGCAACCGGTATCCAGGTGGGCGGCACTGAGGTCATCGATGCCCACCCGACGGACACTCGCTCGATCACCAAAGACAACACCGTGGACAACAACGTCGTCACGAATGTGGCCGACCAGTACAACGGCTCGCTGGGCGTCTTCGCCGGATACACCGACCACACGGTGATCACCCACAACAAGGTCTACGACCTGCCGTACAGCGGCATCTCGGTCGGCTGGGGGTGGGGACTCACCGACCAGGGCGGCGACACCAACTACCCAGGGAACTCCGGCGTCCCCGTCTACGACACACCCACCACCAGCCGCGACAACATCGTGACCGACAACCAGGTCAGCGACATCATGCAGCACCAGGCAGACGGCGGCGCCATCTACACGCTGAGCGCCAACCCGGGCGGCATCGTTGCGGGCAACTACATCAGCAACGTGCCGCTGCCGGCCTACGGGGCGATCTACCAAGACGAGGGCAGCCGGTACTGGACGACGACGGGCAACGCTCTGTGCAACATCGCCTACCAATGGCTGCTGATGAATCACGGCATGGACAACGCCGCGACGAACAACTTCACCACCCAGCCGGCCTACACCACGCAGGCGAACAGCACCGGCGACACCATCGCCAACAACACGACCGTCGACGGATGCGCGCAACTTCCGGCCTCGATCGTGGACAACGCAGGCCTACAGCCGGCGTTCCTGTACCTCGACCCGAACCCGACCTCCTCCGACGGCCAGGCACCCACGGTGCCGGGCCAGCCGACGGTCGCCGCTCAGTTCCCCACCGTGGCCGACCTCTCGTGGAACGCGTCGCAAGACAACACCGCCGTGACGGGGTACTCGATCTTCGCCAACGGGAAGCTCGTCAGCGCATCCACCGGACCCAGCGCCCGGGTCACCGGTTTGACGGCCGGCGCCACGTACAGTTTCGTGGTCGCGGCGCGGGACGCCGCTGGCAACGAGTCAGCCCCGAGCCCGGCGCGCACGGTCACGATGCCGTCGGGCAGCGACCTGGCCCAGGGCAAGCCGGTCACCGTCTCCTCCTACTCCGAACCGAACACCCCTCAGCTCGCCGTCGATGGCGACCTGTCGACGCGGTGGGCGCAGGGACTGGGGCTGCCGGATCCGTCCTGGATCCAGGTTGATCTGGGAGCGCAATACGACGTCACCGGCGCGATCACGACGTTTGAAAAGTCCTCCGGGTACAACTACCGGATCGAGGTATCGCCGGACGAGGTCCATTGGACCACCCTGGATGACCACACCGGCACCGCTACGTCAGCGGCCACCAACTATTCGCCGGCAGCGATTCCGGTAACGGGCCGATACGTGCGGCTCACGATCACAGGATCGAACCACAACGGCGGCAGCGTCTACGAGCTCGAGGTGTATGGAAATGCGCTGCCACCGAGCACCGATCACCAGCCACCGACGGCGCCCGGGCAGCCCGTTGTGACCCCGCGACTCCCGTCGATGGCTGACCTCAGTTGGCAACCGGCGACGGACGACACCGGTGTCACGACCTACGAGGTGTATCAGGACGGAACGCGGATCGCGGTCACCGACCAGACCAGTCTCCGCGTAACCGGACTCACCCCGCAGACGTCGTACAGCTTCACCGTTGTGGCGCGCGACGCCGCGCTCAACGAATCAGCCCCCAGCCCCGCCGGCACCGTAACGATGCCCGCCGACAACGACCTCGCCCGCGGCAAACCGGTCACGGTCTCGTCCTACTCACAGCCCAACACCCCGGACCTTGCCGTCGACGGAAACCTCTCCACCCGCTGGGCGCAAGGACTCGGGCTACCGGACCCCTCCTGGGTCGAGGTCGACCTCGGTTCGGTCACCTCGGTATCGAGCGTCGTGACGACGTTCGAGAAGCCGAGCGGCTACAAGTACCTGCTCGAGTACTCCGCTGACGGCACCACCTGGTCCACCCTCGACGACCACACGGCCAACTTCACGAGCAGCGCGGCGAACTACTCGATCGCCCCATCGCCGGTGCAGGCCAGGTACGTCCGGCTGACCGTGACCAACTCCAGCTACAACGGCGGAAGCATCTACGAACTCCAGGTCTACGGCGGCTTCTGATGGGCCGGAGGACAAGAACAATCCCATCGACGGAAAAGGCACGATGAAGATCACGCACGTTGAGGTACATCCGGTTGGCGTTCCGGCCGCGGATCCCCCGTTCCGCTGGCGCGAAGGCCTCGCCGGCAGCGCGCCGACAGGCGACGGCGCGGTGCTGCACATCGGCACGGATGCGGGTGCTGAGGGGGTCGCGCTGCTGGCTCGCCCCGGCGCCGCCGTCATGCTCACGGATTTGGTCGAGCGGGTCTTCCGTGACGAACTGCTCGGACAAGACCCTTACCAGCGTGAATGGTTGTGGCACCGCGTCTGGGAACTGGATCGCATCCAGGAGCTGCCGCTGCCGGTCCTCGGTCTGATCGACGTCGCCCTCTGGGACCTGGCCGCCCGAACGTGCGACCGACCCGTATGGCAGCTGCTGGGCGGATACCGAACGTCCATCCCGGCCTACGCATCGACCTCGACATTCTCGACGACGGAGGAATTCCTCGACGTCGCCGACCAGTGCCTGAGCCTTGGCTACCAGGGCATCAAGCTCCACGCTTGGGGCGACGCCCGCAAGGATGCCGAACTGTGCCTCGCTCTCAGAGCGCACGTCGGCGCGGACCTGCCACTGATGTACGACGGCTCAGCCGGCTTCGATCTACCGGACGCCATTTACCTCGGCCGGGCCCTCGCTGAAGCGAACTACCTCTGGTACGAGGAGCCGATGCGCGAGTTCAGTATCAGCGCCTATCGCAAGCTCGCGCAGTCAACCTCGGTCCCACTCCTCGTCGCCGAAACGTCTGACGGCGCGCACATGAATTCGGCTGACTTCATCAAGGCCGGCGCCGCCACCTTCGGTGTCCGTGCCGGGACAACGCTCAGAGGCGGCATTACCGGGGCGATGCGAACCGCGCATCTCGCCGACGCTTATCGGCTCAGGGCCGAGGTGCACGGCTCCGACATTCCCAACCACCATCTGTGCATGGCGATCTCAAACACCACGTACTACGAATCTCTGGTCACCTCAGCCACGGTGAAACGAGAGCGCCACGTGGACCAGACCGGCCTCGTACATGCACCGGAAGGCCCAGGCATCGCCCTTCCGTACGAACTCGAATACGGAAGAGCCCTTCAGCCGTTCGTCGAAGGAACCAAGAACTGATCCGCGGCCACCGCGGCCAAGTAATCCCCCACCCTCCTCTGGCTACGAAAGGCACAACATGAAGCGCCTACGCTCTCCGAACCGCAATGTCCGCGCGAGAACGGCCGGCGGCATAGCCGTTGCCGTTTGCACCGCGGTGGCCCTGGCTGGCTGCGCCAGCGCCACACAATCCGCGGCATCTGCCAACAGCAGCCCGTTCAAAGCGGTCAAGCAGGACGCGTCGGCCAAGATCACGGTCTGGACCGACTCAACTCGGCTGCCCGAAGTGCAGCAGTACCAGAAGCTGCACCCCACCGCGAAACTGAACATCGTCACCTACGACGGCGGTGCCGACGGATCGACCTACCTCCAGTCAAAGATCCAACTCTTCGATCGGACGGGCAAGGGATGGCCCGACGTCGTCTTCGGATCACCGACTGACGTCACCTGGGCTTCGCGGCCGACCAATCCCTCGGCCACGGCGTTCGCTGCACCTCTCGACGAGAGCCTTGTACCGAAAGCGACGCTCGACAACTTCGCGAAGGGCTCGCTGAGCCCGTGCCAGTACAACGGACACACCTACTGCCTGCGTAACGACATCGCCCAGGTCGTCCTCTGGTACAACAAGACCCTGCTCGACAAGTGGAGCTACCAGGTCCCGACGACGTGGCCCGAGTACCAGGCTCTCGGACTGAAGATCGCCACGGAGCACCCGGGTTACCTCGTCGGCGCCGTGGGCGACACGAACTCGCAGGAGTCTTACTTCTGGTCGAGCCAGTGCCCAGCGTTCCAGCTCACCAACCCGACAACTCTGCGGGTCGACATGCAGGACCCGAAGTGCACCAGAATGGCGTCACTTCTGGACTCCCTCATCAGCGCGAAGGCAGTGAGCACCCAAGGCTTCTTCAGCCAGGGCTTCGCCAAGGACAGCGGAAGCAAGGTCGCAATGGCCTACGGCCCGTCCTGGTACGGGCAGTACCTGTTCAACGCCGCGTTCAAGACCCCAGCGGGGCAAATCGCGGCCGCCGCGCCGCTGACGTGGCCGGGCGATGCCTCCCCGGCGACCGGCAATGTCGGAGGCGGCCTGTGGATGGTGTCCTCGCACAGCACGAACCTCAAGGCTGCGACCGACGTCGCTACGTGGCTGACCACCTCGAACGCCAACCAGGGCAGCGCTCCGACGTACCCGGCCTATAGCCCCGCGGCGAAGGTATGGCTGGCCAATCCAACGAACAAGGATTACTTCGCCACCGACATCAGCTCGGTGTTCGAGCAGGCCGCCAACGAGGTGTGGACCGGATGGTCGAACACGAAGTTCAGCGATGCAACCGCTTGGTCAAGCATTGTCCTTCCGGGCCTAACCGCCGGGAAGAGCCTCACCTCGCTGCTGCCGGCTTGGCAAACGGCCGTGAGCAACGAAGCCAAGGCCAACGGCTACAAGGTAACTAACCAATGACGGCTCTTGCCGTGGAACCACCAATCAACGCCTCCTCCCGGCGCGCGGCAAGGCGGCGCCGGGAGGGGAGTTCCGCGAGCTACTTCTTCGTCGCGGGCTACACCGTCCTGCTCGCGGCGTTCGGCATCTTCCCAACCGGATACGCGCTGTACCTGTCGCTGACCAACGACCGGGGCCAGTTCGTAGGCTTGAACCAATTCAGCAAGGTGGCGCGCGACTACCGGTTCATACCGGCCTTTGAAAACATCGCCACCTACCTCGTCATGTGGCTGGTGTTGCTAGTCGTCATGACGGTGTTGCTCGCTGTCGCACTCCGGTCGTGGATGCGGCCGGGGATGTCCAGCCTCCTGAGGTTTCTGTACTACCTGCCCGGCGCGCTCGCCGGAGTTGCGAGTGTCCTCGTCTGGCTGTTCATGCTCGACCCAGACGTCAGCCCGGCCGGGTGGTTCCTCAGAGCGATCGGGCAGGAAAGCTTCGCGGCAACGCTGAATCCGTCCCACCTTCCCATCATCTTTGTCCTCATTGCCTTCTGGACGGGCGCGGGCGGCTGGATCGTTGTCATGTATGGCGCCTTGAACAACATCTCAGAAGATGTCCTTGAAGCCGCGCGAATTGACGGCGCGGGCCGCTGGCAGACCGCGTGGCACATTCAGATCCCCATGATCCGCAAGTGGATCGTGTACATGAGCATTCTGGCCTTCGCGGCTGGTACGCAGCTATTCATTGAGCCGCAACTCTTGCAGACCGCGAGCCTGGGACGAGTCAGTTCCACCTGGTCACCGAACCAACTCGCCTACGTCTACGCGTTCCAGCAGGGCGACTTCAACGGCGCCGCCGCCATCTCCATCTTCCTGCTCGTACTGGGATTGGCTTGCGCGGGCGTGCTCGTGACTCGCTCCGACCTCTTCAAACTGGAAGAACAATGACGCTAGCTCTGCGCCGCAGACCGAACATAGGACCGGCCAAGGCACGCTCCCGACTTGCGTCGAGGGTGCTCGTTGGCCTGGTCCTGGCGGTGGTTGCGCTGTTCTTTGTCCTACCGGTCATCTGGCTGCTGCTGGCGCCCTCGAAAACGGCTGATCAAGTCGTGAGCGATTTCCCCTTGAGCTTCGGATCGTTCACCCAAATAGGCCGAGCCTGGTCCCATCTGTTCTCCTTCCAAGACCACGTGCTGCTGAAGTGGCTGAGGAACTCCGCGATCTATTCAGGCGGCTCGCTCGTTCTCACACTCGTCACCAGCGTGCCGGCCGGCTACGCGCTCGCGTTGACCAGATTTCGTGGACGTACCACGCTGCTGGTCGTCACGCTCATCAGCATGATCATGCCCTCGGCGACCCTGGTCCTGCCGATCTTCCTCGAGATCAACCAATTTCACCTCATCGGGACGGTCTGGTCGGTGATCCTGCCCTTCTCCTTCTACCCGTTCGGCGTCTACTTGGTTTACATCTACTTCGCGACCAGCCTCCCGCGCGACATCATCTCCGCCGCACGCATAGATGGCTGCTCCGAGTGGCAGCTCTTCACGCGCATCGCGCTGCCGCTTGCCCGCCCCGTTGTCGCCCTCGTGGCCTTCTTCAGCTTCGTCGGCAACTGGAACAACTTCTTCCTGCCCTATCTGGTGCTTCCCAATAGTGACCAGTTCCCCATGCAGGTCGGCCTGAATCAGCTGCTGTCGTCCACTCCGTCGTTCAACCCCGTCGCTGGCGCAGGCCTGAACATCACGATCCCGGAGCTCGCGCTGGCGATCATCATCGGGATCCTGCCGGTGCTCGTGTTGTTCCTGGTTTCGCAGCGGGCACTCGTGTCGGGCATGCTCGCCGGCGCCACCAAGGGCTGATCAAGGCCTCGAGCCGGTGATCGTGCAGCGCGATGTCTGGATCGCGATCCGCCGCGGATAGTGGTCACGGCGATTCCGGCTCAAGCCGACAGGACCTCGAACCGCCTCGTCTCCGGAGGGCCCTGTACGTGACCCGCGAGGTGCTGGTCCAGCTGCGGGCGAATGACGCGCGCGGCCGCTTCGGCGTTCGCCTCCGTGTCCCACAGCACGAAGATTCCGCACTCACCGTCCCGGTCGTCACCGAACACGGTCACGGTTGCGCAACCGGGCTGCGCGGCTATGAGGGGCGCGAGTCCGTCAGCGACTGCCTGCGCCGCAGGACGCTGCCCTGGACCGAGCGAGAACCTGACGAGTCGAGCGAACATGACCAGGCCCGCCTTTCATCGTGCCGCGAGCGCTCCGACCGCGATCGCGCGCTGTCTCGGGTCATTGTTCACACCTCGCGGGCTAGGGCACCGACAGCCGCGACCGGCCGCGTATTCATTGGAGGCGCGGACAACTGGCGCTGCAGATCGGTCCAGTGCGCTGGGCATGATGAGGAGATGGTCGACGCGCACCGAACCCGCATCCAGGCCCACCGCGTGGTCGTGACCGACGCCGCGCTCGCCGACGGCACGTCGGAACAGTTACATCGAGGCGTCACCCTGCTCGTCGACGGTGCCACGGTCGCCGGCCTCTGGCTCGACGGCGACGGGCCCGACCCGCACGACCTTGACGCCGTCGTCATCGACGGCAGTGGCGCGACGATTATTCCCGGCATGGTCGACTCGCATGCGCACCTGTCGATGCCCGGCGGCGCTCGGTGGATCGACCGGGGCTTCGACCCCGCGGACGATCTGCTGGCGGTCGGCGAGGACAACGGCGAGCTCATGGTGCGCGCCGGCATTCGCTGGGCCCGTGACGTCGGGGCGCCGCGCGGCCGCGGGAGGGACGGGCGCGAGCGGGCGCTCAGCCTCGTGCTGCGCGACCGGTGGGCGGGTCAGGTGGACCGGCCGTACGTACGCGCCGCCGGTACGTGGATCTCCCGAACCGGGTCATTGCCGCACGGTCTGGCTGTCGAGGTCGAGCACGCCGCCGACCTCGTCCCGGCCGTGACTGCACAACTCGACGACGGCGCGGACCTCGTCAAGCTCTACCTCGACGGTCCCGACCCGGACGCCGCTCCGTTCAGCGTGGCCGAATGTGCCGCCGCGGTCGCCGCGGCCCACGAGCGCGGCGCGAAGGTGGCCGCCCACTCCGGCAATCTCGCCGGCGCGCGGGTCGCGGCCGAGGCGGGCGTCGACAGCGTCGAGCACGGGTTCTCTCTTGACGCGGACGCGGCGGCCGCGCTGGCCGCCAACCACGTCACGCTGGTCTCCACGCTGGCGGTGCTCGAGTCGTGGCAGACGTTCGGTGCGACGTCCCGGGTCGAGCGGTTCACGGGGCCCGAAGGAATCGCGCGGATCGCCGAGCGCCGCGAGCGGGCTCACGAGAGCGTTCGCCTCGCGCACCGGGCCGGCGTTGCGATCGCCGCCGGGTCGGACTTCGGCGGCGGGTCGCTGCGGGCCAACCAACTGGCCTGGGAGGTCGAGGCGCTGGTGCGCGCCGGGATCGAGCCTCATGTCGCGCTGGCCGCGGCCACGTGGCGCGGCGGCGAGTTGATGGGCGACGCCGACGCGGGCCGGCTGGGCCTGGGAGGCCCGGCCCATTTCAGCCTCGTGCACGGCGATCCACTGTCCGACCCGTCCGCGCTCTGGCGGGTGTGGCTGACCCGCTGAGTCGGTCGACGTGGCTCCGGCGGGCGGGTTCCGGCTCCGAATCGCGCCAGACGGAGGAAATACGTCCGGGTCGTGGTGGCTTGTCCGCGATGGTGATGCCAGCATGTTTGCCACCCCGTCGATCGCGGTTCATGCTTCGGGGCGACGCGGGCGCGGTGCTCGCGCAAGGGGGAGATCATGCGATCCAGGAATCGGGTCATCGCGGCGGTCCTGGCTGCTGCCGGACTCATCGTCGCCACTACCGCAACGGCAGCGGCGACTGCACCTTCGTCGTCCTATCGGCCACCCGCGATCGAGTGGGTCTCGCCGGTCGTGCACGCAATCGCCAACAGCACGAGCGCGGTCGTGCACGGCAAGTACCACTGCTCCGGCGGCAACGTCGGCACGCACCTGTACATCGGCGTCAAGCAGGGCCCGGAGGTCAACGCGACGACCCACACGAGCAGCCAGTACGCCGACACGTTCTACAGCACGAACTGGAACGCCGACGGCCCCGGGCTGCAACTCAACTGCGACGGGCGCAGCCACAACGCGTCCTTCGTCGTGCAGCCCGACCCGTACTTCTGGAACGCCGAGAACGCGCCGCCGCTGAAGTCCGGCCGGGCGTTCGTGCAGTTCTGCGCGTTCGACAACACCAACCAGGGCGACGACGACCCGAACGGGTTCGCCTTCGACTACAGCATGCGCAAGGTCGTGGTGAACTGAGGTTGATCGCCACCGACGCTCGCCGTGGCGGTCCCGCACGGTCACCGGATCGGGTGAGCGTGCGGGACTTGCCGCCGTCGGGCCGCTAATGTCGGCGGGGTCTGACCGAGGGGGGCGGCATGCCGGGCAACGATTACGTTCCACCGTGCGTACTGGTGATCTTCGGCGCGTCGGGTGACCTGACCGAACGCAAGCTGCTGCCCGCCCTCGAGCGGCTGGCGACGTCCGGACGGCTGCCGCGCGAGCTCGCCCTCGTCGGTGTCGCCCGCACGGCGATGAGCGACGACGAGTTCCGGGACCGCTGCAAGAACGCGGCGGCCCGGAACGAACCGGTCAGTTCGGAGTGGCAGCAGGTTCTGGACGGTGTTCGCTACGTCAGCGGTGGTTACGACGACCAGGCCACGTACGAACACCTGCGCGACGTGCTCGCCGAGTGCGACGCCGCGCGCGGGACGGCCGGCAACCGCGTCTACTACTTCTCCACTCCCCCGAAGGTCTTCGGCCCGATCGCGGTGATGCTCGGCAAGAGCGGCCTCAGCGACGAAATCGGCGGCGGGTTCACCCGAGCCGTGATCGAGAAGCCCTTCGGCTGGGACGAACAGAGTGCCCGCGACCTGTATGTCGACCTGGCCTCGGCCTTCGACGAGAACCGCATCTTCCGCATCGACCACTACCTCGCCAAGGACACCGTCCAGAACCTGCTGGCGCTGCGCTTCGCCAATTCGATCTTCGAGCCGATCTGGAATCGGACGTGGGTCGACAACGTCCAGATCACCGTCGCCGAGACCCTCGGGGTCGGCGAGCGCGGCGGGTTCTACGAGACTGCCGGCGCGATGCGCGACATCGTCCAGAACCACGTGCTGCAGGTGCTGTCGTTGTTCCTGATGGAACCGCCGACGTCCTTCCACCCCGAAGCGATCCGCGACGAGAAGGTCAAGCTGCTGCGGGCCGTGCGGGTCTGGGAGGACCCCAAGGACATCGCGGCGAACACGGTGCGCGGCCAGTACACCCGCGGCGGCACTCGCGAGGACCTCATGGCCGGCTACCGGGACGAGCGCGGTGTCGATCCGCTCAGCACCGTCGAGACCTTCGTGGCGCTGCACCTGCAGATCGACAACTGGCGGTGGGCCGGCGTGCCGGTCTACGTGCGGACCGGCAAGCGCCTGCCCCGCCGCATCACCGAGGTCGCGATCCAGTTCCAACGGCCGCCGCAGTTGCCGCTGTTCCCGGAGAGCGCGTCGATGCTCGAGCCCGACTCGCTGATCGTCCAGGTGCAGCCGGACGAACGGCTGAGCCTGCGCTTCGGCGCCAAGGTGCCCGGCCTGACCTTCGAGGTGCGCAAGGCGTCGATGGAGTTCTCCTACGGCCAGGGTTTCGAGGGCGAGCACTCGGAGGCCTACGAGCGGGTGATCCTGGACGCGCTCAAGGGCGACCGCACGCTGTTCATCCGCGCCGACGAGGTCGCCCGCTCGTGGCGCATCGTCGATCCCATCCTGAAGCACTGGGCCGCCGACCCCGACCCCATCCCGGTGTACTCGGCTGCGACCTGGGGCCCCCGCCCGGCGATGGACCTGATCGCGAAGAGCGGCCGGGCCTGGCGCGACTTGTAGCGAACCGGCGCATATGCGACAGCGTGCGTTGACGACGCGTCTACGGTGCGGTCATGGGGCTCGCACCAGGCCGCTACGCGATCGGCCCCGACACCGGCAGCCTGCACCTGCGGACATCGCGCGATGGGGTCGCCGCCAAGGTCGGCCATGATCTGCTGATCGAGATGGCACGGTGGTCGGGCACGGTGACCATTGCCGGCCCCGACCCGTCGTCGGCGTCGGTCGAGGCCGGCATCGAGATGGCCTCATTCACCGTCCTCGAAGGGACCGGCGGAGTGATGCCGCTGTCCACCCACGACCGCAAAGACATCACCGGCACCTCCTTGAGGCTGATGGACGTTGCTGGTCATCCCCGGGCCACGTTCGCCTCCTCGGCGATCACGCGGTCCAACAGCGGCGCCACCATCACAGGCACGCTCACGGTGCGCAAGCACTCGGGCGAGGTCAGCCTGCGGGTGACCGAGACCGGCCCCTCAGCCTGGCGGGCCAGTGGGACGATCCTGCAGTCCGCATACGGGATCAAGCCGTACCGGGCATTCCTCGGAGCGCTGCGGGTTGCCGATCGCATCGACATCGAGGTTGTCGTCGACCTTTCCGGCCGGGCCGCGACTAGCACCCGGTGATCGTCAGGCGTGCGGGGCGATCAGGTTCAGGGCTCCGGGGCGAACCCGGACCGTGATCGGCAGCTCACCGAGCTCGTCGCCGTCCCCACACACCGGCACCGGCCGGTCCGCGCTCAGGGTGACCTCCTTCGCCGTCGAGAGCTCGACCTCCGGACGACGTGCGTGGGCGCCGGTCTTCGCCTGACCCATGAACGCGGCGACCTTGTACTTGGGCACCTGACCCACGACCATCACGTCGAGCAGCCCGTCGTCGAGCACGGCAGTCGGGACGATGTGCAGCCCGTGGCCGTACCGGCCGGAGTTCGCGATGACCACCATGTGACCGGTGGTGGTTGTCGAGTGCCCGTCGGCCACCACGGTGAAGTCGGCCGGCCGCCATCGGGCGAGGGCGATCACTGGAGCGAGCCGATACAGCAGCTTCGCCGGGATCCGGCGGTTGTCGTTGATGATCTTCGTAGCCGTGGCGTCCATGCCGGCGTAGACGTTCCCCGGCACGATGACCCCGTTCGCCTCGAGGACGTCGATCGCCCGGACGGGTCCGTTCAGGAGCAGGTCGGCGAGTTCGGCGATCCCGGTCGGAAGGTCCAGCCCACGGGCGAGGTCGTTGCCGCGACCGGCGGGGACGATGGCCATCGTGCCGCCGGCGGCCACAACTCCGGTCGCGACGTCGCGCACCAGGCCGTCCCCTCCGACAGCCACCACCACGTCGCCGGCGGTGGAGTACTCCGTGGCCGACTCGACGGCGTGTGCCTGGCTCAACGTGAGCACGACCTTGACGTCGGCGCCCGCGCGCAGGATCAGCTCGGCCAGGGGTTCCCACTTGGCCGCCGCGTGTCCACCACCGGAGATCGGGTTGACGAGTGCGGTGAAGCTCCGCACGTCAGTGAGCCCGGGAGATCAAGACACCGGGGTTGAGGATGCCGTCCGGGTCGAGGACGTGCTTGACGGCGCGCAACGCCTCGACCGCCAGCGGGCCGATCTCCTCGGCCAAGGCCGCGCGATGATCGGTGCCGACCCCGTGGTGGTGCGTGATCGTGGCGCCCGCACCGCGGATGGCCGCGTTGGCCCGGGCCTTCGCGGCGTGCCATTGCGCGACCGGGTCGTCGGCCTGGGCGCACACGACCGTGAAATACAGCGACGCCCCGGATGGGTAGACGTGGCTGACGTGGCACAGGACCAGCGCCTGGGTGCCCTGCTCGGCCAGCGCCTCGGTGAGCGTCGTGGTGACTGCGGCCTTCAGGGTGTGGAGGTTCGACCAGAACGTCGCCGTCTCGAGCGTTTCGACCAGGACGCCGGCGTCGAGGAGCGGGTCGCGCAGGTAGGGGCCGCGGTAGCGCCCGGTGCGCCAGGCCTCGCCCGCGTCGGTGCCGAGCGACTCGCCTCCGGCGTGCGCGAAGACGGCCGTCGCGCCCGCCCGGCGCTGGGCGACGTCGTCCGGCTCGCCTTCGTAGCCGGCGATGACCACGCACCCGCCCGAGACACCCGAGCCGCCCGACGAACCGGTCGGATCGGCCAGGTTGATCGCCGTCTCGGCCTCGTCGGAAAGCCGGAGCACCGTCGGCATGGGGCCGTCCTGCGCGAGGGCGCGCAGCGCGGCCGCTCCGTCGACGAAGGACGGGAACCGCCACGCCTCGAATACGCGCTCGACCGGCGTCGGACGCACCTCGACGGTCACCGAAGTAATGACGCCGAACGCGCCCTCGGAGCCGAGAATCAGCTGCCGCAGGTCCGGGCCGGCGGCCGACCTGGGTGCGGTGCCGAGCCGCAGGGTGCCCCGCGGTGTGGCGACGACCAGGCCGACCACCATCTCGTCGAATCGGCCGTAGCCGGCTGAGGACTGCCCGGCCGAGCGCGCCGCGGCGTATCCCCCGATGCTCGCGCCCTCGTAGGACTGCGGGAAATGACCGAGGGTGAAGCCGTGGGCTGCGAGCAGTTCCTCGGCGCGGGGCGAGCGCATGCCCGCCTCGAGGGTGGCCGTGCGCGACACCTCGTCGACCGCGACGAGCCGGTCGAGCCGGCGCACGTCCAGAGCGATAACTGCGGTGAACCCGTCGCGGGCCGCGACGAGACCGCCGACGACGGAGGTCCCCCCAGCGAAGGGCACCACGGCGATCCGATGGCGCGCGCACACCGCCAGCAGATCGACGACGTCGTCGTGCGAGCCGGGGAACACGACGGCGTCGGGCGCGTCCGACGCGTCACCGGCGCGCAGCTTGAGCAGATCAGGCAGCGAGTAGCCGCGCGTGTGCTGTCGACGAACCGCGGCGTCGACGCTTACCTGCTCGGCCCCCACGACCGCCTCGAGCGCGCCGCGGGCATCGTCGGACAGCACGCTCGCGGGCACCTCGACCTCGGCCGCGCCCACCGCAGGACGCGGGCCTTGCACGCCGAGCATCCCCAGGGCCTGTTCGGCGACCGTCGGCAGCGAGCCGGGGGTTCGCGGGTTCCCCCACCGGGGACGAATCATCTCGACGACAGGCAGGTCCGACTCGGTCAACGCGACTCCTGATGACGGTGACGGCACTGCCGTCGGCTTCGATCGCTGATACACTGTGACACATGTTGTCGCAGCATCGCAACGCGACCCCGGCCGGCCCCGAGCCGTCAACCGGGGCCCACAACGCGATTGATGACGACCGCATCCTCGATGCCGCCTATCCGCTGTTCCTCGCGGTTGGCCCCCGGCGCATCACGATGGCCGACGTCGCCCGACACACCGACGTGTCGCGGGCCACGCTCTACCGGCGGTGGCCCAACGTGCGCTCCCTGGTGGCCGCGCTGGTCACCCGCGAATGGTCGGTGCTGGCGGCGGGGGCCTTCGACGGGCGGGGCCAGCACGGCCGGGCTCGCCTCGTCGACGCGGTGGTCATGATCGCGGCCGCCTCGCGCGAGCACCCGCTGCTGCGCATGATCGTCGAACTCGACCCCGAGTTCCTGCTGCCCTACCTGCTCGAGCGCCGCGGCACGAGCACCGACCTGCAGCTGTCCCTGCTGGAACAGGCGATCGGCGAGGGCATCGCGGACGGGTCGGTCCGCTCGGGCGATCCGGCGATCCTCGCCCAGGCGGTGCTGCTCACCACGACGTCGTTCGTCCTGTCCGGGCGGGCTATGACCCAGCACGTCGACGGTCTCGACCGCGAGCTCGGGATGCTGCTCGACCGGTACCTCGCGCCGTGAGGGCGGTCGGCAATGCATCGCTGAACGCTGCGCGCCGGGTGCGGGAGCTCGCCGATCTCACGACGGGTGGTCCCGTGGACGTGCTGGTGATCGGCGGCGGTGTCACCGGCGCCGGCGTCGCCCTGGACGCGGCGGCCCGCGGGCTGTCCGTCGTGCTGGCCGAGAAACACGATCTCGCGTTCGGCACCAGCCGGTGGAGCTCGAAGCTCGTGCACGGCGGGCTGCGCTACCTCGCGTCCGGTGCGATCGGGATCGCCCACGAGAGCGCAGTCGAGCGCGGCATCTTGATCGAACGCACGGCTCCTCATCTGGTCCGCCCGCTGCCTCAGGTGGTGCCGCTGCTGCCTACTGTGTCGCGCCCTCACGCGGCGCTCGTGCGCACCGGCTTCCTCGCCGGCGACGCGCTGCGCGCGGCTGCCCGGACGTCCCGGCACACCCTGCCGCGCTCGCGCCGCGTCACTCGCGCCGAGGTCTGCCGGTTGGCGCCCACGGTGCAGACGGCCGGGTTGCGGGGTGGGCTGCTCGCCTGGGACGGTCAACTCGGCGACGACGCCCGGCTCGTCGTGGCGCTCGCCCGCACTGCGGCCTCTCTCGGCGCACGGATCCTGGCCCGCTGCGCCGCCGTCGAGGCGACCGGCTCAGGTGCGGTGCTGCGCGACGACCTCACTGGCACGACCTGGGACGTCGACGCCCGCGTCGTGATCAACGCCGCCGGGGTATGGGCCGGCGACCTCGCCCCGGGCATCACGTTGCGCCCGAGCCGGGGAGCGCACCTCGTTGTCGCGAGTGAGACGTTCGGCGGCCTCGGTGCCGGGCTGACCGTCCCCGTGCCGGGCTCGACCAGCCGGTTCGTGTTCGCGCTGCCTTCGCCCGAGGGCCACGTCTACATCGGCCTGACCGACGAGGACGCGCCCGGCCCGGTGCCGGACGTGCCGGTGGCCTCGGACGCCGAGATCGATTTTCTGCTGGAGACCATCAACGGTGCGCTGGCCGAACCACTGACCCGCGCGGACCTGCTCGGCACGTTCGCCGGCCTGCGTCCGCTGCTGGACACCGGCGGCGACAGCACGGCCGACATCTCCCGCAGGCACGCCGTCCTCACCGCTCCGGACGGGCTCACCACCATCGTTGGCGGCAAGCTCACCACGTACCGCCGGATGGCCGAGGACGCGCTCGATGCTGCGCTCACCCACCGGGCGGTGCCGGCCGGTACGTGCCGAACCCGGAACCTGCCGCTGGTCGGCGCTGCGTCCCCGGCCGAACTCGGCGCCGTCCACGCCTCCCGTCGACTCGTGCGCCGCTACGGCACCGAGGCAGCCGCGGTGATCGCCCTGGCCGACGGCGACCCGACGCTGCTGGAGCCGATCGCCGCGGGCATCGAAATCACCGGCGCCGAGCTGCGCTTCGCGGTCCAGCACGAGGGCGCGCTCGATGAGGCGGATCTGCTCGACCGCCGCACCCGGATCGGACTCAGCCCGGTCGATCGTGACCGCGCGGTGCCCGCTGCCCGCGCCGCCCTCGCGGCGGGATGACGTTTCGCCTATCGGGGACTCAGCTGGGCGACGTCGGCCCGCTGGGGGCGGTGAGGGGTAGCGCGATCTGCACGGTGGTGCCCGCGCCGGGCAGGCTGTCCAGCGAGAGCCGGCCGCCGAGCGCCTCGACCCGGTCGGTGAGGCCGACCAGGCCCGAGCCGCGGGTGAGGTCGGCGCCGCCGCGTCCGTCGTCGCGGACGCTGACTCGCAGCCCGTCGGCGTCGGCGACAACCTCGACGTCGATGACGTTGGCCGCGGCGTGCTTGGCCGTGTTGGTGAGCGCTTCGGAGACGACGTAGTAGGCGGCGAGCTCGATCGGCTCGGGCAGCCGCCGGTCGACGCCGACGTCGAGGCGCACGGGGACGGAGGAGCGGCGGGCGAGCGCCTTCAGCGCCGGGCGCAGGCCGCGCTCGGCGAGGGCGGTCGGGTGGAGGCCACCGGCGATCTCGCGCAGCTCGTCGAGCACGCGATTCAGTTCGTCGGCCACCAGGTCCATCTGGGTCGCCAGCTCGTCGGCGCCGGCTCGCGGTGACGCCTGCACGCTGCCGCGCAGCTGCAGGGCGAGGGAGACGAGGCGCTGCTGGGCGCCGTCGTGCAGGTCGCGCTCGATGCGGCGGCGGGTGATGTCGGCGGCGGTCACGATCCGCGCTCGCGACGCGGTCAGCACGGCCCGGGCCTCGGCGTTGGCGATCGCGGTGCCGACCAGCTCGGTGAAGCCGGCCAGCCGCGCCTCGGTGTCGGCCGGCAGAGGCCCTTCGTGCGCGGACGCCACGATCATGACACCCCACAGCTGGCCCTCCACGCTGATCGGCACACCGACCGAGGCCCGGATACCGGCCGCGCCGGCCGCGCCGGCAATCGGGCCGGTCCGGTCGGCGTGATCGTCGATCCGGGCCGGCCGGGCGGTCTGAAACACGAGGGTGATCACATTTCGCCCGCCGAGCTGATCCCGGGTGCCGACGGGGACGGGCAAGGCGCCGGTGCGGCTCCACGCGCCGAGGATCGATTCGGTGCCATCAGGGTGGTATCGGTTCAGGAAGGTGACGTCGACGGAGAGCACCCGCCCGACCTCGGCGGTGACCGCGGCGAAGATCTCCTCCGACGGCGCCCCGGTCGCGACCAGCGTGGCGACCCGGCGCAGCGCGGCCTGTTCCGCGGCGAAGCCGCGCAGCTCGGTTCGCGCCTGCGCGTTGGCGATCGTGGTGGCGATCAGTTCGGTGAACCCGGCCAGCCGCGCCTCGGTGTCGGCCGGCAGCGACGAGCGCGTGGACGACACCGTCACGACCCCCCAGAGGCGCCCGTCGACGTTGATCGGCACACCGACCGACGCCCGAATACCGGCCTCGCGGGCGAGGTCGACAACCGGCCCCGTGGCGTCGGCGACCTCGTCCCGCGCCGGCCGGCCCGTCTGGAACACCAGCGTGGTCGCGTTCCGGCCGCCGAGGTCCACCCGGGTCCCGCTGGTGACGGGCAAGGCGGCGCCGGTGCTGCTCCACATGCCGACGAACGTCACGGCGCCCTCCGGCTCGTACCGGCCCAGGCCCGTGATGTCGGCCGCAAGCACCCGTCCGGCCTCCTCGGCGACCGCGGCGAACACCTCCTCCGGCGGCGAAGCGCGGGCCACCAGCGTGGCTACCCGGCGCAGCGCGGCCTGCTCCCCGGCGTAGCCGCTCAGTTCGACGCGGGCTTGGGCGTTGGCGATCGCGGTGGCGACCAGTTCGGTGAAGGCGGCCAGCCGGGCCTCGGTATCCGTCGGGAGCGGCTCGTCGCGCGTGTAGGCCACGATGATGAGGCCCCACGGCCGCCCCTCGACGCTGATCGGCGCACCCACCGACGAACGGAAGCCCCACTCGCTGCGGCCGGTGTTCCCGATCGCGCCCGTGACGCCGGCGGCGTAGGCATCCAGGCGGGCCGGTCGGCCGGTCCGGAGCACCAGCGTGCTCACGTTCCGGCCGCCGAGCTCGAATCGGTTGCCGACCGGGGACGGCGCGCCGGCGCCGGTGCTCGTCCAGGTGCCGGCGACCGTGATCATGTCGTCCGGGTCATGCCGGACCA
>JAVHVH010000157.1:0-6745 GCA_032160665.1 Pseudonocardiales bacterium
CGGAATGACCCGCCGCTAACCTCACAAGATGGGCGCGGCGCGCGTTGACCAGACGTGAGCCTTCCACCGTTCGAGACGGTCGTCGCCGAACACGGCGCCGCGGTGTTGCGCGTGTGCCGCGCTGTACTCGGCCCGGCGGACGCCGAGGACGCGTGGTCCGAGACCTTTCTCGCCGCCCTGCGCGCGTATCCCCGGCTGCGTCCGGACTCCGACGTCCGCGCGTGGCTCGTCACGATCGCCCATCGCAAGGCGATCGACGGCTACCGGGCCCGCCGACGCACCCCGCTTCCGGTCGAGCACTTACCTCATGAACCGGCCGTCGCCGACGTTTACCCCGAGACCGATCAGGACCTGCAGTCAGCGGTCGCAGCGCTGCCGGCCAAGCAACGGCAGGTCGTCGCGTATCGCTACCTCGCTGACCTGTCTTACGCCGACGTGGCCGCGCTCGTCGGGGGCACCGAAGCGGCCGCTCGCCGCAGCGCCGCCGACGGCATCGCGAACCTACGCCGCACCTACCGCAAGGAGAACGCCGATGAGTAAGGATCTGCTGCACGCCCTTCCCGATGCCGACCCCGGCACCCTCGACCGGCTGCACGCCCGGCTGGTCGACGCCGCAGGAGACGACCTCGACATCGCCTACCGCACGGTCGACACCCCGCTCGGCTCACTGCTGGTGGCGGCTACGGCGGCCGGGTTGGTGCGGGTTGCCTATCCGGCCGAGGGGCACGAGGCCGTCCTGGCCGCACTCGCGGCCCGGGTGAGCCCTCGGGTGCTGCGCGCTCCCCGCCGGCTGGACGGCGTCGCCCGGCAGCTCGACGACTACTTCGCGGGACAGCGCCGGGTGTTCGACCTCGCCCTGGACCTGCAGCTCGCGCGCGGATTCCGTCGCGACGTCCTGGCCCAGCTGCGCGCGATCGACTACGGTGCGACCGCGAGCTACGCCGCCGTTGCCGCGGCGACCGGCCGGCCGGCCGCGGTCCGCGCCGTCGGCACCGCGTGCGCGAAGAACCCGCTCCCGATCGTCATCCCGTGCCATCGGGTCATCCGCGGTGACGGCTCGATCGGCGCGTACCTTGGCGGCCCAGAGGCGAAGCAGACGCTGTTGACGCTGGAGGCAACGTGACCGATTTCGAGCGACGCGTGGCCGCGGCGGCCTGGCCCGAGATCGCGCACGAATTGGACGCCTACGGCGGCGCGCTCACGCCGTCACTGCTCACCCCGGCCGAGGCAGCCGAGATCGCCGGCCTCTATCCGGACGACGGCCGGTTCCGCTCGACCGTCGACATGGCCCGGTACCGCTTCGGCCAGGGTGAATACCGCTACTTCGACCGGCCGTACCCCGCACTCGTCGACGGACTCAAGCGCGCGATGTACCCGCGGCTGGTGCCGATCGCCCGCGACTGGTACGCGAAGCTCGGCCGGCCCGCGCCGTGGCCCGACTCGCTGGACGAGTGGCTCGAGATGTGCCACGCCGCGGGGCAGAAGAAGTCGACGGCGATCCTGCTCAGGTACGGCGCGGGCGACTGGAACGCGTTGCACCGCGACCTGTACGGCGATCTCGTGTTCCCGCTTCAGGTCGTGATCAACCTCAGCGTCCCTGGCGTCGATCACACCGGTGGCGAGTTCCTGCTCGTCGAACAGCGTCCGCGCGCGCAGTCCCGCGGGCACGCCACCGTCGTCCCGCACTGCCAGGGCTTCGTCTTCACGACCCGCGACCGGCCGGTGCGCACGGCCCGCGGCTGGTCGGCCGCCCCGATGCGTCACGGCGTCTCGGCCATCCGGTCCGGTCAGCGTTTCGCGCTCGGCCTGGTCTTCCACGATGCCGCCTGACGTACGCGGCGCACGCTGGCCTAGATCGCCGCGCCGACCGGCTCCTCGGCCGGGGCCTCGGCTACGTCCCGCGGGAACGCGCCACCCGGCATGACCAGGTAGGCACTCAGGTACAGCCCGGCGGCCAGGATCAGCAGCGCGCGGTAGCCGAGCACAAGTGAGAGGTACTCGAGGCAGCCCCCGAAGATCGCGCCCAGCAGGTTGGTCCCGAACGCCAGCGGGGCATCGGCGGTCGCGGCGAACCGCTTCGCGAAAATGACATTCGCGGCGAAGATCGGCAGGAAGCTGATCGCGATCGCTGCGATCAGCCGCGGGAAGACGCTCAGGGACAGCAGCCAGCTCGTGGGCACGAGCCAGCTCAGCGCCAGCCCGCCCAGCAGCACCCCGTACATCGCCAGGATGGGCGGCGTCCGGAACCGATGCGTCACCTCCACCGCGGCCAGCACCGCGAGCAGGACGCCGCCGAACACCAGCGAGTTGACCACCCACGTCGTCCCGAACAACAGCGCGAAGCCGGTGACGCTCTTCGTCTCCATGAGCAGGAAAGCCGCGCCGAGCAGGAACAGGTCGAGGTAGGACGACATCTCCCGCGCCTGGCCCCGCAGCCGTCGCAGCGCCCCTCGCCCGCCGGACGCGGCGTTGGCGACCAGCACCAGGCCGATCGCCAGCACGCTGCCGATCATGATCAGCAACAGCGCGGTGCGGTACAGGGACGGGATCGCGGGGTCCTTGAGGTACAGAAAGGGCCGATCGTCGGTCGCCGGGGGAGGGGTCCCCGCGGGCCGCGTCCAGGTTTGGGTGCACTTCTGGTCCGCCGACGTGCGACCGACCGTCATCACCGCCAGCGCGGTGATCGCCGGGTTCTCGAACAGGCACGGCGGGTGCCCGAAGACGTCGTCGAGCGTGCCGGCCAGGCGGTCGACGAGCCACTGCTGCCGGTAGAAGTTGTACATCGAGAACGCGCCGCCGGGGGCCAGATGCGACCGCGCCGACTGGATCGACTCCAGGGTGAACAGATAGCTCTCCAGGCGCAGCGAGCTCGCCCCGGAGACCAGCGTGAGCGAGTCAGGCAGCGCGAAGATGATCAGGTCGAACTTGTTCGACGTGCGCTCCAGGAACGCTCGACCGTCATCGACGTGGGTCGTCACCCGCGGGCTGCTGTAAGCGTGGTCGGGATTGTGCTGACGACCGAATCGCAGCAGCGTCGGGTCGATCTCAACGGCATCGATGTGCTTCGCGCCGTGCTGCAGGGCGATGGCGACGTCGGTTCCGGTGCCGGCGCCCACGATCAGCACGTTGCCGGGCGGCCGCGGCGTCTGCAGGTAGGTCTGCAGATAGAACGGCTCGCCCTTCTCGCGGGCCGCGGCCGACGTCAGTCGCTGGTGGGGGATCCCGTTGACGTCGACGGTCCAGGCGACCCCGCCGAAGCCGTCATCCACGCGCGACGTGGACACCTCGTAGTACGGCGACCAGAAGTCGCCGGTGTCGTGCCGCAACGGGTACACGAACATCACGATCATGGCGATCAGCAGGGTGATGCTGACCGACACCGCGGGACGGCCGAGCAGCGCGACAAACAGCACTCCGACGATGGTGAACCAGACGAGCGGCGGCGCGCCGAGATAGGCCAGCGCGGTGAACACGGCGATACCGACCAGGCTGCCGATCAGGTCGAGCCGGTAGGCCTCGAGCCGCTCCAGCTCACCGAAGCACGACCCGACGATCTCGCCCGGTCCGGACAGGACGGCGGCCACGGCCAGGAACACGGCGGGCAGGGTCAGCCAGATCGGCGGCCCGGTCGTCGTGCCGGTCGTGAAGAAGATCAGCTGGCTGCTGTCGCGGTTGACCGTGACCGGGTACGCGCTGACGAAGGCGATCAGCCCGAGCAGCACGACCAGCGAATGCAGCGGCATCGCCCGCGGACCGCGGCCGGGGGCCGCGGCCCGGAGGAACCCGAGTCCGATGCCCAGGAACGAACCCAGCAGCACGAAGTTCGAAAAGAAGGACAGGTGGACGATGTTCGCGCCGAGCCAGCGGATGAGCGACAGCTCGAGGAACAGCATGAGTGCACTCGCCAGCAGCAGGCGAACGCGAGGGGTCACCGAGCGGTCCCCTCGAACTTCGGGGCGAGTTCGGCCGCCGCGGCCAGCAGCCGATCGTTCTCGCCGGGGGTGCTGATGGTGATCCGCACGCCGGCGCCGGCGAAAGCGCGCACGATGACCCGGCGCTCCTCGCAGCCGGCGGCCCACTCGGTGGTGCCCTCGCCCAGCGGCAGCCACACGAAGTTGGCCTGCGAGGGCGGGGCGTCATAGCCCATCGCCATCAGCGCGGCGTGTACTCGTCCGCGTTCGGCGACGACATCGGCGACCCGGGTCATGAGCTGCGCCTCGGCCCGCGGCTCGAGGCTGGCCAGCGCCGCCGCCTGCGCGACGGTGGTGACCGCGAAGGGCACCTGCGTTTGGCGCATGGCCTCGGCCAGGGCGGGATCGGCCGCGATGGCGTAGCCGATCCGCAGCCCGGCCAGCCCGTACGCCTTCGAGAACGTCCGCAGCACCACGAGGTTCGGGTAGTCGTCGAGCAGCGTCAGCCCGTCGGGCACGTCCGGATCGGTGACGAACTCGCGGTAGGCCTCGTCCAGGGCGACGACGACGTCGGAGGGCACCGCGCGCAGGAACCGGACGAGAGCGCCGCGACCGACGGCCGTGCCGGTGGGGTTGTTCGGGTTGCACACGAAGATCAACTTCGTCTTGCCGGTGACGTGCTCGGCCATCGCGTCGAGGTCGTGGACGTGGTCGCGCAGCGGCACCTGCACCGACGACGCACCGCTGACCGCGGCGATGATCGGGTAGGCCTCGAAGGAGCGCCAACCGTAGATCACCTCTTCGTCGGCGTCCGCTACGGCTTGGACGAGCTGGGTGCACAGCGACACCGACCCGCACCCGACGCGCACCTGCTCGACCGCGACGCCGTACTTGTCGGCGAGTACGGCGGTCAGCTCGGTGGAGTTGTTGTCGGGGTAGCGGTTGGCTTCCAGAAGGGCGTGCTCGATCCGCTCGAGCACGTGCGGCAGCGGCGGGTACGGCGTCTCGTTGCTGGCGAGCTTGGTCGCGCCGGCGACGCTCCGCCCCGGCACGTAGGAGGGCAACGTCGCCAGGGTCGGTCGCAGCCTCGGCGTCATTCGCGCAGCTCCTTCTTGATCGGCTTGTCGGATCGGCCCTTGGCCGGTCGCTCGGCCGGCGGCTTGTATCGCTCTACCCGTGCCTTGCGTCCCTTGATCAGCGTCGCCTGCAACGCGGCGATGACCTCGTCCTCAGCTGACTTGGGGATCTCGACCGTCGAGTACTTGTGGGTGATCTCGATGGCCCCGATCTGACGTCCGGACAGGCTGGTCTCGCCCGCGATCGCGCCGACGAGATCCTGGGGGCGGATCTTCGCGGCGTGGCCCAGGCTGACGAAGATCGTCGAGGTCGACCCGGGCTTCGGACGCTGACGCTCGGGTGACGCGGCGTCGGGGGTGACCGCGGGGATCTCGTCGTCTTCGTCGCCGCCGCTCGACTCATGCACCAGCTTGACCGCGGCGAGCGCGATCTCCATCAGATCGAAGTCGTCGGTCAGGGTGTCGACGACGACGCGGTACTGCTCGTAGTCGGCGTCCTGCAGGGTCTCGTGCAGCGCGGCGCGGGTGAGCTCCAGCCGGCGGGCGCGCAGGTCGGCCACGGTCGGCAGGGTCTCGACCGAGATCTTCTGCTTCGTCGCCTTCTCGATCGTCTTGAGCAGACGGTGCTGGCGCGGCTCGACGAGGGTGATGGCGACGCCTTCGCGGCCGGCTCGGCCCACCCGTCCGATCCGGTGCACGTAGGAATCCGGCGATGACGGGACGTCGTAGTTGACGACGTGGGTGAGGTGGTCGATGTCCAGGCCGCGGGCGGCGACGTCGGTGGCGACGAGCAGCTCGGCCGTCTTGTTGCGGATGCGGGCCATGACCCGGTCGCGCTGGTCCTGCGTCATGCCGCCGTGCAGCGCCTCGGCCCGGTAGCCACGCGCGCTCATCGTCTCGCCCAGCGAGTCGACCTCTTCGCGAGTGCGGCAGAACACGAGCGCGGCGGTCGGCGACTCGATGTCGAGCAGCCGGCCCAGCGCGTTCGCCTTGTGCTGACGCGGCACCAGGTAGGCGACCTGCCGCACCCGGACCGTCTCGGCCTGGGTGTGCTCGCGCTGGATCCGCACCCGCACCGGGTCGACGAGATAGCGGCGGACGAGGCCGTCGATGCGGGCCGGGATGGTGGCCGAGAACAGGACCGTCTGCCGTTGCTTCGGCACCGATTGCATGATCGCCTCGATGTCCTCGGCGAAGCCCATGTCGAGCATCTCGTCGGCCTCGTCGAGGACGACCGTCCGAAGCTGATCGAAGCCGACCGTGCGGCGGCTGAGGTGGTCGATGGCCCGCCCGGGCGTCGCGACGACGACGTCCACGCCCGATTCCAGCGCGCGGATCTGGCGCCCGATCGGCTGGCCGCCGTAGATCGCGAGCACGCGCGCGCCCAGCTCACGGCCGTAGCGCTGAATCGCTTCGGCGACCTGGATTGCGAGCTCGCGGGTGGGGACGAGGACGAGCGCCTGTGGTGCGGTGCCGCCGGGAGTGAGGCGCTGCAGCAGGGGCAGCGCGAAGGCTGCGGTCTTGCCGGTACCGGTGGCCGCCTGGCCGACGACGTCGTGCCCTTCGAGCAGGGCCGGGATGCTCTCGCGCTGGATCGGCGTGGGCTCTTCGTAGCCGAGACCGTCGAGCGCGCGCTGCAGCTCAGGCCGCAACGCAAGATCGGCGAACGTCGTCACGGGCGCGTCAATCACGCGCACCAGCCTCCCACCCCGTTCTCGCTTTGCACCTTTCAGCTCCCCCCCCACGGCGTGCGGGGGG
>JAVHVH010000169.1:0-23527 GCA_032160665.1 Pseudonocardiales bacterium
GCCCCGCGCCGCGCGTACCGCCCGGCTGTAGCGCACGGGTTCAGCGCGCAGCAGCAAGAGTGGCCGCCTCGACCACATTGGTCAGCAGCATTGCGCGCGTCATCGGCCCGACACCGCCCGGGTTCGGCGAGAGCCAGCCGGCCACCTCGGCGACGTCGGCGGCGACGTCGCCGGCGATCTTGCCGTCGACCCGGCTGACCCCGGCGTCGAGGACGGCCGCGCCCGGCTTGACCATGTCGGCGGTGATGAGGGACGGCGAGCCCGCGGCGGCGACGACGATGTCGGCCTGCCGCACGTGCGCGGCGAGGTCACGCGTGCCGGTGTGGCAGACGGTGACCGTGGCGTTCTCGCTGCGGCGGGTGAGCATGAGGGCGAGCGGCCGCCCGACGGTGATGCCGCGGCCGACGACGACGACGTTCGCGCCGGCGATCGGCACCTGGTAACGGCGGAGCAGTTCGATGATCCCGGTGGGCGTGCAGGGCAGCGGCGCCGCCTTGCCGAGCACGAGCCAGCCGAGGTTGGTCGGGTGCAGCCCGTCCACGTCCTTGTCCGGGTCGACGCGGATCAAAATGTCGTTCTCGGCGGCACCTCCTAACCCGGTCGGAAGCTGGACGAGGAACGCCGTACAGGCCGGATCGGCGTTGAGCTCGTCGACGACGGCCTCGACCTGTTCCTGGGTGCTGTCGGCGGGCAGGTCGCGACGGATGCTCGCTATGCCGATCTCGGCGCAATCCTTGTGCTTGGCGTTGACGTACCACCGGCTGGCCGGATCGTCACCGACGAGGACGGTCCCCAGCCCGGGCTGCAGGCCCTGCTCGGCCAGAGCCGCGACGCGCGTCGTGAGCTCTTCCTTGATGGCCGCGAGGGTGGCAGTGCCGTCCAGGATCGTCGCAGTCACGGTCACTCATCCTGCCAGCCGCGCTTGGGCGGCCGCGGATCACCCGACGACGAGGCCGAAGACGGCGGCCAGCAGCAGGGCCTGGTCGGTGTTCACGCGAGCGCCTTGGAGATTCGCGCGGCGCGGGTCGAAGCCCTCGAGCTGGGCGCCCTGCAGATCCGCGTCCTCGAAATTCGTCTCGTCGAGGTGCACGCCGCGCAGGTCCGCGCCCACCAGCGTCGCGCCGGACAGATCAGCGCCGGACAGGTCCGCGTCGTACAGCCGCACGTTGCTCAAGTCGGCGCCCGAGAGAACGGCGCCGGCGAGCGACACCGACGTGAAGTCGCCGCCATGCACGACGAGGCCGTCGAGGGCCGAGATGTCGAAGACCGATCCAGCGAGCTTGCACTCGTCGAGGCGCGAGCCCGAGAACGTGGTGTCGCGGAAGGTGCACGCGACGAAGGCCGAGCGCTCGTGCGACGAGCGCGACAGGTCCGCGTGGGTGAAGTCGCACTCGACGAAGCTGCAGTTGTCGGTGGTTAGCCCGGCGAGATGCGCGTCGGTGAAGTTGCAGTGTTCGAAGTGCCGGCGCACCCAATGCTGGCCCTGGGCATCGAGCTCGGAGTGGTCGGCATTACGCGACGACTCGACCGGCTCGTCGGAGCCCACCTCGCCGCCCGACTGCGTCTGCCAATCGGTGCCCGTGCTGGTGCCGGTGAACTGGCCCGAGTACACGCTGGGGTCGGCCGACGCCCCGCTGCCCGCGTCGGGGCCCCAGCCAGGGGCCGATTCCCCGGCCCAGCCGTCGCCGGAGTTGGCTGACGACCAGTCCGCGCCACCGCTGTCAGATCCGCCGTAACCGCCCATGCCGGCTCCCCCTCAGTCACGTCAGTGCGCGAAGTGCCGCGTACCCGTGAAGTAGAGCGCCACGCCGGCCTCTTTGGCTGCCGTGATCGTCTCGTCGTCGCGGATCGAACCGCCTGGCTCAACGATCGCCCGAACTCCGGCAGTGATCAAGACCTGCGGCCCGTCGGCGAAGGGAAAGAATGCGTCGGATGCGGCGACGGCACCGGCGGCCCGGTCTCCGGCGCGGGCGACCGCGAGCCGGCACGAGTCGACCCGGTTCACTTGTCCCATGCCCACCCCGACGGTCGCTCCGTCGGCCGCGAGCACGATCGCGTTCGACTTCGCGGCCCGGACCGCTCGCCAGGCGAACGCGAGGTCGGCCATCGTCATCTCGTCGACGGCCTCGCCCGCGGCGAGGGTCCAAGCGGCCGGATCGTCACCGGGAGCGTCGATGCGGTCAGCGGTCTGCAGCAGCGTGCCGCCGGAGATCGAGCGGGTCTCGACACTGGGCTGGGGCGGTCGCGCGCTGGCCACGAGCAGTCGCAGGTTCTTCTTGCGGGTCAGTGCGGCGAGCGCGTCCTCGTCGAAGGACGGCGCCACGATCACCTCGGTGAAGATGTCCGCGAGTTGCTCGGCCATGGCCAGGCTGACCGGCCGGTTCGTCGCAATGACTCCGCCGAAGGCGCTCGTCGGGTCGCAGGCGTGCGCCTTGCGATGTGCGTGCGCGATGTCCGCGCCGATCGCGATCCCGCACGGGTTGGCGTGCTTGATGATCGCCACGCACGGCTCGGTGAAGTCGTAGGCGGCCTTCCAGGCGGCGTCGCCGTCGACGTAGTTGTTGTAGCTCATCTCCTTGCCGTGCACCTGTTCGGCGTGGGCGATGCCGCCGCGCCGGTCGGGGCTGATGTAGAGCGCGGCCCGCTGGTGCGGGTTCTCGCCGTAGCGCAGGACGGCGGCGCGCTCGTAGTTCGCGGCGATCCAGCCCGGGAATCCGCTCGATCGGCCGTCCACCTCGTCGTCCGGGGCGACAACACTGCCGAGCCAGGAAGCGACTCCGATGTCGTACGCGGCGGTGTGCCGGAACGCGTCGAGCGCCAGCCGCTGCCGGTCGGCGAGCTCGAAGCCGCCGTCGCGCACCGCCTCGAGCAGGGCGGGGTATCGGCGCGGGTCGGTGACGACGGCGATCGACCCGTGGTTCTTCGCACTGGCGCGCACCATCGCCGGACCGCCGATGTCGATCTGCTCGATAACCTCCGGCTGGGACGCACCGCTCGCGACGGTCGCCGCGAAGGGGTAGAGATTCGCCACCAGCAGCTGGAACGCCGCGATGCCCAACCCCTCGATCGTCGCGACGTGCGCGGGGTCGTTCTGATCGGCGAGCAGTCCGGCGTGCACGTGCGGGTGCAGGGTCTTGACCCGGCCACCGAGGATCTCGGGGAAGCCCGTCACCTCGTCCACCGGCGTCACTGGCACGCCGATCTCGCGGATGCGGGCCGCGGTGGACCCGGTCGACACGATCTCGACGCCGGCCTCGTGCAGCCCGCGGGCCAGCTCGTCCAAGCCGGTCTTGTCGTACACGCTGATGAGCGCGCGGCGCACGGCGATCTTTGTCACTGGAAATCTCCCATTTCGCGGCACAGCTGTCGTAGGGCGGATAGGTACAACGGTTTCTCGGCGGTCTGGATCCGGGCGCGCAAGGCATCCTCGTCATCGTCCGCTTCGATGGGCACAACGACCTGCGCGATCACCGGACCGGTGTCGACCCCTTCGTCGACCCAATGGACGGTGACGCCCGTGGTCGCCGCGCCGCCGGCCAGCGCGTCGCGGATCGCATGCGCGCCCGGAAATGCGGGCAGCAGCGCCGGATGCGTGTTGACGATCTTGAAGCGGGTCACGATCGCGGGGTCGAGGATGCGCATGAACCCGGCGAGAACCACCAGATCGGGGTCGTGCGTGGCCAGCGTCTTCTCGAAATCACGATTCCACGCGCTGCGATCGGCGTAGTCGCGGAACGGAACGACAAAGACCTCGACGCCGGCTTGCCCGGCCCGCTCGAGGGCTCGGGCGCCGAACCGGTCGGCGCCGACGGCGACAACGTGCGCTCGTAGCTCGGGATCGTCGAGGACGGCTTGCAGGGTGGTGCCGTTCCCTGAGGCCAGGACGACGAGGCGTGGTCTAGAGCCATTCCTCTTCGCGCAAGCGCTCATCGGCGCATTCGCTCCGCTCCTCGCTCGCTGGCGCTCGCTGCGATGCTCAGTCGCGGCAACCCTACCTACCCGGCGAGTTGCCCGGTGTCGTCGGTGCGGTCGTCGTCCTCGGCGGCGACGTCGGCCGCGACGGAGGCGACCGCGGCCAGAGCTGCCGGTGCGGCGGTCGGCGTCTCGGCACCCTCGTCGAGCGCGCGGTGGCCGCGCAGCCATCCGACCGCGGCCGCCACCGCGAGAGCTGCGACGGCGGCAGTGAGGACGCCGCCGCCGAGCGCCGCACCGAAGCGCCACGGCGAGGCCCCGAACGAACTGAGCCGTCCGCTGCCGATGGCTCCGCCGCCCTGCCAGCCGAGGACGAGGCCGCCGACGCCGGCGCCGACAGCACCGAGCGCGACGTCGCCGAAGCGAACCGCCCAGGCATCGGTACGGCGCAGCGCAAGCACCGCGATGCAGATCCCCGCCGTGACGGGAGCGGCGCCGGCGAGCAGCCACACCGGCGTCGTGGCCGGCCCAGACGGAACGGCACCCAGCACCGGGAAGGCCGGCAGCGTCCCATGAACGGTGGAGCTCAGCGAGACTGCACTGCCGCTGCCCAGCGCGAACCCGGGGCCGGCGAGGTAGGAGGACGCGGCGATCACGGCGTTAGGTGCGGCCAGCATGCCGAGCAGCAGCACCGGCACGCCCGACCAGCCGCCGCCGACCTGTTGCGAGAGGGCTTCGACCCGCCCGTGGTGCACGAGCACCGCAGCGGCGACGAGGAGCGCGCCGGCCGCGAGGTAGACGGTGATCGCGAGGGCCGCGCTGCGGATTGCCGGGCCCACCCGGCCCGGCGCCTCGCCCGCGATCGCATCCGCCAACGCCGACCCGCGCACGAACGCGATCCCGCCGGTGACGGCGAACAGGAGGAAGGCGGCGACCGCGACGCCGGCGATCGGCGCGTCGCTCGTCCCGAGCGAGGCTTGCGCCGCGGCGACCACACAGGCGACGGCGAACGCCGCGGCCTGGACGCCGACAATCTGCACGAGGGTGGTCGTCCGGTGCGCGCCGAGTTCGGTCGCGGACGCGGCCAGACCGGCTCCGGCCCGCCAGGCGACGAGACCGACCACGAGCGTCATCCCCAGCGGAACGAACGCCACCGGCACGCCGTCGACGGTGACGCCGCCGTGCAACGCCGTGAGGAAGGTGAGTATCCCGGCCCGGATCGTCGAGTTGGCGCTCCCCGAGCCCGCCGATGCCGGCAGCCAGCAGACCGCCACGACGGCGATGGAGACGATCGCGCAGACAAGGGCCGCGCCGACGCCGGTCCACACGGCGGCCAGCCAGAGCGAGCGGGTGGCCGCGGGCGCGACGGTGCGCCGAGGGGCGGCGTCAACGCGGGCGGGCGGCATCCGTCCAGGCTGGCAAACCCGGCGGGGTTACCGCCGCAGACGCGCCGGGCGATCACTCGGAAGCTACGCCCCGGGCGGACCCCATCCTTGTTGCTGCCATCCCGCGGGCGGCTGCTGCCAGCCGAGGGGTGGCCCGGGCTGCTGCCAGGTGCCGTGTTGACCCGGCGGCGGGTACGGCTGGCCCGGATATCCGGTCGGCCGCGGCGCCGCGGCGCGTGCCGGCTGAAGAGCGACCCACACCGCGATCGCCGCGCCCCCCAGGATCAGCACCAGGACGACCCAGAACGCCCAGGCGGGTGACTGGTCCAGATTCTTGCTGCGAATGTGGATCGACGCGTCGAAGCCGCCGGAGCCGACCGACGCGGTGAAGGTTCGGTCGGGCACCGCACCGATTGCGACGAGCTCGAGCACCGCGCCGAGACTGAACGCACCGGCGCCGGCCCACGCCCAGCCCGCCGACCGCTCGATCGCCGGACTGACGAGGCGGCTCACCGCAATGAGAGCTCCGACCGCTGCGAGAACGACTCCGAGCCACCCGGCCACGCCGTGCCACGCGTTCGACGTGGCGCCGGCGCACAGGCCGCCGGAGATCTGGATATGGATCGAACTGGAATCACAGGACGCGCCCTTCAACTCGTAGGAGTAGAACGGCGCGAATGACAGCCCGACGCAGGCCACTCCGAGAGCGGCGAGCGCCGCGTTCAGCGACCTCTGCTGGGTCGATCTCGGCACAGCGGGCGGCGGCAGCGCGCCGCCGTACCCGAATGGTTGACCGCCGTACTGCGGCGGGTTCTGGCCGTAGCCCGTCATCTGCACCCTCCCCGGCGAACGACAGACGCGGCCCACGAGCTACTGCGGCGACCCCGGGGTCGACGGCGGTGCTTGGTAGCCGCCCTGCTGCTGAGCGGGAGGGTACCCGGGTAGCACCTGGGTCGGTGGCTCTTCGCGTGGCTGCTGCTGGGCGGGCGGGTCCGCGTCCGGCTGCGGCTGGCTCGGGGGCTCGTAGCTCGGCGGCTGCTGGGCTGGCGCCTGGTAGCCGGGCGGCGGCCCTAGCTGTTGCGGCGGCTGGTAGCCGGGCGGCGGCCCTTGCTGCCCCGGCGCCTGGTAGCCGGGCGGCGGCCCTAGCTGTTGCGGCGCCTGGTAGCCGGGCGGCGGCCCCGGCTGCCCCGGCGGCTGGTAGCCGGGCGGCGGCCCCTGCTGCCCCGGCGCCTGGTAGCCCTGCTGCTGGAACGCGGGCGGCTGGTAGCCCTGCTGGCCGTAGCCCGGTGCCGCACCGTACGGCGAGGCGGCGGACCGGGACCGGCCCGGAAGCTGGCCGCCGGTCTGCTGGAACCGCATGAATGTGGCCACGCCCGCCCCGATAAGCAGGATCAACACGATCCAGTACGAGAAGCCGTGCCCCTCGTTGATGGCACTGTCGTAACCCGGGCCGCCGCCGTTGTAATCAGGCACAACGAAGAGCGCGAGCAGGGTCGAAATCAGCGCGAGACCGAAGGCGCCAAGGGCAGCGAGACGCGCTGGCACTGGCAGCTTGACCTGGGGAGCAAACAAGGCGACCGCGACAAGCGCGGCCCCGACGAGACCGAGCAGGACCCCGAACCAGCCGAAGAATCCCGACCAGGCGCTCGTCGTCCGTGAGCAGTCGCTGCCGCAGGACGTCGCCTCCGCACCCTTGAGCGAGAAGCTGTAGTAACTGAAGAACGAGAAGATCAGTGCGACGACGGGCGCGGCGAGTGCAGCCCAGTCGAGCGGGTTCACGGTCTTCGGGTCGAAGCCCGTCCGCTGTGCACCGTAACCAGGCCCGGGCTGGCCGTAGCCGCCTTGGGGCTGATAGCCGCCCTGCGCGTCGCCATCTCGCTGCGGAGCGCCATATGGCTGCGCGGGCTGTCCCTGCGCCGGCTGCCCGTAGCCCTGCGCCGGCTGTCCCTGCGGCGGCTGCCCGTAGCCCTGCGGCGGCTGCGCGGGCTGTCCCTGCGGCGGCTGCCCATGGCCCGGCGGCGGACCGTAACCTCCCTGTGCCGGCTGCTCGTAGCCACCCTGCGGCGGCGGGCCGTAGCCGCCGCCCGACGGGCCGGGGGGCTGATTGCCAGGCGGACCGTAGGTCATCTCATCCCTCTCGGATTCGGGTCACGATCGATCTCGCGGACGCCCTAGCTTCCCCCCGCGACAGCGAAGCGTGCAAACCACCGGCGAACATGCCGATGCCGGGACACGCTGGTCGCGTGTCCCGGCATCGGCCGAGCTGAAGGTCGAGCTAGGGCTGCGGCGGCGGGCCGTACCCCGCCGGCGGCGGGGGCGGAGCCCCAGGGCCACCCTGCGGCGGCCCGTACCCCGCCGGCGGCGGGGGCGGAACCCCGGGGCCGGTGGGCGGCGCACCAAAGCCACCCTGCGGCGCACCATAGCCACCCTGCGGCGCACCGTAGGCACTCTGCTGACCACCGATGCCGCCCTGCGGGCCGTGCTGCCCGATGTTCGGCATGCCGGCGAGCGGGCCCGGGAGCTGGCCACCGGTCTGCTGGAACCGCATCAGGGCCAGGACGGTGCCGCCCAGGATCAGGATCAGGCTGAGCCAGAAGCTGAAGCCGTGGCCGAAGCTGCTCGAGTAGTGCTGGCCCAGGATGGTCTCGCTCGAGTCAGCGAACGTCGGGTGGATGAAGATCGCGAGAATCTCGCACAGGGCCGCGAGCGCGTAGCCGGCGAGCACGATGAGCCGCGACGGGAACGGGAACTTCATCTGCGGCATGAACAGCAGCAGGGCCAGGACGACGGTCGCCGCGACCGCGAACACCATCGCGATCCACCCGAAGAATCCGCCGCCGACGATGTCGTGCCAGGCGCTGAAACCCACCGAGGTGTCGACGCCGGGACCGCTCACCGAGGCCGAGTAGAAACTGAAGAACGAGAAGATCAGGACCAGGAAGCCGACGCCCAGGGTGGCCCAATCCAGTGGGTTGACGGTTTTCGGGTCGAAACTGGACCCACCGCCGGGGCCACCGGTCGGCGGCGGTCCCCACTGGCCCGGGGGCGGCGGAGGCGGCGTGCCACCCGGGGGCGGCGGAGGTGGTTGGAACGTCATTGCGTTCTCCTCAGTCGATGCGTCTGACGAAACTCTCAGGGAAAGCTAGCGCCCGAATCGTCTCAGGGAAACCACCAAGCGCCGCCACGGCACGGCGCGTCGGGATCGAGGAGCAGGAATTCACGTGCCTGGAAGGCCCGAAAAACGGACTGGCGCCGCCTGATACCGCCCGCTTGGGCAGATTCCGTCGGCGCGGGCCGTCGCCCTACCTTGGGTTCAACCGCCGACGATCTCGCGCATCAGCCGGGCGGTTTCGCTCGGCGTCTTGCCGACCCTGACCCCGGCCGCCTCAAGCGCTTCCTTCTTGGCCTGTGCAGTGCCCGAGGACCCGGAAACGATCGCGCCGGCGTGGCCCATCGTCTTGCCCTCCGGCGCAGTGAACCCGGCAACGTAGCCGACGACGGGCTTGGTCACGTGCTGCGCGATGTACGCGGCGGCCCGCTCCTCGGCGTCGCCGCCGATCTCGCCGATCATGACGATCGCGTCGGTCTCCGGGTCGTTCTGGAACGCCTCGAGGCAGTCGATGTGCGTGGTTCCGATGATCGGGTCACCGCCGATGCCGACGCAGCTCGAGAAGCCGAGATCGCGTAGTTCGAACATCATCTGATAGGTCAGCGTGCCGGACTTCGAGACGAGCCCGATCCGGCCCGCCTTGGTGATGTCGGCCGGGATGATGCCCGCGTTGGACTTGCCGGGGCTGATGACGCCGGGACAGTTCGGGCCCACGATGCGCGTCTTGCGGCCCTGCGCGTAAGCCCAGAACGTGGCGGTGTCGTGGACCGCCACGCCCTCGGTGATCACGACGGCCAGCGGGATCTCGGCGTCGATCGCCTCGATGACGGAGTCCTTCGTGAAGGCCGGCGGCACAAATCCGACTGTCACGTTCGCACCCGTCTCTGCCATCGCTTCGGCCACGGTGCCGAACACCGGAAGCTTCGTGTCCTCGACCTCGACGGTCGTGCCGGCCTTGCGAGCGTTCACCCCACCCACGACATCGGCGCCGGACGCGAGCATGCGGCGGGTGTGTTTCATGCCCTCCGAGCCGGTCATGCCCTGGACGATGATCTTGCTGTTCTCGTCGAGGAAAATACTCATCAGGACACGCCCCCGCTGTTTCCGTTCGGTGCTGCCGCAGCACCGGCAAGTTCGGCGGCCTTGTCGGCCGCATCGTCCATCGTCGGGACCAGTGTCACCAGCGGATGCGCAGCCTCGGCAAGTATGCGCCGACCCTCGACCACGTTGTTGCCGTCCAAACGCACGACCAATGGCTTGTTGGCCTCGTCGCCCAGAGTGTTCAGCGCGCCGACGATCCCGTTGGCCACTTCATCGCACGCCGTGATCCCCCCGAAGACGTTGACGAACACCGAGCGCACCGAAGGGTCGTTCAGGATGATGTCGAGGCCGTTGGCCATCACCTCGGCCGAAGCGCCGCCACCGATGTCGAGGAAGTTGGCGGGCTTGACTCCGCCGTACTTCTCGCCGGCGTAGGCGACGACGTCCAGGGTGGACATCACGAGCCCGGCGCCGTTGCCGATGATGCCGACCTCGCCGTCGAGCTTCACGTAGTTGAGGTTCTTCTCCTTGGCCTTCGCCTCGAGCGGATCGGCGGCGGCCTTGTCCTCGAACTCGGCGTTGTCGGGCTGGCGGAAGTCGGCGTTGTCATCGAGAGTGACCTTGCCGTCGAGCGCGACGATCGAGCCGTCACCCACCTTCGCGAGCGGGTTGACCTCGACGAGGGTGGCGTCGGTTCCCACGAATGTCTGCCACAGTTTCACCAGGACGTCGGCCACGGGCTCGACCAAGTCCGCGGGGAACTTGGCCGCGATCGCGATTTCGCGGGCCTTCTGTGCGTCCACGCCGGCAATTGCGTCGACCGGAACCTTGGCCAGGGCGTCTGGACGCTCGACGGCAAGCTGTTCGATCTCCATGCCGCCCTCGAACGAGGCCATCGCAAGGAACGTGCGGTTCGAGCGGTCGAGGAGGTAGGAGACGTAGTACTCCTGCTCGATCTGGGCGCCCGGGTCGACCAGCACCCGGTGCACCGTGTGGCCCTTGATGTCCATGCCAAGGATCGCCCGCGCCGCCTCTTCGGCGTCGGCCGGCGTCTTGGCGACCTTCACGCCGCCCGCCTTGCCGCGGCCACCGATCTTGACCTGCGCCTTGACGACGGTCACCCCGCCCAGTCGCTCGGCGATCGCCTTGGCCTCCTCGGGCGTTGTCGCGACCTCGCCCAGGCTCACCGGGACGCCGAATTTGCGGAACAGCTGCTTCGCTTGGTACTCGAACAGATCCACGCTGGTTACGTCCCGTTCTCGTGACTGTGATGAGGAGCGGCTAAACCGGGGCCAACCATTCGACACTAACCACCGAGCCGCGCGCTGGACCCCGCCCTGAGACTGGATTCACGCCGGGCTGTCGGGCGTCACATTGGTACGGACCCACTCGACGATGTCGTCCATGGTCGCGCCCGGCGTGAAGATCTTCGCCACACCCATGGCCTGGAGTTCGGGGATGTCGGCATCCGGGACGATCCCGCCGCCGAACAGCACGACGTCCTCGGCTCCGGCTTCCTTGAGCAACTCGACCGTGCGCTTGAACAGTGTCATGTGCGCGCCGGACAACACGGACAGCCCTACCGCATCGGCGTCTTCCTGCACGACGGTCTGCACGATCTGCTCCGGCGTCTGGTGCAGTCCGGTGTAGACGACCTCCATGCCCGCGTCCCGCAGTGCACGCGCGATCACCTTGGCGCCGCGATCGTGCCCGTCCAGGCCGGGCTTGGCGATGACGATCCGGATGCGTGCTGGCACGCGGGGAGCGTAATCCCGCCCCGATGCCTGAGCCACCGGTGGGTCAGGGCTGGTACGGCGGCGCCACGCCCCAGCCCCAGCGGGGCACCGGCGCCTTGGTGGCGGCGTCGGCGCCGGGTTGGGAGTTGTGGAAGGCGAGCCGGGTGCCCCATTCGACGTAGCCCACGAAGGCCGCACGGAATTCGGGATCGTCAGGCAACCCGGCGTCGTCCGCGGCCCGGCTCATCAGCGAGGCGAACCGAAACCGCTGCTCGGCGGTGATGGCGAGGTCGAGGTGATGGCGCAGCATCGCGGGGTAGCCGCCGAGCGTCTCGGTGTAGCCGGCCGGTCCGCCGAACACCTCGACCCACCATGTCGTGACGTGCGCGCGGTGCTCCTCATGAACTCCGCCGGGAAACAGGGGGCTCAGCAGGTCGTCCTTCTCGACGCGGTCGTAGAACGCATCGATCAGGGCTCGGAACTTCGCGGCGCCGCCGGCCCAGTCGTACAGCGTCGGAATCACGTGACCAACTGTATGGCTCGTCGTGATCGCGCCGACCCGCTGACCCGACGAGAAAAAGGACGGCTGAGTGGTTCGGTCAGCGGGTCGGCGGCCGGGCCTGTGGACAACCGCCGACCCGGCATCGCGGGCGGAACCATGTTGCCGTGCGCGCGGAAGACGTCACCGACCTGGATTGGTATCTGGACAAGGTTGTCGTGCCGTCGGACATCGAGCGGCGCGAGGTGGGCCCGGTGCGGGCGTGGCAAGGCAGTTGGGCCGCACTTGCGCACCGGCTCGGAGTCGAGGCCGACGAGTCGCCAGTGGGTGATGCTGTCCGGCTCGCCCTGACCCAGGGATTCGTGCTCGGCCGGGCCCAAGTCCGAGGCTCGGGCGTGACCGATGCAACGCTGCGGCGCACGATCCGCCACGGCGACTGGACGTCGCGCGGCCACGGCTCTGTTGCGGTGGTGTCGAGATCCGACCTGGATCGGGTCGGGGAGGAGCACGACCAACGGCGCCGCGAACACGCGCTGCAGTGCGCAGCCGCCGTGCAACGAAAGCCCGGGCACCTGATCGCGGTGGCGAGCGCTGCAGTAGTACACGGGCTTCCCGTCCTCACGCTGCCCTCGCTCCCGGAACTCGCCACGGTTGCGACGACATCCGGCCGCCGCCACGCGTCACACGTACGCATCGCCGAACTCGGCCCGGACGAGGTCACGGACTGGTTTGGCGCGCCGACCATCACCGCAGACCGGACCGTCGTCGACCTCGCCCGATCCGACGCACGCAGTGGCCTGATGGCCGCTGATGCCGCCTTGCACGAGGGCGTCGTCGGCTCGGAAGGCATAACCAGGAGCCTTCAGCGATCAGCCGGGCTGTTCGGCGTCCGACGCGCCCGCGACGTCCTCGCGCTCGCCTCTCACCTCATCGAATCGCCGTTGGAGTCGCTGACTCACCTGGCCCTGCACGACTCCGGATTCCCACCACCCGAACTGCAGCGCAAGATCCGCGGCTTCGACGGCAAGGCCTACCGAGTCGCCCGGGTCACCTGGACCGACGTCCTGCACCAATGGCCGGCGACGAGCTCGTGGCTGCGCGCGCTGATGGCCTCGACCCGCTGACCGAACCAGAATCCGGCCTCAGATGTCGCGATATCAGCGGGTCGGGCAGGGCAGCTCAGAGTTTTTGGACGGGGGCGAAGCGCAGCATCAGCCATTTGACGCCGGTACCTGCACCGAAGTCGATCTGCGCCTGAGCGCCGTCGCCCGCTCCGCGCGTGGCCACGACCGTGCCCATGCCCCAGGCGTCGTGGGTGACCCGGTCGCCCACGTCCAGCGACGGTATCGCCCGGTTGCCGACCCCGCCGCGCATTCCCCGGCCACCGGCCATCCGCGAGGCCGCCAGCTGCTCCTGCGCGGATCGCCGTGCCGCGCCGGCCCGGTACCCGTGGTCGCCGTAGCGCGACGGCACGTCGTCGTCGCCATAGCGGTTGACGAACGGCTCGCGGTCGACGGCGCCCGTCCACGTCGCCAGCTCGCCCGGGATCTCGTCCAGGAACCGCGACGGCGGGTTCCACGCCGGCGCGCCCCACGAGGATCGCGACAGCGCCCGCGACAGGTACAGCCGCGAGCGCGCCCGGGTGATGCCCACATAGGCGAGCCGTCGCTCCTCGGCGAGCTCGGCGGGATCACCCAGCGTGCGGATGTGCGGGAAGACGCCGTCCTCGAGCCCGGTCAGGAACACCACCGGGAACTCGAGTCCTTTGGCGGTGTGCAGGGTCATCAACGTGACGACGCCACCCTCGGCATCCGGGATCGAATCGGCGTCGGCGACGAGGGACACCTGCTCGAGGAAGGCATCCAAGGACCCCTCTTCCTCGAGTCCTGCGCGTTGCTCCTCGAACTCGCGCGCGACGCTGACCAGCTCGCGCAGGTTGTCGACCCGCGACTCGTCCTGCGGATCATGCGACGACTCGAGTTCACGCAGGTAGCCGGTGTGGTCGAGAACGGCCTCAAGGATCGCGCCTGGGGTGCCGTCGGGTCCGGCCGCAACCCCGCGAAGCCCCGTCATCATGGCGGTGAACTCCTGAATGGCGTTCAGCGAGCGCGGCGCCAGACCGGGCACGACATCGGCACGATCCAGCGCCGCCCCGAACGAGATCCGTTCCTGCTGGGCGAACGCCTCGACGCATGCCTCGGCACGATCGCCGATGCCACGCCGCGGGGTGTTGAGGATCCGGCGCAGGGACACGACGTCATCGACGTTTGCGATGACCCGCAGATAGGCCAGCGCGTCACGGATCTCCTTGCGTTCGTAGAAGCGGACGCCTCCGACGACCTTGTACGGCAGGCCGGTGCGGATGAACACCTCCTCGAACACCCGCGACTGCGCGTTCGTTCGATAGAAGACGGCGACGTCGGCCGCGACCGCGCTGCCGGCGTCGGTGAGCTCGTCGATGCGTTGGGTGACCCACGCGGCTTCGTCATGCTCGTTCTCGGCGACGTAGCCGACGATCGGCTCCCCCTGCCCGGCGTCGGACCAGAGGTTCTTCGGCTTGCGATCGGGATTGCGGGCGATGACGGCATTGGCCGCCGAGAGGATCGTCTGCGTCGAACGGTAGTTCTGTTCGAGCAGGATCGTCGTCGCGTCCGGGTAGTCGCGTTCGAACTCGAGGATGTTGCGGATCGACGCGCCGCGGAACGCGTAGATGGACTGGTCGGCATCGCCGACGACGGCAAGTTCCGCCGGCTCGGTGGGGTGGGTCGGGTCGGCGGACATCGTCAGCTCGCGGACGAGCATGTACTGCGCGTGGTTGGTGTCCTGGTACTCGTCGACGAGCACGTGCCGGAACCGGCGACGGTAGTGCTCGGCGATGTCGGGGTAGTTCTGGACGAGCCCGACGGTCGTCATGATCAGGTCGTCGAAGTCGAGCGCGTGGGCGTCGCGCAGCCGATTCTGATACCGCGTATAGGCCTCGGCGAGCACCTTCTCCGGAGCGCTGCTTGCCTTGTCCGCCCAGGCCTCGGCCGTGACCAGCTCGTTCTTCAGGTTGCTGATCTGGGCCGACAGGGATCGCGCCGGGTAGCGCTTCGGATCGAGGTCCAGGTCGCGGCCGACCATCGTCATGAGCCGCTTGGAGTCATCGGCGTCATAGATCGAGAACGACGATTTCAGGCCCAGCGTCTTGCCGTCCGCGCGAAGCACGCGAACACACATCGAGTGGAACGTGGACACCCACATCGCCTTGGCCCGCGGCCCCACGAGCGCCGCCACCCGCTCCTTCATCTCGCCCGCGGCCTTGTTCGTGAACGTGATCGCGAGGATCTGGCCCGGCGTCGCGCCGCGCTCGGCCAGCAGGTAGGCGACCCGATGGGTGAGCACCCGGGTCTTGCCCGATCCGGCGCCCGCGACGATCAGCAACGGACCGCCTTGGTGCACCACAGCGGCGCGCTGCGGGGGATTCAGCCCGTCGAGGAGGGCCGCCGAATCGAGGTGCTTCATGACGGCGGCAAGCCTACGTGCGACCACCGTCAGGGCCGCAGCAGCCGTTTCGATCAGCATCCTGGGCGCAGCCGGCGCGTCCCGATCAGTGGGACGCGGTTGCCGGTATGTGGGCAGGCGTGTCACCATTGACACGTGCGCAGCAACCGATTCTTTTATGGGTACCGCAACTCGGTGCCCGTTGTTGCTGGCTGACCAACCACAACCACGACGCCCCGGGCCGAGCCCCGGGGCGTTTGTCGTGTCGGGACCTTGGACGGGTCGCAGACGAAAGGCACTTCGATGACCATCGCCACTCCCGGCACCGACCAGGCCGAGGCCGCTGCATCGATCCCGATGCTGCGCGGGCAGATCGACGCCCTGGACGAGGCGATCGTGCGCCTGGTCGCCGAGCGGGCTCGGCTGTCCACGCGCATCCAGACCGCCCGGATCAATGCCGGAGGCACCCGGGTCGAGCTCGGCCGCGAGCGCGTCATCCTCGACACCTACCGCAACGCCCTCGGCTCCAACGGGCCCGCCCTGGCCGACGCTGTCCTGCAGGTCTGCCGCGGCCGGCGCTGACCTACCAGATCGCCTTCGAACGCCCGGCGGTCGCGTCGTCTAGGGCGCCGTTGCGTTCGAGTAGCCGCAGCAAGACCCGCCGCATGGCCTCGATGTCGCTCACGCCCAGATCGCGGCGCAGGCCCGCCTCGACGCGGCGGCTCTCGGCGAGGGCCGCGCGCCGCACCTGACGAGCCTTGGGCGTCAGCCGGATCACCTTGGCCCGCCGGTCGTTCGGATCCGCTTCCCGCTCGACGTATCCGCCGAGCTCCATCTCGTCCACCACCTTGATCGCCGCCTGCTTGGTCACGCCGAGCAGCTCGGCCAGCTCGGTGAGCGTGCGCTCTCGCTCGGCCAGCGCACGGATGACGAAGCCGAATGACGAACGCATATCGTCCACCCCGGCGCGTAGTACCGCGTCGCCTAGGCGATCGCTGATCACCCGCGCCGCCCCGGTCACGAGGATCGCGAAATCGGCCTTCTCAATTTGATTCACCATGGTTTACTATTCTCCAAAGCTTACGACTGAGGGGAAGTCAATCATGTCCATCGTCTCCGCGGAAGAAGCGCCGGTCTTCGACACCGGCGCCGCCAGGATCGTCGGGCTCGCCGCCCCGAGCCGGGGGGCGCGCGACGTCGCCGCGTGGCGGGTGGAGTTCCGGGCCGGTAAACCCACGCCGTCCCATTCGCTCACCCGCGAGGAGACGTTCGTCGTCCTGGCCGGTTCCGTAACCGCCAAGTTCGCCGACCACGACGAGACCGCGTCAGCGGGCGGCGCATTGATCGTGCCGGCCGGGACCGAGTTCACACTCGTCGCTGCCGGCGGGCCGGCCGAGGCCATCTGCATCCTGCCCGTGGGTGGCCAGGCGGTGTCTGAGGGTGCGACCTTCACCCCACCCTGGGCCGAGTGACGCGCTACTCGAGCATGCGGCGGTCAGCGGCCCATCGGGTCAGCTGATGCCGGTTCGACAGCTGCAACTTGCGCAGCACGTTCGACGCGTGGGTCTCCACGGTCTTGATCGAGATGAACAGCTGGGTCGCGATCTCCTTGTATGCGTAGCCCCGGGCCAGGAGCCGTAGTACCTCCCGCTCGCGGGGCGTCAACTGGTCGATCTCCGGATCGATGGACGGCATCACCGGCGCGTCGCGGAAGGCGTCGAGGACGAAGCCGGCGAGACGCGGGCTGAACACGACATCGCCATCGGCCACGCGCACGACCGCGGCGGCGAGGTCGTCGGCCGAGATCGTCTTGGTGACGTAGCCGCAGGCGCCCGCGCGGATCAGCGCGATCACGTCCTCGGCGGCGTCGGAGACCGAGAGCGCGAGGAACCGGGTGTCGGGCAACTGCTTGACGACGGCCTCGAGCACGGCCAGTCCCCCGCCGTCGGGCATGTGCACGTCCAGAAGCACGACGTCCGGCCGTTGCGCGGTGATGACCCGGACCGCGTCCGCCACCGTGCCGGCCTCACCGACGACGTCGACCCGCTCGCCCAGTTCGGCCCGCACCCCGGTGCGGAACATCGCATGGTCGTCAACGAGGACGACGCGGGCGGTCACCGGTTCGCCCGGCTGTGCGCGCCAGCGCTCATGGCCGCGGCATTCTGATCTCGACCTCGGTACCGCTGCCCTTGACGCTGGTCACGTGCACCTGTCCTCCGTGCCGCTCGATGCGGCCGATGATCGACCCGCGGATACCCTGCCGATCGGCGGCGACGTCGGCCAGGTCGAAGCCCATCCCGCGATCCTTCACGAACACACTCACCTCGTCGGGCTCCAACTCCGCGTAGAGACTCACCGCTTCGACGCCGGAGTGTTTGGCCGCATTGACGAGCGCCTCCCGGGCGGCCGCGGCGACGGCCGCGAGCGAAGCGTCGAGCGGTGCGTCACCAACGACCACGACGTCCACCGAGATGGCGTACGCGTCCTCGACGTCGGCGGCCGCCGCCCGCAGCTCCTCACCGAACTGGTCCGACGCGGCGCGCGTGCCGTAGAGCAGACTGCGCAGCGTTCGCTCCTGACCGCGGGCCAGCCGGGTGACCTCGCGGGCCGAGCCGGCGTTGCGCTGGATCAGCGCGAGCGTCTGCAGCACCGAGTCGTGCAGGTGCGCCGCAATGTCCGCGCGCTCCTGGGAACGGATCCGCTCGGCGCGCTCGGTGGACAGCTGGGTCATCGTCCGCATCCACCACGGCCCGGTGATGAGGGCGAGACCGACGACGGTCACCAGCATCGCGAGCAGGCCGTCGCGGACGGCGGTGAAGTCGGCCTTCGCGAGCACCAACACGGCGCCGGCGAGGACCAGCGCTGCGCCCGCGGCCAGCCGGACGCGGCCGAGCCGCATGCGTCCACCAGCGACCAGAGACGTGCGGGACAACGTCCGCAACCTGACCCGTTCCGGTTCGGAGGCCTGCCGCCAGATCAACGCACCGCCCAGGCAGGCGAGCAGGATCGGGAGGAACAGGCCGCCATCGGGCAGCGACGTCGCCGCGACTCCGACCGCGGCGACCCCGGCGATCGCGGCTCCCACGTACTCGAGCCACGCCGGAAAACGTCCGGGGCCCGCGTCGGGGGCAGGCGGGACCACGATGAGGTACGCGCCGTACAGGGCGACGCCGAGGCCGCCGCCGATGGCGAGGAACACGAAGACCAGCCGGATGACCCGGGTCGGGACGCCCATGTGCTCGGCGATGCCGGTCGCGACGCCACCCGCGATGCCCCGGTCCGGGCGCCGGTACAACCGGCGCGTCGGCGAAGCGGTGGCGGTCACGGCTCCATGATTGCGGTCATGAGGGTCCGCGTGCATCAGGTGCACCCCCGAGACCCCAATTCAGGGTCGGTATCGGGGCGACGCCCGATGTGCCTGAGCCCTCGCCCAGCGCAAGCTTTGCGCCATGACCACCACTGACACCCTCGGCGGCTACTCACCGACCCCGCCTCCCCCACCCACCCGCCGGCTACTGCGACGCAGCCGGACCGGACGCGTCGGCGCCGGCGTTGCGAGCGGGCTCGGCGAGTACTTCGGCCTCGACCCCGTGCTGTTCCGCGTCCTGTTCGCCACGTCGGCCTTCTTCGGCGGCGCCGGCATCCTCGCCTATCTCATCGCCTGGGCCGCGATTCCCGACGCCGGCACCGAGCGGGCCCCGATCGACGGTTGGGTCGGCGCGCTACGTCGGCGTCGCATCCCGGTCTGGGTAGCCGCGGTCGTCGGCGGCGTCCTGCTCTGGGCCGTCGCGTTCAGCTGGTGGGCGCCCGGCCCGTTCTTCCCCGTCATCGCCGTCGTCGTCCTGCTCGTGGTCTTCTTCGGGCGCCGCGACCTGCAGGCGTCCTCGAGTGCAGTCGACCCCAACGCCCCGCCCGTGAGTCTGAACAAGGACGAGACGACGGACGACCCTGCTCAGCCGCCGGGGCCAGCCCAGCCCGCCTGGGTGCAGGAGACCCGAAGCTGGATCTCGGAATCCCGCGTCGCGCGAAGGGAACGGCGGCGGCGCGCGATGCCGGTGCGGCTCGCGACGCTGGTCACGCTCATTGTCACCCTGGTTGTGCTGGGCATCGTCGACTCGGTATCGGGCATTCAGCTGCAGGTCTACTTCTGGACGACGCTGGCGATCGTTGTCGCCGGGCTGCTCGTGGGTCTCGTGTCCCGGCGGACGCCGTGGAGCGTCGCCACGCTCATCGTCCCGGCGCTCGTCGGCGCGATCGCCTTTGCCGGCAGCCACGCCAGCCTGCACGACGGCGTCGGCCAACGCGAATGGATGCCCACGACGGCGCCCGCAGCGGAATACCGGCTGGCCTTCGGTCAGGGCGTGCTCGACCTGCGTTCGCTGCCGACCCAAACCTCGGCCCGCACGATCGACATCACTGCGGGCGCTGGTCAGATCAAGATCATCGCGCCGAAGTCGCTGAACCTGACCGTGCTCGCGAACGTGCACTTCGGCGTGATCGAGGTGGACGGCACCCTGATCGACGACCAGAACGGTGTCGGGCTCAGCCGGACCCTCTTGCCGCCGTCGGACGCGACGGGTGCGCCGATCACAGTGGACGTTCACCTCGCCGACGGCAACATCATCCTCGATCGCCGGTGATCTCGGGTCAGCTCTGGTAGAGCCGTGGTTCGGCCACCCTCGGAGCCTCGACGCCGACGCGTCGGGCGAAGCGCCACACGGCGTCGAGGTGCGGGCCGACCACGGCTTTGCCGCTCGTGATCAGGCCGACCGCGAGTTCGCGTCGCGGGTCGGCCCAGGCCGAGATGTTGGTGAATCCCATGTGTCCGAAGGCTTCGTCGGTGTGCGGGCCGAACGGGCTGATCGCCCGGGCGCCGAGCATGAACCCGCTCGAGTACCGGATCGGCACCCCCAACGTCCGGTCGAATTCGTGGTACGCGGTCTCGGCCAGCGCCCGCCTGATGGTGCGTGGGCTCATTACCGTGACGCCGTCCATCGTTCCGCCGGCGCAGAGCAGCTCCATGAAGCGGGATAGTTCGTGCGCGGTCGACACGACGTTGCCGGACGGCACGATTCCGGTCAGCAGCCGGGGATCGTTCGACATCCGCGTCAGCTCGTCCACCGGGACGCCGAGCGCGCGGGTCATCAGGGTCGAGAGCGGTGGCACGGCTCGCAGGCCGGTCGGATACGCCACCCCGACGTCCGGCAGGTCCGCCTCGTTCACGCCGTAGTTGGTCCACCGGAAGTCGAGAGGGTCGAGGATCTCCTTGGCCAGGACGGTGCGGATGTCGGCGCCGGTCGCTCGCCGCACGACCTCGGCGAGTACGAAGCCCCCCGAGATCGCGTGGTAAGCCACCGCGGCGCCCGGCTTGTGTCGCGAGCGCAGCAGCGGGATCGCCTCGAGCAGCCGGTCCGGGTCGGCCAAGCGGTCGAGGTCCATGAGTTCCTGGGGAATCTGCGGAATGCCCGCGCGGTGCGACAACACCTGCTCGATCGTGATCGCGTCCCGTCCGCTGCCGGCGAACTCCGGCAGGTAGTCGGCGACGCGGTCGCCGAGATGCAGCGTGCCGCGTTCGGCCAGCACGTGGATGAGCGTCGCCGTGATCGCCTTGGACGTACTGAACACGCAGAACGGCGTGTCCGGTGTCGCGAGTACCCGCTCGGCGTCGCGCGCTTCGCCGGGACCAGCGCCGCGCGCCCAGCCCAGCGAACGATCCAGGACGACCTGCCCCTGCCGCCGCACACAGACCGTGACGGCGGGGTTCAGGCCGCGCCGAAACAGGGTGCGCACGCTGGCCCAGATGCGCTCGACGCTCTCCATCGTCATGCCGACCGATTCGGGGTCGACCTCGCGGTCGCTGCGTCCTATCAGCGGAGTCAGGTCGCGCGGTATAGCGACCCGCCGGAACGGGTCCACGGCGGATGCCCGCAGCGTCGGACGCACGGGCGGAGCGTACGAGCAACGCCGGTTCGGTGCGAGCGCAGCGCCGGGAGTTCACGTCCGCATTTCAGCCCGCCCCGGTCAGCCGACCTGCAAATCGACATTTCGCCGTTATCGGAGCAGATTTCTGCACAGGAGCGACGACGCGGAAATACCCGCTCGTTTCGATTTGGCAAGCCGCCAGAGCCTGTTTACCCTTTCGCAGGTCGCGGTCCGTTCAATTGCCGGTGGAACGTTCCCGCGTCGGTGGGGAGTCGGGCGTATTGGACGCCCGGCCGGCAGACAGGAGACCACGCATGCACCGCAAGTCCAGATCCCCATTGACACGTATCGCCGTGGCCGTCGTCAGCGCGGTACTTGCCATCCTGGGAACGCTCGTGTCCGCGCAGACCGGCAGCGCTGCGGCCGCCGGTGAATCGGTGGATGCCAAGAATGCCGACCTCGTGGCCCAATGCAACCTGCAAACCCAAACGGTGAGCACCACCGGCCAGACCGTCTACTACATCGGCAACCAGGGCTATCCGGCGAGCGCAACGGGTTATCTGAACAACGTCTACACGCAGGTCGGCTGTCAAATCCTCGACGAGAACAATGTCGTCGTCTCGACCTTCAACCGGGCCACTCAGGGACCGTGGCTGATCAGCACCCGCAACTCTGGTCAAATCCTGCCTCCGACGCACAATTACCACGTCTGCACCTCGGGCTACGTCAAGCTGAGCAACGGTTCGGTGTCCGCCGTTCCGACAACCTGTCGATAAAGGGCGCGGTCCCGCCCCCGACATCGGGGGAAATTTGCCTGATCCGGTCGCTCAATGCGGCGAATTCCGACATTCGCCGCATTGAGCGACGCCGGCACATCCGGACCACCAATAAGGAGCCGGATTAGCGGCCCACGCAGGCCACGCTTGTTATCGGGATCGTTGATTCGGCGACACCTCACGCCGGCGGACGATAGGTGTCGCGCACCATCTCGTCGATGGCGCCGCCCTCGGCCTCGACCGGCTCCATATAGAGACGCCCCCATTGCACCAGATCATCCGCGACGCCCAACACTGTCGCCCCGCGCATCTCGAACGCCGAACCGTCGAGGTGGGTACCGGACCAGCGCCACTCGCCGATCTCGGCGTCGTCGGCCCTGGCGTAGGTGATGAGCTCGGCGCGAAAGTCGGGGACGCCGGCGAACACCGCGGTCCAGTTCTGCAGCACCTGGTCACGGCCGCGGAACGCGCGCGCTGGATGGGCCGGCTGCTTGCTGTCGTAGTCCGGCGCGAAACACGCTGCGAACGCCTGAGCGTCACGGGAGTTCATGGCCGACAACAGCCGCTCAGTCACGGACACACCCCGATTGTGACGCCGCGCCTCCGGGTCGGCCAGACCTCCCGACGGCAACACTGGTCGGGTCGTAGGGTGCGGGCGTGAGCTTCAACGTCACGGCCGAGGCGTACGCCCGGTTCATGGGTCGGTTCTCGGTTCCCCTCGCCGACGAATTCGTCACGCTGGTCGATCCTCGACCACGTCGCCGCGCTCTGGACGTGGGCTGCGGACCCGGTGCGCTGACGGCGCTACTCGTCGAACGCCTCGGCGCCTCTGCGGTGTGCGCCATCGATCCGTCCGAGCCGTTCGTCGCCGCGGCGCGAGCCCGGTTCCCGGGCGTCGACGTGCAGCAGGGGGCGGTTGAGGACCTGCCGTACGGCGACGCCACCTTCGACGTGACCCTTGCTCAGCTCGTCGTGCACTTCATGGCCGACCCGCTCGCCGGAGTCCGCGAGATGCGCAGGGTGACCCGGCCGGGCGGGTTGCTCGCGGCCTCGGTGTGGGACGACGGCGGCGACCGTTCACCGCTCTCGGTCTTCTGGCGGGCCGCGCGCGAGATGGACCCGACGTCACCGGGCGAGTCTCTCCTCGCCGGCACGGCTGAGGGTCAGCTGGTCGATCTGTTCACCGCCGCCGGTCTGGAGGACGTCCAGCAATCGGTGCTGACGATCCGGGTGGGGTTCACCAGCTTCGACGAGTGGTGGGAGCCGTTCACGCTCGGCGTCGGTCCCGCGGGCGCACACGTCGCCGGGCTGGACGCACCGCAGCGAGCCGAACTCGAACAGCGGTGCGCCGCCGGCTTGCCGGAGGCGCCGTTCGAGCTCGAGGCCAGCGCGTGGGTCGCCACTGGTCGAACGTGACGACCCGCCGCGCCTAGATCCTCTTAGTCGTCGTCGTCCTCATCGCCGTCGTCGCCGTTATTGACTGCGACGCGGGCAACCCCGCCGTTTACCCCCGGCGCGGACGAGCCGACCGTGACGTACATGGCGCCGTCCGGCCCTTGCGCGATGCTGCCGGGCACCGGCAACTCGCCGGCGCCGAACCGGTCCTGCGTGCTCGGATCGGCGAATGGAATCCGCACGACGTCACCCGGCGGGCTGGCGTCGAG
>JAVHVH010000205.1:0-7696 GCA_032160665.1 Pseudonocardiales bacterium
CAGGTGCGTCCGGTCGTCGGATCGTGCGACGAGATGAACGACACCCCGGCGTCACCGCCGACCAGCCGAATCTCGGGTCCGTCCTCGGCCAGCCAGAAACCCAGGCCGTAGCGCAGGCCTTCGGCCTGAACGTCGACGTACGGACGGACGATCTCGGCCACGTGCGCGGAATCGAGAATCCGACCCGCGAACAGCGCGACCCAGAAGGAACGGAAGTCGGCGACGGTCGAGAACGCGCCGCCATCGCCGCTGCCACGTACCGGCAGGTGCAGGACGTTCGTGCGCCCGTCGGGCAGGTACCCGAGCGCCGCGCGTCCGGGCAGGTCGTCCATGCGCAGGAACGCGGTGTCGGTCATCCCCGCCCGGCGCCACACCCGTTCGGCCACGAGGTCGCGGAACGGCGTGCCGGCCGCGCGCTCGGCGAGCAGCGCCAGGACGACGTACCCGCCGTTGCAGTACGAGAAGCGCTCGCCCGGCGCGAACTTCTGCGCGAAGCCGTCCAGCGCGGCGACGTAGCCGTCCGTCTCGCCCAGCGTGTGCACAGGCACCGTCAGCACGTAGTCGTCGTCTTCGACGACGTCCTCGTCGACGTAGTCACCGATGCCCGACGTGTGTGTCAGCAACTGCTCGACGGTGACCCGGTCGTCGATCAACGGCAGGTCGGCGCCGAGCAGCGATCTGGCCGACGCCGACATCTCGAGCCCGCCGTTGTCGATCAACGCGGCAATGACGAGGGCGGTGAAGCCCTTCGTCGCGCTGGCGATGCCGAACTGGGTGTCGACGGTGTTGGGGACGCCGTGCGCGCGGTCGGCGAGACCGTAGGCCTGCTCGAACTCGACCGCCTCGCCCCGGCTCACCGACACGACCCCGGAAAAGCGGGCCGTCACGTCCGCTATCGCAGCAGCAAGGTCGGTCATGCCGGCACCTCCGGGCGGATCCGAGCGACCACGTCGCCGGTGTCCGGGCAGCGGAGCACGACAACCGGTTCCTCGACGGTGACCCGAGCCGGATGTGAGTGCCCAGGACACGGCGGAATCGCGCGACCCCAGAACCGCTCGCTCTCGCTGCCGTACTCGGACAGCTGGTCGATGATCCGAGCCAGCGTTTCGGCGTACGAGTCAGCAGCGCTGGCGTAGACGTCGACTCCGAACGTATGGATCAGCCAGGACTGCGCACCGAAGCGATAGGGATCGACCGGGTCCTTGGGATCGATGCGGATCTCGATGTCCGGATCGAGCAGGTCGACGGCCTGCCGGGCGAGCGCCGCCACGTCACCGTCAGTGAGGGTCACCAGGCCATTGCACCACTGCGGGGCCCGTATCCTCGACCCGTTATGACGCGTACGTACGAGATCCGCACCTACGGGTGCCAGATGAACGTCCACGACTCCGAGCGGCTGGCCGGCCTGCTCGAGCGGGCCGGCTACGAACGCGCCGCCGGTGCACCCCCGGATCTCGTCGTCTTCAACACCTGCGCGGTCCGCGAGAACGCCGACAACCGCCTCTACGGCAACCTCGGCCATCTCTACCCGGCCAAGGCGGCCAACCCTGACATGCAGATCGCGGTCGGTGGCTGCCTGGCACAGAAGGACCGGGGCCGCATCGTCGAGAAGGCGCCATGGGTCGACGTCGTCTTCGGCACGCACAACCTCGCCGCGCTGCCCGTGCTGCTCGAACGCGCGCGGCACAATCGCGAGGCGCAGGTCGAGATCGTCGAGGCGCTGCAGAACTTCCCGTCCGACCTGCCGACCCGCCGCCAGTCGGCGTTCAGTGCCTGGGTGTCGGTCTCGGTGGGCTGCGACAACAGCTGCACGTTCTGCATCGTGCCGAGCCTGCGTGGCGCCGAGACCGACCGCCGCCCGGGCGACGTGCTCGCCGAGATCCGCGCTCTCGTCGATGCCGGTGTCGTCGAGGTGACGCTGCTGGGTCAGAACGTGAACTCTTACGGGCGCTCCTTCGGCGACCGCCTCGCCTTCGGCAAGCTGCTGCGCGCGTGCGGGGAGATCGACGGACTCGAGCGGGTCCGGTTCACCAGTCCGCATCCGCGCGACTTCACCGACGACGTCATCGCCGCGATGGCCGAGACCCAGAACGTGATGCCGCAGCTGCACATGCCGATGCAGTCGGGCTCGGACGCGATCCTGAAGGCGATGCGCCGCTCGTACCGCCGGGACCGCTACCTCGCGATCATCGACAACGTCCGGACGGCCATGCCCGAGGCCGCGATCACCACCGACATCATCGTCGGCTTCCCGGGCGAGACGGAGTCCGACTTCGAGCTGACGCTCGACGCCGTGCGGATGGCCCGGTTCGCGAGCGCGTACACGTTCCAGTACTCCAAGCGCCCCGGAACTCCAGCGGCGGACCTGGCCGATCAGATCCCCAAGGCCGTGGTCCAGGAGCGCTACGAGCGCCTCACCGCCCTGCAGGAGGAGCTGTCTTGGGACGCCGCGAGGTCATTGATCGGGCGCGAGGTCGAAATTCTGGTCAACTCCACCGACGGACGTAAGGACGGCGCGACGGGTCGGGTGTCCGGGCGTGCCCGGGACGGGCGCCTGGTGCACGTCGCGGCGCCTGAGGCCGCGCCGGGCGACGTCCTGACCGCAGATGTCACCTACGCCGCGCCGCACCACCTGGTCGCCGATGGCGGCGTCCGAACCCATCGGCCGTGGCGTGGCGCGTCGGAAGCCACGCACGCCGCGGCGCCGGCGCCCCTGCTGACGATCGGGTCGCGGCCGGTCTAGTGCCGGCCCGGCGCCACGTCGGCCGAGGACGGCGCCTTCGGGCGCAGGGCCGGAATTGCCGCGCCGACGATCCCGCGGGACAGCGAGCGCAGCACGTCGAGGTAGTCGAACGAGTCCCGCCACAGCGTGATCTTGCCGGCCGGCACGTCGAAGCGGCCGGTCACCCAGAACTGCAGCCGCACCGGGCCTAGGCGCAGAACGTCCGTGCGCTCGGTCAGCACGACTTGGCCCTCGGCGGCGATGGCGTGCAGGTAGACCTCGAAGCCCACGCCTGGGCGTTCCAGTCCGGCGAGCACCCGGGTGACCCCACGGCGGCCGTGGATGGTCGGTAGGCCGACGTTGGTGTACGCGACCCGCTCGTCCAGCAGGTCGACCGCGGTACCCACATCCGGCACGGTGAGCGCGGCGAGGAAAGCCTCGACGATTGCCTGCGGCTCGGACGGCGGAGCGGCGGCGTCGTGCAGCAGCCTGGGGGTGAACGAAGTGACCATCGCCTACTCCGGGATCAGCGCGCGACGCTGGGCTACCTCGGCCTCGGCCTTGTCGATCCGAGCGGCGTCGCCGGCCTTGCGGGCCCGCTCGAGCTTGGCCTCGGCCTCGGCCAGACGGTCGCGCAGCGCGGCCAGGAACGGGTTGGACTCGGTGCTGCCCTGCCGCCATTCGGCGTCCACGGCGTCGCGGACCCGCTGCTCGGCGGCCCGCATCCGGTCGTCGAGCTTGCGCATCGCATCGCGCGGCACGTGGCCAACCGCGTCGTATTGCACCTGCAGGTCGCGCAACGTGGACTGGGCCGCCTTGGGATCGCGGAGGTCGAGCGCCTCGGCCCGCGCGATGACCTCCTCCTTCTTGTGCTGGTTGGCGACCTGTTCGGCGTCGCGCTCGGCGAAGGTGCTCGACCGCCGTTCGAAGAAGGAGTCCTGCGCCGCGCGAAACTGGGTCCACAGCGCGTCCTCGACATCGCGGCCGGCGCGCCCGGCCGCTTTCCACTCGTTCATGAGCTCGCGCATCGCGGCGGTGGTCTCTTTCCAGTCCGAGGACTTCGCAAGTTCCTCGGCGCGAGCGATCAGCCGCTCCTTCGCGTCCCTGACCGTGCTGCGTTCGGCGTCGAGCTGCGCGAAATGCTGGCCGCGCCGGCGTCCGAAGGCGTCGCGGGCGGCGGAGAACCGCTTCCACAAGGCGTCGTCGGTCTTGCGGTCGACGCCCTTGATCAGCCGCCATTCGTCGACGATCGAACGCAGCCGGTCCCCGGACACCTTCCAGGAGGTGGCGGACTCGGCGAGCTGCTCGGCCTCGGCGACGAGTGCCTCTTTGGCCGCGATCGCGTCGGCGCGGGCCTTCTCGCGGGCGGCCGCGGCGACGCCGGCCTTTTCGTCGGCCTTTCCGATCAGCGCGTCCAGGCGCGCGTCGAGGGAAGCGAGATCGCCGATCGCGGCCGCGCTCGCCAGCCCTTCCTTCATCTCGAGGGCGTGCTTGCGGGTGCTGGCCGGGTCGCCGGCACCGGACTCCAGCCGCTTCTCCAGCAACTGCACCTCGGTGGCGAGGTCTTCGTAGCGACGGACGTAGAACGCGATACCCGCCTCGGCGTCACCGGCCTGCCACGAGCCGATGACACGTTCGCCGTCGGCGGTCCGGACGTACACGGCACCGTCGTCGTCGATCCGTCCCCAGTCCGAGCCCATGAAAGAGCATTAGACACGATCGGGTGCGGGGCGGCACGGGCGCTAGCCTTCGCGGCGTGGATGGGCGCAGCGAGGTTCGGCCTTGATAACCGGCGTTGCGTTCTGCCCGCATCCGCCGGTGCTCATTCCCGAGGTCGCGCAGGGCGCGGCGCTCGAACTGGACGATCTCCGCGAGGCCTGCCGAGCTGCGATCCGACGTGTGGCGCTGCCGGACCCGCAGATCCTGGTCATCGGGGCCGGGGATCGCTCGCAGTTCCACTCTTCGACCGCCCGCGGCACGCTCAAGGGCTACGGCGTCGACCTCGAGATTCCGCTCGGATCGGACGACCCGGGCCCGCTCGAGCTGCCGTTGTCCCTGACGATCGGCGCGTGGCTACTGCGCGAGGCATTCGGCCCGGACCATGGCGCCCTGGGCTACTCAACTGGTCCCGATGCGGAGATCGCCATCAGGGGGATGGGTTCGGACACCCCATTGTCGCTGCTTGTGATGGGCGACGGCAGCGCCCGCCGCGGTCCGACCGCCCCGGGCTATCTCGACGAACGCGCCGAGGCGTTCGACGCCGGCGTCGCCAAGGCACTGCGCACCGGCGACGCCGCCGGGCTCCGCGTCGACCTGGGACTGGCCGACGAGCTGCTGGCCTCCGGCGCTCCGGCTTGGAACGCGACCGCCCGGTTGCTCGCCGGAGGCACGTTCGACGCTGAACTGCTCTACGACGCCGCGCCCTACGGCGTCGGCTACCTCGTCGCCGCGTGGAGGAGCCGTGGCTGACGGCCGCGTCCTGGCCGTCGTCGGGCCCACCGCCACCGGCAAATCCGATCTCGCCGTCGCGCTCGCCCAGCGGCTCGGCGGAGAGGTGATCAACGCCGACTCCATGCAGCTCTACGTCGGCATGGACATCGGCACGGCCAAGCTGCCGCTAGCCGAACGCGGCGGCGTCGAGCACCACCTCCTGGACATCTGGGCGATCTCCAAGTCCGCCGCCGTGGCCGAGTACCAGATCCTGGCCCGCCTCGCGATCGCCGCGATCCAGGACCGCGGCCGGATTCCGATTCTGGTCGGCGGGTCCGGCCTTTACCTGCGCGGTGCGCTGGACAAGCTCGACTTCCCCGGGGAATCGCCCGAGGTTCGGGCCCGTCTCTACGCGGAACTCGACAAGCACGGCCCGCAGGCCCTGCACGCGCGGCTCGCCGAACTCGACCCGGCCGCGGCCGCGGCGATCCTGCCGGGCAACGGGCGCCGCATCGCGCGCGCCCTCGAGGTGATCGAGCTCACCGGGGCCCCGTTCACGGCCCGGATGCCCGGGTTCGACTCCCTCTACGACTCCGTCCAGATCGGGCTCGACCGCGACGACCTGGACGATCGGGTCGACGTGCGGGTGCACCGGATGATGGCGCAGGGATTCGTCGACGAGGTCAGGTCGCTGCTGCCGACGGGGCTGCGCGCCAGCCCCACGGCGGGCAAGGCGCTCGGGTATGCCCAGCTCCTGGAGTGCATCGATGCGGACGGGACGGTGGTCGGCGACCTCGACGAGGCGGTGGCCCAGACCGTGCGTGGCACCCGCCGCTTCGTGCGCCGCCAGCGGTCCTGGTTCCGCCGCGATCCCCGAGTTCGCTGGTTCGACGCGGCAACGTCCACCCTGGTCGACGACGTCCTCCGTACCCTGGACCCGTGAGGTTCATCAAGGGGCACGGGACGGAGAACGACTTTCTCCTGCTGCCCGACCTCGAGGGCGCCATCGACCTGACCTCCGAGATGGTGCGCGCGCTGTGCGACCGGCATGCCGGGCTGGGCGCGGACGGAATTTTGCGGATTGTGCGCTCCGAGAACGACCCAGAAGCCAAGGAAATGGCGGGCGAGGCGCCCTTCTTCATGGACTACCGCAACGCCGACGGCAGCATCGCCGAGATGTGCGGAAATGGGATTCGCGTTTTTTTGCGATACCTAGAGGTAGGTAGCCTCGTTGGACCGAATGCGGCGGTGGCGACTCGCGGCGGGATCCGGCGTGCGCGGACTCGCGGGGACGGAGACGTCACTGTGTACATGGGTCTGCCCCGGTTCCTTGCCGACCGGCCGATCGCCACCGCCGCCCTTCACGCGCCGATCGCGGGCCTCGCGCTCGAGATGCCCAACCCGCATGTCGTGGTGCCGATCGACACGCCTGACGAGCTGGCCGCCCTCGACCTGCGCCACCCGCCGCTCGTCGAGCCGGCCCTGCCGCACGGGCAGAATGTCGAGTTCGTCGTGCGCCGCGGGGCCCGGCACCTCCAGATGCGCGTCCACGAGCGGGGCGTGGGGGAGACCCGCTCGTGCGGCACCGGGATCTGCGCGGCCGCCGTCGCGGCGGCCCACGTCGACGGGACGGGCGCGGACGGCTCCACCTGGCAGGTCGACGTCCCGGGCGGGACCTGCGAGGTCGAGTGGCAGCGCGATGGCGAGGTCCTCCTGACCGGTCCAGCCGTCCTGGTCGCGCAGATCGAGGTCGAGGATTCGTGGCTACGCGGGCGGTAATCGGTCGTCGAGCCGTGACACGATGGACGGTGAGATGACAGAACACGACGCGCCCTTCGCCGACGGCGATTACGAACTCGAGGAACGGCAGGCGCTACGGCGCGTGTCAGGCCTGTCCACCGAGCTTCAGGACGTCACCGAGGTCGAATACCGCCAGCTGCGCCTCGAACGCGTGGTCCTCGTCGGTGTCTGGACCGGCGGGACGCTCGTCGAGGCCGAGAACTCCCTCGTCGAACTCGCCCGCCTGGCCGAAACCGCCGGCTCCGAGGTCCTCGACGGGCTCATCCAGCGCCGCGACCGCCCCGATCCGGCCACCTACATCGGTTCGGGCAAGGCGAAGGAACTGCGCGACGTCGTGCTAGAACACGGCGCTGACACCGTCATCTGCGACGGCGAGCTCACGCCCGGTCAGCTGCGCCAGCTCGAAGCCGTCACCAAGGTGAAGGTAGTCGACCGAACGGCGCTGATCCTCGACATCTTTGCCCAGCACGCACGGTCCAAAGAGGGCAAGGCTCAAGTCGAGCTCGCCCAGCTGCAGTACCTGCTGCCGCGGCTGCGGGGCTGGGGCGAGTCGTTGTCCCGGCAGGTCGGCGGACGGGCCGCCGGCGGGCTGGGTATCGGCGGCCGTGGCCCGGGTGAGACCAAGATCGAGATCGACCGGCGGCGGATCAACTCGCGGATGGCCAAGCTGCGTCGCGAGCTGGCCGGGATGAAGACCGCTCGTGAGGTGAAGCGCTCGAGGCGCCGCTCCGGGCAGGTGCCCTC
>JAVHVH010000206.1:0-10386 GCA_032160665.1 Pseudonocardiales bacterium
CGGCGCGCACGGCGCGCCCTACGATCTGCGCGTCAAGCAGTCTTGCGCGCCGCGACTTCCTGCAGGCCCAGGAGCTCGACCGCCTCGGCGCGCATCTCGACCTTGCGCACCTTGCCGGTGACCGTCATGGGGAACTCGTCCACCACCAGCACGTAGCGGGGCACCTTGTAGTGCGCGATGCGTCCCCGACAGAACTCCCGCACGTCTTCCTCGGAGAGCGGCTCCGAGCCTTCCCGGCGCTTCACGCACGCGACGATCTCCTCGCCGTAGCGAGCATCGGGCACGCCGACCACCTGCACGTCGGCGATCGACGGATGCCCGTAGAGGAACTCTTCGATCTCGCGCGGGTACACGTTCTCGCCGCCGCGGATCACCATGTCCTTGATCCGGCCAACGATGTTGAGATAGCCCTCGCTGTCCATGACCGCGAGATCGCCGGTGCGCATCCATCCGTTGCGCAAGACCTCGGCGGTCTTCTCCGCCTCGGCCCAGTATCCGATCATCACCGAGTACGCCCGGGTGCACAGCTCACCGGGCTCGCCGCGCGGCACGATGAGCCCCGTGTCGGGATCGACCACCATGACCTCGACGTGCGGGTGGACCCGACCGACCGTCGACGTGCGCCGCTCAAGCGAGTCGTCCTTGCGCGTCTGGGTCGACACGGGCGACGTCTCGGTCATGCCGTAGGCGATCGTGACCTCTTCCATGTTCATCTCGGTGATGACCCGTTTCATCACCTCGACCGGGCACGGCGAGCCCGCCATGCACCCCGTGCGCAAGGACGACAGGTCGTAGGACGCGAATTCCGGCAGACCGAGTTCGGCGATGAACATGGTCGGCACGCCGTACAGCGAGGTGCACTTCTCGTCTTGGACGGCCTGCAGCGTCGCCGCGGGGTCGAAGCCCGGCGCCGGGATCACGACACAGGCACCGTGGGAGGTGGAGGCAAGGTTGCCCATCACCATCCCGAAGCAGTGGTAGAAGGGCACCGGCACGCAGATCCGGTCCTGCTCGGTGTAGCTCATCCCCTCGCCGACGAAGTACCCGTTGTTCAGGATGTTGTGGTGCGAAAGCGTCGCGCCCTTCGGAAAGCCCGTCGTGCCCGACGTGTACTGGATGTTGATCGGATCGTCGAAGGACAGCTGTGCGCTGCGTTGCGCCAGGTCGTCCGGGCTCGCCTTGGCCGCGGCGGCCAGTAACGCGGCCCAGGTCGGGTCGCCGAGGTACACGACGTCGCGCAGCTCCGCGAGCGCGGGACGGACCTCCTCGACCATCGCCCGGTAGTCACTGGTCCGGAACGAGACGGCGCTGATGAGCGTCCCGATCGACGCCTGCCGCAGGACGTACTCGAGCTCGTGGGTGCGGTAGGAGGGGTTGATGTTGACCAGGATCGCGCCGATGCGCGCCGTGGCGTACTGGGTGAGGAACCATTCCGCGCAATTCGGGGCCCAGATGCCCACCCGCTCACCCTTGGCGACCCCGCGAGCCAGCAGGGCCCGAGCGAGTTCCTCGACCGCCGCGTCGAGCTCGGCATAGGTGAGCCGGCGCCCTCCGGCGACGTCGACGAGGGCCTCTCGGTCGCCGAAGGCCGCGACCGCGCGGCGCAGGTTGGTGTCGATCGTCTCGCCGATCAACGGCTTCGCCGACGTTCCGCTGGCGTAGGACATCGGCGTCGTCACGGTGTCCACCTTATGTGGCGGCGGTCACACCGAACACCCTGTGGGTGGGTTCCCCCCAAACACGACGCCGCCCCGGACCGCTGATGCGGTGCGAGGCGGCGACGGTACCGCTCTTGGCGTTCTCGTCAGGCTTCAACCCTGGCGGTGTTGCCGTCGAGAAGTGAGCGCACTTCGGACTCGCGGTAGCGGCGGTGTCCGCCGAGCGTGCGAATCGAGGTGAGCTTGCCGGCCTTGGCCCAACGGGTCACGGTCTTCGGGTCGACGCGGAACAGCGTCGCGACCTCAGACGGCGTGAGCAGGGCTTCGGTTTCCGGTCGATGGCGGACCGTCGTCATTGTAGGTGCCACCCTTCTGGGTAAACGTCACGTGGAGTCCTGTTCCACGCGAACGACGCAAGTATGCATAACGTGAAGTCCGGTTGCCCATAGCTGCACGCTCAACTGTCCACTCTGTGCCATGCAGGAACCTCCTGTCCGGTTTTTCCGGGGTTTAAATCGGACTTTCCTGGTCACTTCCGGACACGAGTTACCGGAGTGCGGGGCGACTTCCACGCGAGGTACGCTTGTTGCACGACAAGACAACTTCCCCGGCGAGCCGCTGACCTTCACGGTTCAGGCCCTCAGCCGGATGAGCGCGCGAGCGAGGGGGTCGAGCCATGGGGCGCGGCCGTGCCAAGGCAAAACAGCAAAAAGTGGCGCGAGAGCTGAAATATAACACCCACTTTACGGACCTCGATGCGCTTCAGCGTGAACTCGGGGTATCCGAATCGCGGGGGTCAGCCTCGGTCGAAGCCACCGACGCGGACAGCGACGAGTACGAGGACTGGACCGGCACCGACCGGTAAGCCCCGTCGGCTGTCCGACCCCGTTGGAGATGGATCACAACGCCCCGTGGTCAGCCGCGCACGCGCTGTGACCCGTGCAATCCGTGCCGCGGTGACCGACAGGTAACTTGCACGCTAACGCCAGGTCGCGGCTGTTCCGGCGTAATCAGAGGCCAGGTGGACGCCGCTGGGCGGTGAATCGCCGGCCCGGCGCACCTCGCCGAGCTGCCACGCCGGTACGCCCCGCTCGGCCAGTAGTGCACACGCGTCGTCCACCCGGTGAGCCGGAACGACGGCGACCATGCCGACTCCCAGGTTGAAGGTCTGCTCGAGATCGGCACGGGCGACGCCCCCCGTGGCCCGGATCAGCTCGAAAATCGGCTGCGGAGCCCAGGTGGACCGGTCGATAACCGCGTCGACGCCCGCCGGCAAGACCCGCGCCACGTTCCCGGCCAGCCCGCCACCGGTGATGTGCGCGAAGGCGTGGGCATCGCACTCGGCGGCGAGCGCCAGGCAGTCCAGCGCGTAGATCCGGGTGGGCGTGAGCAGCTCGTCGGCCAGGGTGCGGCCCCCGAGCAGGTCCGGGGCGGCTTCCAGAGCGAGGCCGCCGCGTTCGAGCAGGACGTGCCGGATGAGGGAGTAGCCGTTCGAGTGGACTCCGGACGACCCGAGCGCGATGAGCGCGTCGCCGGCCCGAACCCGCTCGGGCCCGAGGACGGCGTCGGCATTGACCACGCCGACCCCGGTTCCGGAAATGTCGTAGTCGTTCGGATCCATAACGCCGGGGTGTTCGGCGGTCTCGCCCCCCACCAGCGCGCAGCCGGCCTGGACGCAACCCTCGGCCACGCCGCCGACAATCGTGGCAATCTTCTCGGCCACGACCTTGCCGGTAGCGATGTAGTCGGTGAGGAAGAGCGGTTCGGCGCCGACGACGACCAGGTCGTCCACCACCATCGCGACGAGGTCGATGCCGATCGTGTCGTGCCGGTCGAGGGCCTGAGCGATGGCCAGCTTGGTGCCGACGCCGTCGGTGGAACTGGCCAGCACCGGCTGCGGGTACTTGGCGAGATCGAGCTGGAACAGCCCCGCGAACCCGCCGAGACCACCCAGCGTCCCGGGACGATCGGTGCGCTTGACCGCCGCCTTCATCAGTTCGACGGCGCGATCACCGGCCTCGATGTCGACGCCAGCAGCGGAGTAGGACGTCACGGTCGGGTGAGGGCGTCTTCGGCGGCGAAGGAAGACGCGTGTTCGGGTTCGCGGCCCGGGTTGTTCACTGACTTTTCGATGCCCTCGAGCACGTGCTTGCCCACGACCTCGGGCAGCGCGATCGGGTACTCGCCGTCGAAGCAGGCTCGGCACAGCCGCGTCTTCGGCTGCTCGGTCGCCGCGATCATGCTCTCGAGCGAGACGTAGCCCAGCGAGTCGGCGCCGATCGAGGCGCGGATGCCGTCGTCGTCCAAGCCGCTGGCGACCAACTCGGCCTTGGAGGCGAAGTCGATGCCGTAGAAGCACGGCCATTTGACCGGGGGCGCCGAGATCCGGACGTGCACCTCGAGGGCGCCGGCCTCGCGCAGCATCCGCACCAGGGCGCGCTGGGTGTTGCCGCGCACGATCGTGTCGTCGACGACGACCAGCCGCTTGCCGCGAATCACATCGCGCAACGGATTGAGCTTGAGCCGAATACCGAGCTGACGGATCGTCTGCGACGGCTGGATGAAGGTGCGCCCGACGTAGGAGTTCTTGACCAGGCCGACGCCGTACGGGATGCCCGAGGCCTCGGCGTAGCCGATCGCAGCCGGGGTGCCTGACTCGGGGACCGGGATGACCAGATCGGCCTCGGCCGGGTGCTCGCGGGCCAGTCGTCGGCCCAGCTCGACGCGGGCCGAGTGGACGCTGCGGCCGGCGATCGTGGTGTCGGGACGAGCGAGATAGACGTACTCGAAGACGCAGCCCTTGGGCGCCGCGGCGGCGAAGTGCTGCGAGCGCAGGCCGTCCTCGTCGATGGCGATGAGCTCGCCGGGTTCGATCTCGCGCACGAAGCTCGCACCGACGATGTCCAGCGCTGCGGTCTCGGAGGTGACGACCCAGCCGCGCTCGAGCCGGCCGAGCACCAGCGGACGGACGCCTTGCGGATCGCGGGCGGCGTAGAGCGTGTGCTCGTCCATGAACGCCAGCGAGAACGCGCCGCGCAGCTTGGGCAGGACGTCCATTGCCGCCTGCTCCACGCTGACGTCGGGACGCGCGGCCAGCATGGCGGTCAGCAGCTCGGAATCGGTCGTGGCACCCATGTCGCTGCGCAGGCCGGCGGCGCGGGCCTCGTCGGCGAGCTCAGCGGTGTTGACGAGGTTGCCGTTGTGCCCGAGGGCCAGCCCCGTGCCGGCCGGCGTCGTGCGGAAGCTGGGCTGCGCGTTCTCCCAGGTCGTGGACCCGGTCGTGGAGTAGCGGGTGTGGCCGACTGCGATGTGGCCGGTCAGCGTCGCCAGCGTGGCCTCGTCGAAGACCTGCGAGACCAGGCCGAGGTCCTTGTAGACGACGAGGGAGCTGCCGTCGCTGACCGCTATGCCGGCGGCTTCCTGGCCGCGGTGTTGCAGCGCGTACAGGCCGAAGTAAGTGAGCTTGGCGACCTGTTCCCCCGGCGCCCAGACGCCGAAGATTCCGCACGCGTCCTGCGGTCGCTTGTCTTCGTAGAGGAGTTCGTGGGTCAGCTTGCCGTCGCCTCGCGCCACGTTTTCGAGTGTACGGGTGATCGTGGCTGCACCTGACCGGGGCACGCGGATGTGGGTCGCGCCGGGTGACGGGTGTCGTCCGTCGCTCCCGCACGCAAACCACTGCCACGTGCCGCGGGGCGGCTCTTAGCTGAGGACGGGGAGGTGGGGGGTGAGGTCGGCGCGGTTGCCGCTGGCTCGCACGGCGCCTTGGCCGACCGCCGCGGCGAAGGTGATTCGGCCGGTGGCGAGGCGCAGCCAGGTACGGGGATCGGTCTCGACGACGTTGGGCGGCGTGCCGCGGGTATGGCGGGGCCCGGCGACGGCCTGGACAGCGACGAAGGGCGGAACCCGGACTTCGACGGACCGGCCGGGGGCCTGAGCGGCGAGGATCTCGGCCAGGGCGCGGGTCGCCGCCGCCAGGACGGGTCGGGTGATTGGCAGGGGGTCGCGGTCAGGCAGCGAGCGGGACAGATCGTCGGAGTGGACCGCGAGTTCGATCAGCCGGGTGGTCACCCAGTCCTGTGCGGTGATCGGTCCGCGGCCGCCGAGGACGACCGCCTTGGGCGCGACCCCCTGGACCGCGGCCAGGACCGAAGCGGTGTCGCGCAGGCGGGCGATCAGTTCGGCGGGCGTCCGGTCGGCGGTCGCGGTACGGGTGCTCTCCGCGATCTGCTCGACGGCGGGGCGGTAGCGGCTCACGAACTCCGCGGCGGACGCGGCGGTGCCGTCCGACGGATCACCGAGGCGCGCCCCCAGCCCGCGCTGCACGAGCACGAGGTGTCCGACCAAGGTTCGGACGTCCCACCCGGCGAGGACCGACGACGCGGCGAACGCATCGCTGGGGAGAGCGTCCAGCCAGTCGGCCACGAGGCCGCCCTGCTCGACGAAAGCCTCGACGTCGGCGCGTAGCCGATCGCTCATCGCTCGAAGCGGCTCGGCAGGGTCCGCGTCCACGCCGCCCGCAACTCGCGCAGCGAGATGCGGAACTGCCCCTGGACGTCGAGCTCGGGCACGAGCAGGTCGATGACGCCGATGCGGGTGTGCGGCAGTCCGCGGGTGGCGCACAGCCCGATGAAGTCGGACTCGTCACCGCGGGCAACGCTGACGATCGCGCGGCCGGTCGACTCGCTGAAGAGGGCGACGAAGGGGTCGCTGCCCTCGGGCAGGGTGATCCGAGCGCCGGTGTCGCCGCGCAGGCACGACTCGACCAGCGCCTGGGCGAGGCCGCCCTCGGACAGGTCGTGGGCCGAGTCGATCAGGCCTTCGCGGGACGCGCTGATGAGGACCCCGGCGAGCAGCTTCTCGCGAGCAAAGTCGACCGCAGGGGGCCGGCCGCCCAGGAAGCCGTGCATGGCATGCCACTCCGAACCGCCGAATTCGTCGCGCGTGTCGCCGAGCAGGTAGATCAGCGCGCCGTCGCCGGAGAAGCCCTGCGGAGTGCGCCGCGTGACATCGTCGATGACGCCGAGCACGCCGATCACCGCGGTCGGCAGGATCGCGGTCGTCCCGGTCTGGTTGTAGAAGCTGACGTTGCCACCCGTGACCGGCGTGCCCAGGGTCTGACAACCGTCGGCGAGTCCGCGCACGGCCTCCGCGAACTGCCACATCACGCCGGGGTCCTCGGGCGAGCCGAAGTTCAGACAGTCCGTGACGGCCAACGGGCGGGCGCCGGTGGCGGCGACGTTGCGGTAGGCCTCCGCGAGCGCGAGCTGCGCGCCCACGTACGGGTCGAGCCGGGTGTAGCGGCCATTGCCGTCGGTCGAGATCGCGACGCCACGCAGCGTCGACTCGTCGAGGCGGATCATCCCGGCGTCCTCGGGCTGGGCGAGGACGGTGTTGCCCTGCACGTAGCGGTCGTACTGATCGGTCACCCACGACTTGTCGGCGAGGTTCGGCGACGCGGCCAGCCGCAGCAGGGTCGTGCGCAGTTCGTCAGCGCTACGGGGACGGGGCAGGCCCCGGCCGTCGACCCCCACGACCGCTTCCTGGTCCAGCGGCCGCTCGATCGGGCGTTGGTACACGGGACCCTCGGCCGCGGCGGTGCGCGGCGGGATGTCGACGATCAGCTCGTCGCGCCAGGTCATGCGCAGTCGGCCGCTGTCCGTGACCGTGCCGATGACCGTCGCAGTGACCTCCCACTTGCCGCAGACCGCGAGAAACTCCTCGAGCCGCTCCGGTGTGACCACCGCCATCATGCGTTCCTGCGACTCGCTCATCAGGATCTCTTCGGGCGCGAGCGTCGGATCGCGAAGGGGGACCCGGTCGAGATCGACGTCCATGCCGCCCGTCCCCGCTGCGGCGAGTTCGGTGGTCGCGCACGAGAGCCCGGCGGCCCCGAGGTCCTGAATGCCAACGACGAGGTCCGCGGCGAAGATCTCGAGACAGCACTCGATGAGCACCTTCTCGGCGAACGGGTCGCCCACCTGGACACTTGGCCGCTTGGCCTGATGGGCCTCGTCGAAATTGGCGCTGGCCAGGACCGACGCTCCGCCGATCCCGTCGCCTCCGGTCCGGGCGCCGAACAGGACGACCAGGTTGCCGGGCCCGTCTGCCTTCGCGAGCTTGATTGAGTCGGCGCGCATCACACCCACACAGAGCGCGTTCACGAGCGGGTTGCCGATGTAGCTGTCGTCGAAGTAGAGCTCGCCGCCGATGTTCGGCAGGCCGAGACAGTTGCCATACCCGCCGATGCCCGCGACGACCCCGGGCAGCACGCGCGCGGTGTCCGGGGCGTTGAGCGGGCCGAACCGCAAGCTGTCGAGGACCGCCACGGGCCGGGCGCCCATGGTCAGGATGTCGCGGACGATGCCGCCGACACCGGTCGCGGCGCCTTGGTGAGGCTCGACGTAGGAGGGATGGTTGTGCGACTCGATCTTGAAGGTGACGGCCCAGCCGCCCCCGACGTCGACCACGCCGGCGTTCTCACCCATCCCGACCAGAAGGATGTCGGTCTTCGGAGCCTTCTCGCCGAACTGGCGCAGGTGCACCCTCGACGACTTGTACGAGCAGTGCTCACTCCACATGACCGAGTAGATCGCGAGCTCGGAGCTGCTCGGGCGCCGGCCGAGAATCTCGCGGACGCGTGCGTACTCGTCGTCGGCGAGGCCAAGTTCCTTGTACGGCTGCGCGAGTTCGGGCGTCTGCTCGGCGGCGCCGACCGTGTCGACGGCCGGGCTCATGCCGGCGCGCCCGCGAGGGAGAGGAAGAACCCGAGCCCGTCGGTGCCGGGCCCGGTGAGGTCCTCGACCGCGTGCTCCGGGTGCGGCATCAGGCCGACGACGTTTCCCGCCTCGTTGGCGATGCCGGCAATGTTGCGGTAGCTGCCGTTGGGATTGCCGGCCAGGTATCGGACGACCACCCGGCCGTTGGCTTCCAGCTCGTTCAGGGTGCGCGCATCGGCGACGTAGCCGCCCTCGCCGTTCGTGAGTGGGATGACGATCTCCTGACCTTCGCGGTAGTCGGACGTCCACCGGGTGGCCGTGCTCTCGACGCGCAGCACCTGATCGCGGCAGACGAACTTGCGATGGTCGTTGCGGATCAGCGCGCCCGGCAACAGGTGGGCCTCGCACAGCACCTGGAAGCCGTTGCAGATGCCGAGGACGGGCATCCCGTCATGGGCCGCGGCGACGATCGACTCCATCACCGGGGAGAACCGGGCGATGGCGCCACAGCGCAGGTAGTCGCCGTAGGAGAAGCCGCCGGGCAGGATCACCGCGTCGACATCGTGCAACGACGCGTCGGCATGCCACAGCGAGATTGCCTCGCTGCCGCCGATCCGCACGGCGCGGGCGGCGTCGCGATCGTCAAGACTGCCCGGAAACGTCACCACACCAACGCGAAACGGCACGGGCACAGATTACCGGGGCGGCGCAGGGTGATCGGTCAGTCGCGCCGAATCGCGAAGTTCTCGATCACCGGGTTCGCCAGCAGGGTGTCGGCGAGCTTGGCGACGGTTGCGTCGTCGAGGTCGTCCTCGACGTCGAGTTCGAAGTGCTTGCCCTGTCGCACGTCGCGTACCCCGACGATGCCGAGCCGGCCGAGGGCGCCCACGATCGCCTGCCCCTGGGGGTCCAGGATTTCGGGCTTGAGCACCACATCGACGACCACGCGGGCCACGGCAACTCCTCGGGGCGAGAGTAAGGCGGCCTCAGCCTAACGGGCCTGCGTCAGCCGTCGGCGCGCATAGCGGCCATCGCACGGCCGTACTTCACGAGTTCGTCGAGCATCGCCTTCGTTGACCCCAGGACGATGTCGGTCGGCTCGAAGCCGCCGTTGTCGTTGATCATCGTCCGCACCATCGGAATCACGACGGCGTCGACCACCGGCGTCATCCGCAGCGTTGTGACGACTTGTTTGATCATCTGGACGGCCCGTAACCCACCCGACACGCCGCCGTAGCTGACGAAGCCGACCGGCTTGTACGCCCACTCGCGGTTCAGGTAGTCGATCGCGTTCTTGAGCGGCGCGCTGAAGCTGTAGTTGTACTCCGGCATGACGAACACGAACGCATCCGAGCCGTCGACGAGCGCACTCCAGTCCTTGGTGTGCTGATGGAGGTAGTTGCCGGTCACGGGGTGAGCCGGCTCGTCGATGAACGGCAGATTGATCTCGGCCAGGTCGGCGACCTCGACCTCGAAGCCGCCGTGCTCGTTCGCGCGGTCGACGAACCAGTCGCCGATTGTCGACCCGACCCGACCCGGCCGAGTGCTTGCGATGATCACGAGAAGTTTCATGACGCCTCCAGCTCTTCGTGATTGAACCCTCAATCACACGTTACGTGAGGCAGTTGATACGTCAACCATCTGAGATCGGTCACACACCGACGGGGTCTGGTGCGGGGTCGTGGATGGTGTTGCGGCGTGGTGTTTGGTCGGGGTCGATCCAGGGTGGGGGGATCCAGGGGGGGGTGCCGTGGATCATGGTTGCGGTCCAGCCCATGGGGGTGAATTCGCGGTGGTGGAAGGCGCATAGCAGGCAGTCGTTGTCGATCGCGGTGGGTCCGCCGTCGGCGTAGTCGGTGATGTGGTGGCTTTGGCATTGGTGGATGGGGGCGTCGCAGCGGGGGAAGGTGCAGCCGTTGTCGCGGGCGGCCATGGCCAGGCGTTGGGATTGGGTGAAGAAGCGGTGGATGCTGCTGTAGCCCCAGATGGAGCGGGCGCGGTCGAAGACGGCG
>JAVHVH010000162.1:0-4623 GCA_032160665.1 Pseudonocardiales bacterium
TCGAAGGAGTGCGCGCCGCCGTGGACTACGAGCCGGCCGAATCCACCAGTGACATGTTCGGCGGCAACTCGAACTGGCGCGGGCCCGTGTGGTTCCCGCTGAATTTCCTCGCGACCACCGCTCTGGAGCGCTATCACCGCTTCTTCGGCGACGACCTGACAATCGAATATCCGACCGGATCGGGTCACCGGCTGACGCTGGACGCGGTGGCCGGTGACCTGTGGGCCCGGCTGGTGTCGATCTTCCAGGTCGGCCCGGATGGCCGGCGGCCCTGCTTTGGATGGGTCGACCGTCTGCAGCACGACCCGAACTGGAAGGACAACCTCTTGTTCAGCGAGTACTTCCACGGCGACAACGCGGCCGGCCTGGGCGCCACCCACCAGACCGGATGGACCGGGATCGTGGCTGACATCATCCGACGCCGGCACGGTGTGGTTCCATCCATCGACGACGTCGCACTCGCGCTGGACAGTCGGCTATGACCGCGCAGGCCCTGCCCGGCACGGCATTCCCGCTCGGCGCCACACCGAGCAGCGGCGGCACGAACTTCGCGGTGGTCTCCGCGGGTGACGGCGTGTTGTTGTGTTTGTTCGACGCCGCCGGCGTCGAGACGCAGATTTCGCTGCGCGAACGCGACGGCGACCTGTGGCACGGTTTCGTGCCCGGGGTGGGCCCCGGGCAGGCCTACGGTTACCGGGTCCCCGGACCGTACGACCCGCAGCGGGGCCTGCGCTGCAACCCGGCCAAGCTCCTGCTCGACCCCTACGCCCGCGCCATCGACGGCGAGGTGCGTTTCGGGCCGCAGGTGCTTGGCTACGCGGTCGACGACCCCGAGGCACCCAGCACGCTGGACTCGGCCGGGCACGTGCCGCGCAGCCTAGTCGTGGACGCCTCCTTCGACTGGTCCGCTCGCCCCCGCCCGCGCTACAGCTACCCGGACACGGTCATCTACGAGATCCACGTCAAGGGCTTCACCGCGGCCCATCCCTCCGTGCCGGAGCACCTTCGGGGCACCTACGCGGGGCTGGCCCACGACGCCGCGGTGGCCCATCTGATTGATCTCGGGGTGAGCACGGTCGAACTGCTGCCGGTGCACCACAGCGTGCCTGAGCAGTTCCTGCTCGAGCGGGGCCTGACCAACTACTGGGGCTATAACACCATCGGGTACTTCGCGCCACACGCCGCCTACTCCGCCGCAGTGCGCGCCGGCAAGCCGGGAGGGCAGGTCGCCGAGTTCCAGGCGATGGTCGATGCCCTGCATAGCGCCGGCCTCGAAGTCATCCTCGACGTGGTGTTCAACCACACCGCCGAGGGCAACCACCTCGGCCCGACGCTGTGCCATCGCGGGCTGGACAACGCCGCGTACTACCAGCTGGACCCCGCCGACCCGCGCTACTACCTGGACACCACCGGCACGGGCAACTCGCTCAACGCCGACAGCCCGGTGAGCCTCCAGCTGATCATGGACTCGCTGCGCTACTGGTTCACCGAGATGGGCGTCGACGGGTTCCGCTTCGACCTGGCACCCACGCTGGCCCGCCAAGAGGGTGGCTTCGACACCCTCTCCGCATTCTTCGACCTCGTGTCGCAGGACCCGGTGGTCTCCCGCGTCAAGCTCATCGCCGAGCCCTGGGATGTCGGCCGCGCGGATAGCTACGATCTGGGCCAGTTCCCGCCGCTGTGGAGCGAGTGGAACGGCCGCTACCGCGACGTGATGCGCGACTTCTGGCGCAGCCGCGACGGTTTGATCGGCGAGGTTGCCTCCCGGCTCAGCGGCTCGTCCGACCTGTACCAGGCGGCTGGGCGACGTCCCACCGCCTCTGTCAACTTCATCACCGTCCACGACGGATTCACCTTGGCCGATCTGGTCTCCTACAACTCGAAGCACAACGAGGCCAATGGCGAGGCAAACCGCGACGGCACCGACGACAATCGCTCGTGGAACTGCGGAGCCGAAGGCCCCACCTCCGACCCAGCCGTGCTGGACCTGCGTGCCCGGCAGAACCGGGCGATGCTCACCGCCCTGCTGCTGTCGTTCGGCATACCGATGCTCCTCGGCGGCGATGAGCTCGGCCGCACCCAGCACGGAAACAACAACGCCTACTGCCAAGACAATGCGATCAGCTGGTTCGACTGGTCGTCCCCCGACGAGCAGCTTCTCGGTTTCACCAGAAAACTGATCGCACTGCGCCGGGCCCACCCGGTGTTCCGGCGCAGCCGCTTCCTCATTGCGTCGAAGCCACCGCACTGCGCTGGTACACCCCCACGGGCGCGGAGATGTCGCCGTCTGACTGGGGCGATCCAGCTGCGCGCAGCGTTGCCGTCTACCTCGACGGAGCTGACGACCCAGACCGCGCCACAGATGGCACCCCACTCGTGGACGACGACTTCCTGATGCTGATCAACGCCTGGTGGCAGCCGCTGGACTTCGCCATCCCCGCGACCCGCGCCGGCCAGACCTGGAACCCGGAGATCGACACCTACGAGCTGTCCGGCGTAGCCCCACCCGCGAATATCACGGTCGGCGAACACGTCACCGTTCGTCCGCGTTCGATCGTCGTGCTGCGTGATCGCCGGAAACTGGGCGCGCCGTGACGGGGCGATACCTGACTGCGCGAGCGCATCGGGCTCGACCTGGTCACGTACTGCCTGAGTCAGGCCCCAACGCCGTCCAATTGGCGCAGCGCCTGGTCATCGAGCGTCGCGGCTTCGGCGGCCAGGTTCTCCCGTAGCTGTCCGAGGCTGACATTGCTCAGGCCTACCCCGGCGAGGAGGCCCTCGCCGCGGGCGGCCAGCATCGCGCCCAGCTGGTCGTCGAAGCGTGCGTCGACGTCACCGGGCAGGCGGAGGTTAACGCTGCTACCTGCCCGAGCCGCAAGCTGCGAAGGTTGTCTTCGATGCCTTCCGCGGCTGGTGCGAATCGTCGAACGGGAGGACGACACCGCTGTCGTCTCGCCGGACCGCGACCTTGCTGACGATCGCCAGCCCGTTGGGGTAGGGGTAGAGCGCGTCGCGGAGCAGATCGTTGACGCTGCCCGGGCCGGCGTTCCGGGGATCCAGCTACACATGCGTGAGTCCGACAAGTCGACGTCGGTGTTGACATGACCGTGACGGGTATTCGTTCTTCCGGTTCTGTCGCGGGCTCGTGGTCCGCTACGCCGACTGCGGTGCGAGCGCACGCTCGTTGACGAGCCAGACGGTCCAGCCCTGCGCGGAAAGCGCCGGCCATAGCCGGCTGGCGCAGTGCCGGCACAGGTACAGCTCGCCACGCCGGCCGGCGCGGTAGACCGCACGGACCGCTGGTCCGCACCGGTCACAGGTCTCGTTCATCGTCCGCCTCCCGCCGCATGGGCGAGCTGGCGCACCCAGCGCATCCGGCCGGCGGCCACGTCGGGGTTGGGGAGTCCGATGGCTGCAGCGCGGAGGCGAACACCGCCTCGTACCACGCTTCGTTCACGTTGAGCCGTGTCATGGACGGCTGGGTAGTGGTGGGCATCTGATGTCTCCCGGTGTCCGTGTCTGCAGGCCCGGCCCATCCCTCATCCGAGCGTTACGTGCCCCGAAGCTAGTGGCCGTCCGGGTGGGCGGCTGTCACCTGGTTCTGGTGATCTGGGTTGTGGAGTGAGCTGGCTGATCTCGACGAGGTCGAGGCCGGGCGCCTCGACCTCAGCCAGCACGCCGTAGGGTGCCGATCGGTCCAGGAGGCAGTGAGCACGGTGTCGGCGCCGAGGTGCTGCGGCGCGCCAGCGCCGGGAACACCGAAGGCACCGTGTCGCCGAGGTGGCCGTGGATCCGGGTCGTTTACAGGGCGGGTGCTGGGACGATGAGGCCGTGGTCGGGCGCTGGCAGGTGAGTCCTCATCACCAGGATCAGGTGACCGCGCTAAAGCCGAGGGCCGGCCGAGAGTAGCCGCAGCTCTCGGGCGCGCTGCACCGCCGAGGAGCGATCCCGGGCGTGGAGCTTGGCGTAGATGCTGCGGATGTGCGTGTTGACCGTGTTCACCGAGACGAATAGTTCGCTGGCGATCTCCGGCCTGGACAGGTTGGTCGGCAGATATCGCAGCACCCTGAGCTCGGTTGGGCTGAGCTCCTCCGTGTGCGCCGACGGGGGCTTGTCCTTGGCCGCCAGGGATGAGCCGTGCACGACGTCGAGGATGTCGGCGAGCAGCGCGGCGTGAGCCGTCTCATGCCGCGGCATCGCCTCCAGCAGCTCACCTGAGCCCGTCATCACGAACGGCAGGACCAACCGGTCCGGCTCGGCGAAACCGAGGGCGCGCTCGGCAGCCTGGTTCGCCGCCCGCTGGTCACCGAGTTCACGGTGGGCGAGCCCGGCTAGCAGATGAGTCTCAACGCCCGTGACGTTACCCACGACCGGTGCCGTGCCGTCCAGAACATCCTGCACGGCGGCGAGAGCCGCCGCCGGATTGCCTTCCGCGAGGCAGATCACCGCGCGGGCATTGCCGATTTCGCCCGAGCGGGCGCGCTCGTCATCGAGCGCCACGAGGGACGCGCGGGCCTCGCCGGGCTGCCCCCCGCGGGCTTGGGTGGCCAGCATCCAGCCGGTCACCTGGCTCGCCAGCGCGTGCGACCCCTCTAGCTGCGATCCCAGATGTTCGGCCGCGCT
>JAVHVH010000225.1:0-20672 GCA_032160665.1 Pseudonocardiales bacterium
CTGCAGGTCAGCCGCTGGACCCGCGAGATGTTCTGCCTGATGGAGGGACGCCACGTCCACCCGTCCACGTTGTACCCGGGCGGCGTCGGCACCGTCGCCACGATCCAGCTGATGACCGACTACATCACCCGGCTGATGCGCTACGTCGAGTTCATGAAGAAGGTCGTGCCGATGCACGACGACCTGTTCGACTTCTTCTACCAAGCGTTGCCCGGTTACGAGCAGGTCGGCAACCGGCGGATCCTGCTCGCGTGTTGGGGATCATTCCAAGACCCGGAGCACTGCAACTTCGAGTACAAGGACATGACCAACTGGGGGCGCAAGATGTACGTCACCCCCGGCGTCGTCGTGGACGGAAAGCTCGTCACCACCGACCTGGTCGAGATCAACCTCGGCATCCGGATCCTGCTCGGCTCGTCGTACTACGACGACTGGGAGGACCAGGAGATGTTCGTCAAGAACGACCCCCTGGGCAACCCGGTCGACCGCCGGCACCCGTGGAACCAGCACACCAACCCCAAGCCGCAGAAGCGCGACCTGGACAACAAGTACAGCTGGGTGATGTCACCGCGGTGGTACGACGGCAAGGACTACCTCGCGCTCGACACCGGCGGCGGACCACTGGCCCGCCTCTGGTCGACCGCGCTGGCCGGCCTCGTCGACATCGGTTACGTGCAGTCCACCGGCAACAGCGTCAAGATCAACCTTCCGAAGACCGTGCTCAAGGGCCCAGTCGAGCTGGAGTGGAAGGTGCCGCAGTGGAGCAACACGATCGAGCGCAACCGCGCCCGGACATACTTCCAGGCGTACGCGGCGGCGTGCGCGCTGCATTTCGCGGAGAAGGCGCTCGTCGAGATCCGGGCCGGCCGGACGAAGACCTGGGAGAAGTTCACGGTGCCGGACGAGAGCATCGGCTGCGGGTTCACCGAAGCGGTCCGCGGCGTGCTGTCGCATCATCTGGTGATCCGGGACGGCAAGATCGCGAACTACCACCCGTACCCACCGACACCGTGGAACGCGAACCCGCGCGACAGCTACGGGACACCCGGTCCGTACGAGGACGCGGTGCAGGGCCAACCGATCTTCGAGGAGACCGATCGGGAGCACTTCAAGGGCATCGACATCATGCGGACGGTCCGTAGTTTCGATCCGTGCCTGCCGTGCGGAGTGCACATGTACCTCGGCGACGGGAAGAAACTCGAGCTGCTGCACTCACCCACGCAGTCCGCCGGCATCGAGTGACCGTGCCGGAGCAGGTCCCTTCCTCCGAACCGGACTGGCGGGAAGCGGGTGAGCGGATAGACACGCTGCTCGACGCCAGTTCGGCCGGCGGCGTAGTGGCGCGCGAACGCTCCGAGGAACTGGTGCGGCTGGTCGCGGACCTGTACGGCGCCGGGCTGGAGCGCGTGCTCGAGCTCATGCACGAGCGGGGCCATCTCGACGAGGAAACCCTCGACGCGCTGGCCGGGGACGACCTGGTGGCCAGCCTGCTGCTGGTTCACGGGCTCCATCCGTACGGCGTCGCGACCCGGGTGGAGAAGGCGCTGGAAGGCGTCCGGCCCTACCTGGGCTCGCACGGCGGTGACGTCGAATTGCTCGACGTCACCGACGACGGAGTGGTCCGCCTGCGGCTGCTGGGCAGCTGCGACGGCTGCGCATCGTCATCGGTCACGCTCAAGCTCGCGGTCGAGGGCGCGATCCAGGACGCGGCGCCGGAGATCAGCGCCATCGAGGTCCAGACGCCCACCGAGTCAGCAAGCCCGGTCATTCCGATGAACGCCCTGTTCTCCCGGGTGAGCGCACGGGGTACGGGCGACGCCGGCTCGGCGTGGGAGCAGGTCCCGGACCTCGTCGACCTGCCGTCGGGGTCGGTCCTGCACGTCACCGTCGGACAGACTCCGGTTCTCGCCTGCCGGGCGGGGAGCGACTTGTTCGCCTTCGTCGACAAGTGCGCGCGGTGCGAAAAGGCGCTGACCGGCGCGACCGTCAGCCGGCGCCTCGGCGGCAGCGCCGACGCTGCCGTGCTCACGTGCGCAGGCTGCCGGGCCCACTATGACGTGCGCCGGGCCGGGTCCGGCCTCGACGACGAGGGCCTGCACCTCGAACCGCTGCCCTTGCTCGCCGACGGCGTCACCGTCTCGATCGCCGTACCGGCTGCGGTATCGGCATGACGGCGGGCGGCTCCAGTGGCGCCCCGCTGGCTGCACTGCGCCGGCTAACCCGGTCGCGGCCGCCGCCGCCGGCGGGCGAGCGCTGTGAGATGTGCGCCGTACCGATCCCCGACGAACACTCGCACGTCGTGAATCTCGACAGTCGTGGACTCATGTGCACGTGCCGGGGGTGCTACCTGCTCTTCACCGACGAGAGCGCTCAGCTGCGCTACCGCGCGGTCCCCGAGCGCTATTTATCCTTCGACGAGTTCACCCTCGACGCCCGGGCCTGGGACGACTTGCAGATCCCGGTGGGTCTCGCCTTCCTGTTCCGCAACTCGGTGCAGGATCGGACGATCGCGTTCTATCCCAGTCCCGCGGGCGCGACCGAGTCCGAACTCCCGTTGGAGGCATGGGAGCGCATCGTCGACACGAACCCGGCATTGGCCACGCTGCGCCCCGACGTCGAGGCCCTGCTGGTCCGGCGCATCGACGGCCCGAACGGCTCGTGCCATCTCGTCCCCATCGACGCCTGTTATGAGCTGGTGGGCAAGCTGCGCATGCTCTGGCGCGGCTTCGACGGGGGCCAGCAGGCGCATGAGGCGATGGACGAGTTCTTCGCTGATGTCGCCAAGCGCAGCCGACCGGCGGAAGCGGTCTGTGGGCCATGAGCGACTACACGTTCTCGCTGCTCGACGTCTTCGCCGAGCCGTATGCGGTGGCTCCGCTGCTCACCGCGCGGCTGCGGATCGAAGAAGGCACCGGGCAGACGATCCATGCGATCGCGCTGCGTTGCCAGGTGCGGATCGAACCGCAGCGGCGCCGGTACGACCAAGCCGAGCAGCACGGTCTGCGCGGCCTGTTCGGCGAGCGGGACCGCTGGGTCGACACGCTCAAGCCGTTCCTGTGGATGCAAACCAGCACCACGGTGCAGGGCTTCACCGGCGCGACCGAGGTGGACCTTCCGCTGCCGTGCACCTATGACTTCGACGTCGTCGGTTCGCGCTACCTGCATGCACTGGACGCCGGCACCGTGCCACTGACTCTGCTGTTTTCCGGCACCGTTTTCATCCGAGGAGAGATCGGTTTCGGGGTACAGCAGGTGCCATGGGACTGCGAGGCGCGGTACGACATGCCGGTGACGGTGTGGCGCCAGATGATCGAGTCCTACTTCCCGAACACCGGCTGGATCCGGCTCGATCACGACGTGCTCACCCGCCTGGCCGACTACCGGGCGCGCCACGGTCTGACGACGTGGGAGGAGACCGTCCAGAGCCTGCTCGCCGCCGAGGACGAGGTGGTGTCATGAGCCTCGACCACGTCCGCGAGATCGCCGATGCGGTGCTGTACGAGGGGTACCTGCTCTACCCGTACCGGGCCAGTTCGAGCAAGAACCAGTCTCGGTGGCAGTTCGGCGTGCTGGGGCCGCCGCGGGCGTCCGCAGCCAGCTTCAGCGAGGACCCGGGGATGGAGCTGCAGTGCCTGGTCCGGCCGCGTGCTCCGATCGCGAGCGTGACGATCCACCTCCGTTTCCTGCAATTGCAGGCCCGTGAGGCGCAACGGCTGAATGCCTCGGGCCAGTACGAGGCGGTGGACGCCCTCGACGTCAACGGCAGCCGGGTCCTGAGCTGGGACGAGGCCGTCGAACGTGAGATCACCCTGCCGGACGTGAGCCTCGACGAGACGGCCGAATACCCCATCGATGTTCCCGGTGGTGAAGATGTCGAACCCGTGACCGACGGCGCGGGCGTCCAAGTCGGGCGGATCGTCCGGCGCCGGTGGCCGCTCACGGCCCGGCTGCGGGCGAACACGGTCGTCGACGGCGGGTACTACCGCCTGACGGTGTCGGTCGACAACGCCCATCCCCAACCGACCGAGGGCAAGGACGCCGCGATCCGGGTATCGCTCATCGGTGCCCACGTCTTGATCGAGGCGCACGACGCGGCCTTCGTCTCACTCCTCGAGCCGCCCGACGAGGCGGGCCAGGCGGTCGAGCACTGCCGGCAGCGGCGGTGCTTCCCCGTGTTGGCCGGCAAACCAGAATCGGCCGACGTCGTGCTGGGTGCTCCGATCATCCTGTACGACTACCCGGAGATCGCGGAGCAGAGCAAGGGCGCGCTCTTCGACGGAACCGAGATCGACGAAATCCTCACGCTGCGGGTGATGACGATGACCGAGGCGGAGAAGGCCGAGGCACGCGCGACGGACCCGCGGGCGCGCGAGATCATCGATCGCTGCGACGAGATGTCGGCCTCAGACATGCAGCAGTTGCACGGGATCCTGCGCAACCCGTACGCCGCGGATGCGATGCCGGACGAACGCGCGCCCCGCACCGGCGGTCATGCCGACCTGCGAGACGTTGAACCGTCCAGCTTCGACACCGGCGACGTCCCGTGGTGGGACCCAGTGGCCGACGCGAGCGTCCAGCCCGACGTCGACGCGGTCAAGATCAATGGGGTCAGCGTGTCCCGAGGCAGCCTGGTGCGCGTCCACCCCTCGCGGCGGGCCGACGCGCAGGACCTGTTCTTCGCCGACCAGGTGGCGCGGGTGACGGCCGTGCTCTCCGACGTCGACGGCGAGGTGCATGTCGCCGTGGTGCTCGTGGACGACCCCGCCAGTGACATGCACGAGTGGTACGGCCGCTACTTCTACTTTTCGCCGGACGAACTGGTGCCGTTGCCAGCTGGCATCGAAATGGACAACCGAGAGGAGAGTCGATCATGAGAGCACTAGGCAGGCTCACCGCGCTGGTCGGACTGGTCGCCGGCGGGGCTGCCGTCGTCGTCGCGGTGCAGTCGATCCCCGACATCAAGCGGTACTTGAAGATGCGCTCAATGTGAGCGCCGGAAGGAGGATCCGATGAGCGAAGAGCCCGGCAGCCGTCTCGAAGAGGAGCCGCAGTCAGAGCGCGGGCCGCAAGGCTCACGCGACACGGGCTCGGACGAGCCCGGCGGCGGCCCGGCAGACCGCCCCGCGGGCACGTCGGACGAGGACTCCGACACCGCCGTGCTGCCGCAGTCCAGTCAACCCGAAGCGCCGGATCTGCAGTCCGGCGGCGGCTGAGGTCGAGGAGGAACCATGGTGAACCCGAGTGCGCCGACGGAACCGAACGACGCCCAGGGCGTCGACACCGACGGTAGGACGGTGCCTCCGTACGAGGGTCGGCGTGACACGGCCGACGTCGACGGTCAGGATGTGTCCACCAAGGACGGCGCCAAGGTCGGCGGCGCCACCGGCCCCGTCGAGGACGATGACATGAAGGCACCCGATCCCGCCGACACACCGCTCGGCGCCACCGGCTCGCCGTCGGACGAACAGCCCGCGAGTGAGATGCCAGAGACCGACTTGGATCCCGACATGGTCGGCCCGTCGCACGAATCCGGGACGGGCAAAGCGGAGGACAAGCCCTGACGTGGCCGCTCGCGTCCTCGTGGCGGGGATCGGAAATCTCTTCCTGAGCGACGACGGCTTCGGCCCTGAGGTCGTGCGCCGTCTCGCTGCTCAGGACGATCTACCGGCGCACGTCAAGGTCGTCGACTACGGGATCCGCGGCATGCACCTGGCCTACGACCTTCTGGAGGGGTACGAGGCGCTGGTGATCGTGGACGCCCTGCCCGGCGACGGCGCGGTCGGGGACATCACGGTGCTCGAGGTGGACGAGGGAGACCTCGGCTCCGGCGACTTCGATCCCCACGGCATGGCGCCGGTCGCCGTGCTGGCGAGCGTGCAGCAACTCGGCGGCACGCTGCCACCGACCTACGTGGTCGGCTGTCGGCCCGCTACCGTCGACGAAGGAATGGGTCTGTCCGCCGCGGTATCCGCGGCGATCCCGAACGCCATCGCGACCGTGCGGGCGTTGCTCGAGCATTGATTGGCGGTCTGACCATGTGCTTGGGAATACCGGGACGGATCGTCCGGATCATGGAGGGCAACGCGGGCCAGCTCGCGATGGTCGACGTGCTCGGGGCGCAGCGTCCGATCAATCTGGGCATGCTCGAGGACACGGCCATCTCCCCCGGCGACTGGATCCTGATTCACATGGGGTTCGCCCTCGATCGCATCGACGAAGCGGGCGCGCAGAAGGCGCTGTCCGGGCTGCAGATGATGGGCAATTCAGGTGACGAAGACGATGGAGTGGGTGCGGTCGACGATGTCCGCAGTGCCTGACAGCCGCGGGTCATGTGCCTAGGCCTGCCCGGGCGAATCGTGTCGGTCGACGACGACGGGAAGGTGGGCCAGGTCGACGTCGCCGGCGTCATTCGCGAGATCGATCTGAGCCTGCTGCCCGGTCCGCTCGCGCCCGGAGACCACGTCCTGATCCACAGCGGGATCGCGTTGGAACGGATGACGCCGGACCAGGCCCGCAACGCCGGGGGCCCCTTCTCGGGCTAATGCCTTACCGTCGGACTAGCCCGTGACGCCGGTGCGGTCCCGCGGATTTTCGGGGATGAGCGCACCGAGGATCAGCGACTGGGCCCAGGAGCCATCCGCCGGCGCACCGGAGGCAGGTGCACTGGTCGGGCGCACCGAACTGCTCCCCGGCACCCGATCCGCGGTTCGCCGCGCCGGCAGCTCGGCCGGCGTGTCCGGCTGCCAGCTGTGCGGGTCGTCGGTGAGCCCGATCAAATAGGTGACGGTGCAGTCCAGCGCGATAGCGAGTTCCGGCAACTTCGCCACGTCGAGACCCGACCCGTGCTCGAGGCTGGACAGGGCGCGGTTGGTCGTCTGCATCCCGCATCGGGCCAGCCTGGTGACGATCTGCTTCTGCGTCAGTCCGAGATCGTCGCGGCGCTGCCGCAATCGTTGGGTGATCAACAGGTGCCGGGCGGCGACCAGGCTTCCGCTCCAAGCGTCGCTCACTGAACCTCCTTGGGACGGGCCGCCATCTCGGCGAGCGGATAGACCTCGTATCGGGCGAAGTTGAAGATCGGCGAGCGGGCCAGGAGCTGTTCGAACTGCTCGTGTGATTCGACGTCATAGATCCAGGCACCGCCGTGCGCTCCGACCACGTGATAGCGCGAAACCAGTCGCCCCTCGTTCTCGAGCGCGGTTCCGTACTCGCCCATCCGGCCGACGGCCTGAGCCATCTCCCGCGACAGCAGCGAGAGCTCCATCCGCCACAGCACCAAGAACTTCAAGCGGCTCCCGCCCTCTCGCGCTCCAGCCGCGCATTGGTCACGCGCAGTTGCCAGGCCGTCCGGCGCTGCAGCTCGGCGCGTTCGGCGACGGTCAGCCGGTCACATACCCAATCCCAGTGCAGGGCCAACCACTCCCCCGGTACCGGTCCGTCGACAAAGCCGCGACCGCCGACCCTGAGCCGCACGCGTTCCTCGGTCGCCGCGGCGAGGCCCAGCTGGCAGCCGTCCCAGGTCAGCCGACGCGAGCGGACCACGACCTGGTCTTCGTCGGCCACCAGCACCTCGCCCCACCGGATGCGACAGCTGTCGAGGACGTGCAACGGCTGCTCGGGGGCGACCCTCAGCAACCGCGACCACGGATACACACCGAAGACGTGGAACCCGTGGGTGGCCATGGCCTCGGGCAGCAGGTCGATCGAGAGATGGCCCCAGTAATGCCCGGCCTGCGAGCCAATGAAATCGATCAAGCGCGCGGCGAAGGCATGCCGGTCGAGCTCGTCGAGGAGCGGGCCGCCCGTCCAGTACGCCCGGACGACGCGCTCGTCCAACGGATCGTCGATGCCCGTGAGTTCGGCGAGCAGAGCGACATAGGGCCACGCCCCGGAGAACCCGCGAGCGATCGCTTCGACGTCGACGTCGGTATGCCCCGTGACGCCGAGTTCGAAGAGCGCGGCGGTTTCGGCCGGACCGCAGTATCCGAGGTCGTTTGGTGCATAGGCATACCGGGCGAAGAGCGTCCGGCCCGCCATTGGTGCGGGCGCATCGCGGGCATGCACAACGCTCATCGCGCCGTCAGCTTCGCGCGGACTGGCCGACGAGTTGTGCGGTCTCGCGATGCAGCCGTCCGAAGTTGTAATACGCGGCGCACGCGCCTTCGGGCGAGACCATGCACGTGCCGATCGGCGTCTCGGGCGTGCAGGCGGTTCCGAACACCTTGCACTCCCACGGCTTGATGACGCCCTTGAGCACCTCGCCGCACTGGCAGGCCTTCGGGTCGGCGACCCGGATGCCGGGCATGTCGTAGCGCAGTTCGGCGTCGAACGCGGCGTAGTCATCGTTGAGCTTGAGGGCGCTCTGACTGATGAATCCGAGTCCGCGCCATTCGAAGTGCGGGCGCAGCTCGAAGACCTCGCCGAGTAGGGCGATCGCCTGCGGGTTGCCCTCATCGTGCACGACGCGGCTGTACTGGTTCTCGACCTCGCAGCGGCCTTCGCGGATCTGCGCGACCAGCATGTGCACCGACGCGAGGATGTCGAGTGGCTCGAAGCCGGCCACCACGATCGGCTTCCCGTACACCTCGGGCACGAAGCGGTACGGACGGTTGCCGACGACCGTGGACACGTGGCCGGGGCCGAGGAAGCCGTCCAGGCGCAGGTCGGGCGAATCCAGGATCGCCTTGATCGGCGGGACGATCGTGACGTGGTTGCAGAAGACGGTGAAGTTGGTGATGCCCAACTGCTTGGCGCGGACGAGCGTGACCGCCGTCGACGGCGCGGTGGTCTCGAAGCCGACGGCGAAGAACACGACCTGCTTGTCCGGGTTCTCGGACGCGATGCGCAGCGCGTCGAGGGGCGAGTACACGAACCGCACGTCGGCTCCCCGCGCCTTGGCTTCGAGCAGGCTGCCTCGGCTGCCCGGCACCCGCATCATGTCGCCGAACGAGGTGAAGATGACGTCGGGCTTTTCGGCGAGCCACATCGCGTCGTCCACCCGGCCCATCGGAATCACGCACACCGGACAGCCCGGGCCGTGCACGAGTTCGATGTTGGCCGGCAGGATGTGCTCGATGCCGTGCCGGTAAATAGTGTGCGTGTGACCGCCGCACACCTCCATGAACTTGAAGTGGTCGTCCGGGCCGGCCAGATCCGTGATCGACTTCACTAGGGCGCGGGCGGCGGCGGGGTCGCGGAACTCGTCGACGAACTTCATGTCGTCTCCTAGATGATGGCGGTGGAGTCGTACGCGGACAGTTCGTCGTAATAGCTCTGACCCATTTGTTTGACCGCCTCCAGCGTGAGGTCGGCCTCGTGCTGATCGATCTTCGCCATCGCGAAGCCGACGTGGACGAGGACCCATTCGCCCGGTTGCAGGTTGTCCTTGGCGAGCAAGCGCACGCTGATCGTGCGCTTGATGCCGTTGACGTCGACCTTGGCCAGGTGATTCGACGCATCGACGATCTCCACGACCTGGCCGGGAATTCCGAGACACATGGCTGGTTCCTCTCGTCGTGGTCAGCAGATCCGTGGCAGCGGATCGCCGACGAGCATGTCGACGATGCGGCTGCCTCCGAACGCCGTGCGTAGTGCAACGACGCCTTCCGGTTCGGCGACGATCTCGCCGATGACGGCGGCAGCGCCGCCGAGTGGGTGTGCGCGCAGAGCTGCGAGCGCGGCTTCGGCCTCATCTGGCGGCACCACCGCGATGAACTTTCCCTCGTTCGCTACATAGATGGGATCGATCCCCAACATGTCGCAGGCACCCTGCACCATCGGTGCGACCGGCAGCAGCTGTTCGTCGAGAATCACCGCGACCTCGGCGTCCTGCGCCAGTTCGTTGCAGATCGTGCCGAGCCCGCCCCGAGTCGGGTCGCGCATCCAGCGGGTGTTCGGCGCCGCGGCCAGCAGCGCCTCGACCATCTCGTGCACCGGTGCGGTGTCGGACTCGATCTCGGCCTCGATGTCGAGATCGCCGCGGGCCATCATGACCGACATTCCGTGGTCACCGAGCGTGCCGGACAGGACGACGCGGTCACCCACGCGAACCTGCTGGGCCGACAGGTGTCGGCCGGCCGGGATGATCCCGACTCCAGACGTGGTGATGTACAAGCCGTCCGCGGCGCCCTTCGGTACGACTTTGGTGTCGCCGGTGACGAGCTCGACGCCGGCCGCGCGCGCCGCGGCGGCCATGTCGGCGACGATCTCGCGCAGCTCGGCGATCGCGAAGCCCTCGCCGATGACGAACGCCGCCGACAACCACTTCGGTTCGGCCCCGCTCACCGCGAGGTCGTTGACGGTGCCGTGCACGGCGAGCTGGCCGATCGACCCGCCGGGGAACCGCCGGGGTGAGACGACGAAGGAATCGGTGCTGAACGCGAGCCGCTCCCCCGACGGCAGCGTCAACACGGCACCGTCCCCGAGCTGTTCGAGCTGTGGATTGCGGAACGCCTCGAGGAAGACCGCGTCGACGAGGGCGGCCGACGACTTGCCGCCGGCGCCGTGGGCGAGCGTCACCACCTCGTCGATGAGCCGGGGCCGCCGCTTGCGGAAGGTCTGGATCTTCTCCAGCACCCGGTCCTCACGCGACAGCACCTCGGCCACCGGAATCACCCGATCGCTCATCGCCCGCCTCCTTCGGCGCCGGACCGCGCGGCCACGCAGCGTTGCGTCGTCGCCCACAGCTGGTAGCCGAGCAACGCCTGGCTCTCCTGGATGCGGTGGATGCTCTGCGAGTCGACGACGAAGCAGTAATGGACGGCGTCGGACTCGGCCATCTCGCCGCCGGTGTAGCCGGCGAACCCGACCGTCATCAGGCCGCGCTTGGAGGCCTCGCGCAGCGCGCTCAGCAGGTCAGCGGAGTTGCCGCTGGTCGAGAAGGCGACGGCGATGTCGGTGCTCGCCGCGTGCGCGATGATCTGGCGGGAGAACACGAGCTCGAAGCCGACGTCATTGCCCAACGCCGTCACCACGGCCTGATCGGCGGCAAGATTGAGCGCCGGCAACGGCCGGCCGGTCACCGGCTGGGCGAAGAGTGCGGCAAAGGTCGCGGCGTCGGTGGAGCTGCCCCCGTTGCCGAACGAGTACATCCGGCCGCCGGCGGCGAACCGTCGCGCCATCTCGGTGCCGGCGGCGGCGACCTTCTCGGCGCAGGCCTCCAACGTGGACCGTTGCAGCGCCGAACTTTCCCGCGCCTTTTGCCGGGCCGAGCCGGCGAGATCGGTGAGCAACGTGCCGGAGTCACGTTCCTCGGCGTCGATGAAGGGATAAAGGAAGCCGGTGCTCTCACTCATGCCGATCACCCACTCTGGTCAGCGCCGCGCCGGCATGGACGAGGACGAGATCGCCGGCGACGACGTCGCCGACGAGCGTCGTGTCGATCTGCTCCTCGCCGGTCGCTGTGCGGACCAGAGCGGTGCCGAACGGTCCGGCGGCCGGCACGATCACCTCAGCCGGGCGGCCCTCGTCGCTGCAGGTGACGCACACGTCCTCGCCGCACGCGGCGGGGTCGTCGGCCAGCAGCCCGGGGTGCTCGAAGCAGACATGGGTCAGTTCCCACAACAGGTGATACATGAGCACGAACCGGCCGGTGGCCGGAGCCAGCGGGTCGGGATCGTCGATCCACAGCACGTGGTCGGCGGCTCCACCGTCGGGCCGGACACCGGAACCGATCCACACGCTCAGCGCGCCCCATGCGCTGGTGCGCCGCATCAGGTCCAGGACCGCAGCGTCGTCGGCCGCCGCGACCGCTATGACGATGTCGCCGGCGCGCACCGCGACGCGGGCCTGGGCCACGACACCGGGCGAGGTCAGCGCGAGCGCGGGCAGTGCCCGCTTGCCGACGATCACCGGATGCACGAACTCGACGGCCATGTGATGCGCATGTGGTTCCCACTGGGGCGCGATGCACCACATGGTCGCGCCGGCGGAGAAGCGGCGCGCGAGCGCCAGCGATGCTGCCGCCAGATCTTCGGCGAGACCGGAATCGAGGATGTCGGGAGTTATGCCGACTGCGGCGGCGACGGATGTTGCACCGACCGCACCGGCGGTCATGACCGCCGCCCCGGGTCGTGAGGGGCAAGGCCGGACGCAGGCCCGACGCCCAAGCGAATCGATCGGCTCGCGGTGTCGAAGCTCATGCCTTACCCTCAATCTGCGATACGGCTCGAATCCGTTACGCGACATTGGCTCAGCGCAGCAATGACTGCCTGCCCGAGCGCGAGACCACCGTCGTTGGGTGGGACTACACGATGAGTGAGTACTTCGAGCCCACTCGCTTGCAACCGCTGAACGCACTTGCGCAGCAGCAGCACGTTCTGGAAGACGCCCCCGGTAAGACCGACGAGGCTCACGCCTGTCTCGTTCCGTACTCGATGCGCGATGCTCGCGACGCTCTCGGCCACCGCGACGTGGAGCCGATATGCCAGCGTGGCGGAGTCAGTGCCGGCGTGCACCCCGGCGACCAGGCGGCGAATCACCGGCCGGTAGTCGAGCACGCCGTCGGCGTCAACGGTCAGGGCCCACCGATCGCCGTCATCGCTCGCGCTCTGCGCCGTGGTCGCGAGGAGCTCCAGCTCGATCGCCGCCTGGGCCTCGAACCCGATGCGCTGCCGCACGCCGATCAACGCGGCGACGGCGTCGAAGAGACGTCCCATGCTCGAGCTCGGGAACGTGCCCACGCCCGACGCCAACTGGGCGCCGACCGCCGCGAGTTCGGCAGGCTCGCAGGCAGCGACCGGCGGCAGTTCCGGGTCCCAGGCGATGCCGCTGGCGGCGAGGTAGGCCAGCGCCGTGCGGCACGGGTTGCGCACGGCCGCGTCGCCGCCGGGTAGGTCGACGGTGCGCAGGTGGCCGACGCGGCGGTACTCGGCAGTGTCGGCACCGAGCAGCAGGAACTCTCCGCCCCAGATCGTGCCGTCGTCGCCGTAGCCGGTCCCGTCAAAGGCGACACCGAGAATCGGCTCGCCGATCCGGCCGTGTTCGGCGAGCAGCGACACGACGTGCGCGTGGTGGTGCTGGACAAAGCGCAACGCCGGCTCGCCCGGCACACCGGCGTGCTGCTCGGCCCAGACGCGCGTCTGGTAGGCCGGGTGTGCGTCCGCCGAGATCACCTGCGGCGAAAGGCGGTGCAGGGTGGTCAGCTGAATGACCGCTCGCTCGAAGGCGCGGGTGGTGTCGGTGCTGCCCATGTCACCGATGTGTGCCGAGCAGAAGGCATTCGCTCCGTCGATGATGCAGCAGGTGTTCTTCAGCTCGCCGCCCACCGCGAGAGTGGCCGGCAGTGGTCGGCCGAGGGCGACCGGCAGCGGGGCATAGCCGCGTGAGCGTCGGATCGGCAGTTGGTGACCGTCGACGACGCGAACCACGCTGTCGTCGCACGGCACGTGGATCGGACGGTTGTGGGTGAGCACCGCGTCGGCCAGCCGGGGCAGGCGTCGGGACGCATCCAGGTCGTCGAAGCACAGCGGCTCGTCGGTGATGTTGGCGCTGGTCATCACCAGCACGGCGGGCGGGGCGACGCCGCTGCCCGGGACCGCCGCCAGCAGCAGGTGGTGGATCGCCGTGTATGGCAGCAGCACACCCAACAGCGGGTTGTCCGGCGCCACCGACGCAGCCACCCCGGCGTCGGAGCGCCGGGGCAACAGGACGATCGGCCGCGCGCGGTCAGTGAGCACCCGCTCCTCGTCCCCGCCCATGCCGACGAGTTGCCGGGCAACGGTCAGGTCGCGGACAAGCAGGGCGAACGGCTTCTGCTCGCGCGCCTTCCGCTCGCGCAGCCGAGCGATCGCGGTGTCATCGTCGGCGCGGCACGCGAGGTGGTAGCCCCCGATGCCCTTGACCCCGACGATCAGGCCATCGGCCAGCGCCCGTTGTGCGGCCGCAACAGCCGCGTCCGCTCCGTCGACGCGGTCGTCGCCGCACTCGAACCACAGCTCCGGCCCGCAGTCCGGGCAGGCGATCGGCTGGGCGTGGAAGCGGCGGTCGGCCACGTCCGCGTACTCGCCCGCACACCGCCCGCACATGGGAAACGAGGACATCGTGGTGGCTGGGCGGTCGTAGGGCACGTCACGCATGATCGTGAAGCGCGGCCCGCAATCGGTGCAGGTGATGAACGGATGCCGGTAGCGGCGATCGGACGGATCGAACATCTCGGCCAGGCAGGCGTCGCACGTCGCGACATCGGGTGGGACGAGGGTGCGCACTCCGGTCCCGGTGGCGCTGGACACGATCGTGAAGTCTGTTTCGTCGATCAAGGGCAGGCTCTCGGATGTTACGTCGCTGATGATCGCCATCGGCGGCGCCTCGCGGGCCAGTCGCCGCTCGAACTCCGTGAGTGCCGCGTGAGCGCCCTGCACCTCGACGAAGACCGACAGCGCGTCGTTGCCGACGAAACCGGAGAGGCCGAGCCCGGTCGCCAGCCGATGGACAAACGGCCGGAATCCCACTCCCTGGACGACACCGATGATCGTGTAGCGCAGTCTGTGCGGCGTTACGCCTACCTCGGTCGTTGCTAGGCCCTCGCTCGGTGTTCGCGGTGCTGCGATCAGCGCAGTTTCCTGCGCCTCATAGCCATCGGCGTGGCGTGATTGTCGAGCATCGACGATCACGCGGACGGGCCTGCCCTGAGGCACGGAGTCACATTTTGAACATAAGCATCTGCCGTGATCGTTGTCTAGCTCTGCAGCTCAATCCGCCGCCGCGGCGGCTGGAGCGTCCGCGCCGGGCCCCACACCCCTCGGCATACCTCGCGGTCCGTTGCCGGCTCGGCTCAGCTCGCTGGCCGGTGGCCGAGCTCGGCGCTGCCGCCCGTCAACCAGATCGAAGCTCACTCGCTGACCGCGCGTCGGTGCCGAAGCGCTGCAAGGCCCGGGTCAGCGTCGTCAGGTCGACCCCTTCGAGATGGTCCAGCACGTGGCGCCGCACGCTGTCGAGGTGAGTCGGCCAGGCGTCTTCCAGGCGGCGTAGGCCGGCGTCGGTGAGTACCGCGTTGTAGCCGCGGCCGTCCTCGTCGCAGCGACTTCGCTCGATCAGCCCGTCCTCCTCCAATCTGGCCACGATCCGGGTCATGCCGCTCAGCGACAGGTCGCATGCGTTGGCCAGATCGCTCATCCGGAGCCGGCGGTCCGGAGCCTCCGACAGGAACATCAGCGTGCTGTACTCGCTGAGCGACAAGCGTCGCTCGCGCACGAGATCGGCGTCCATCGCTCGCGGGAGCACGAGCATGACGCGGCCCAAGGCGCGAACGAACGCTTCCTGATCGGCGGTCAGTGGGACCGGCTTGGATCGGGATCTCATACGTCGACTGTACTTGCTTGACAAAGCATTTCACTTGTTATTTGCTCGGTCAAGCAATTTCCAACGTCGCGAAAGGCATCGCCCATGACCCGCATCGGAATCATCCTCGGCAGCACCCGTCCCGGGCGTAACGGCGCGGCGGTCGCCCGCTGGGTGCTCCAGGTCGCGTCGCAGCGCAGCGACGCCGACTTCGAACTCGTCGACCTGGTCGACTATCCGCTGCCCCACCTCGACGAGATCATGCCGCCGTCGCTCGGGCAGTACCAGAACCCGCACACGAAGGAGTGGGCGGCCAAGATCGCGTCCTTCGACGGATTCATCATGGTCACCCCGGAGTACAACCACTCGACCTCGGGCGTGCTGAAGAACGCGATCGACTACCTGTTCAAGGAGTGGAACCACAAGGCGGTCGGCTTCGTCTCCTACGGCTCGGTCGGCGGCGCCCGCGCGGCCGAACACCTTCGCCTGGTCGCCGCCGAGTTGAAGATGGCCGACGTCCGCAGCCAGGTCGCGCTTTCGCTGTTCACCGAGTTCGTGAACTTCTCGCAGTTCGCACCCGGAGATCATCAGGTCGTCAGCCTCAATGCCCTCATCGACGAGGTCATCGAGTGGAGCAGCGCACTCGCTCCGCTGCGTGAGGCGAAGTACGCGGCTAGCGCCGCAGGAAGTTCTTGACGCGCTCTGATCGGGTTGCCGACTACTGCGTCAGCGCGCTAAAGATGGCGACGAGTTCGTCGATGACCTGCTCGACAGTGAGGTCGAGGACTCCGTCGTGCCAGGCGAGCCCGACTTGGGTCAGGGCGCCGGCGAAGGCGTAGGCCCGCAGGCGCAGCGCCGCCTCGTCTCGACCGTCGACGGCCGGGGAGAACGCGAACCAGAGTTCGACCGCCCGGGTTGCGAATCCGGCGCCGTGGCGAGCGAGTGCCCCGGTCCGGCCCTCGACCGCGAGCAGCCGGGCGACGCGCGGGTCGGCGAGCGCGCCGTTGACGTAGGCCGTCAGCGCCGGGCGCGGGTCCTGCCCGCCGCCGGCGACGATGGCCGGCACGACCTGCTCGACGAGGCTGTCTGTGACCTGGTCGAAGACGGCGGCGGCGAGGTCATCGATGGAGCTGAAGCTCTCGTAGAAGTACCGCTTGATGAGTTTCGCCTCGGCACAGACGTCGACGATCCCCACGGCGGCGACCCCACGCGTTCCGAACAGTTCCAGGCCGGCGTCGATGAGGCGTTGCCGTCGCTGTTCGCGCCGCTGCCCGGCGCTCACGCCGCCGTAGACGCGGGTGCTCTCGGCCACGGTCGCTTCCTCCGTATTTGACACGTGCGGGTATCAGATTATACGGTCGCGCTAAGTGATCCGACTCAGTATCAGATCGGAGGCGTGTGGCCGCACCGCTGAATCCTGACGGCTTGATCTGGGAGCACTTCGGACGGCTCCCCGCCCATCGGCTGAGCAACGGCGTGCGCGAGGCGATGCTGCAGAACATGCACCCCGAGCTGGCCGCGGGTGTCGAGATGCAATCGGTGTTCTTCGACGACCCGCTCGCGCGTGGCCGGCGTTCGCTCGGGCCGATCATGTCGGTGGTCTACGGCGGCGCCAACGCCCAGGAGTGGGGCAAACTGATCCGCGGCTTCCACGGCTCGATCAAGGGCGTCGACCGGTTCGGACGGCCCTACAGTGCGCTCAATCCAGACACCTTCTTCTGGGCACACGCAACCTTCGTCGAGGACATCATCACTGGGCGCGAACTCACCGGCTTCCCACTGTCGGAGGCCGACAAGCAGGCGCTCTACCTCGAATCGATCGACTGGTACCGCCTGTACGGGGTGAGCATGAAGCCGGCGCCGCCCGACTGGGACGCCTTTCAGGAGTACTGGGAACACATGGTCAGTCACGTCCTGGAAGACACTCGAACCGTGCGCGAAGGTTTCCGGATGCACCGCACCGCGCCAGCACCGAAGAGCATCCGGCTCTCCGAGCGAGCCAACGCCGTGGTCGGGCCGTACCTGCTCAAGCCGCTCGTGCAGACTCCGGCGATCCGGCTGGTGCTCTGGCTGACCGTGGGGGCACTGCCTCCGGTGCTACGCGACCGGCTCTGCCTGGATTGGACCGCGTTCGACGAGGTGCGCTACCGGGCCCACCTCAAAGCGGTCCACGCCCTGCTGCGCGCGATCCCCGACGAGCGGCAATACTTCCCGCTCGCTCGCGCGGCGCGGCAGCACTACCGGCATACCGGTTCCGTCGCGCCGATCCCGTTGCCAGCGGCGGCCGAGTTCGGTGCTATCCGAGAGCGGTGATGGTCGCGTGGAGAGTGCGGTTCGGGCGGATGGCGTAGGAGACCGTCGAGCCGACGCGTGCTCCCTGCAGCGCTTGCCCGAGCGGGCTGCTCGGGGTGATGACATCGAAACCGTCGACGGCTTGATCGACCGAGCCGAGTAAGAATGACTCGGGACCGTCGCCGAAGTCGACGGTCACGACGTCGCCCAGGGCGACGGTGTCCGAAGCCGGGCGTGCGCTGGGTCGGGGGCTGGCGGCCAGCTCGACTTCGAGGTTGGCGATGCGCTGCTCGAGCATGGCTAGCCGCACGTGGCCGTCGACGTTGGTGGCCCGATCGGCCACGTCGCCAGCGCCGGCGGGGATGGTCTCGGCCAGCGTTTGGTCGCGCTCGGAACGAAGCAAGGCGAGGCGTTCGGTCAAGGCGTGTTGCCGAGACGCTGGGCTGATCGTGGCAGTCATAGTTATCGTTCCTCCGGGGGCAGGACGGACGTGGTTGAGCGGTTGAACGTGCGGGTGGCTGTCGGTATGCCCGCCGACCGTGGGTGTCGCACGGTTTCTCAGCCGGCTCCTCAGTGCGGTGTCTCAGCGACTGTCCACCTTCGTGTTCGCGCGACCCAGGGAGTTGGAATCCAAGGAAGGCACGCGTCATGGTCACTGCAGCAGATGAGCACCGCGCCATCGCCGGTGTATTCACCGATCGAGTTCACGATGTGGCGCCAGGGGCGTGGGAGAACCAGGCGCCCTGCGACGGATGGGTTGCCCGGGACGTGGTCCGTCACCTGGTCGAGTGGTTCCCGGCCTTCCTGCACAGCGGCGCCGGTGTCGAGCTACCGACCGGGCCGCCGGTGGACGACGACCCGGTGTTGGCGTGGGTGATCCACAGCGACGGGGTGCAGGCGCTCCTCGATGACCCTGCGACCCAGGAACGGGTCTTGTCGAACCGACACCTGGGCGACGTCCCGCTCGATCAAGCTGTCGGCCAGTTCTATACCAACGACGTCTTCCTGCACACCTGGGATCTGGCCCGGGCCACGGGACAGGACGAGCGCCTCGACCCCGACAAGTGCGCTCAACTGCTCGCCGGAATGCTGCCGATGGACCAAGCGCTGCGCGCGAGCGGGCACTATGGGCCGCGAACCGAAGTGGCCAAGCATGCCGACGTGCAGACGCGCCTACTGGCCTTCATCGGCCGCGCGCCCTGAGGGCTGCCTATCGGCCTGATTCGCTACGGCGTCGGGCTGTTCAGTATCCGCGAAGGGTCAGGACTTCTTGCTCTTCTTGCCGATGCTGGGGAACCGCTTCTTCACCGCGGCCTTCACCTTCTTCTGTTCGGCCGGCGTGCCGTTCTGGGCGACTCGAGCCAGAGCGTTGCGCGCGTGCGCCTTGTCCGGGATCGGATACTTCCGCTTGCCGGGCAGCGCGAACGACTTCTTGCTCAGCTTCTTGCGCTGCTTGGTGCTGCTCAGATCCTTGCTCATACGTCGGTCATTCCCGCCCCGCGGCCCGCGATCACCGCTGAACGAGGATCAGCGCGCGTGGGCGTCAATGGGTTCGCGAGCCGTGCGGGACAGTCGCCGCCGCACGACATCGAGCAGATTCGGCGACGCAGTTGTGGCGGCGAGCGCTTCCAAGAACTCGGTGCCGTCGATTCGCAGCACGACGCCGCGCGATGATGCCGCGACTGTCGCCGTCCGTGGGGTGTGTTGATGAGTCCGATCTCACCGAAGTAGTGACCGGCTCGCAACGGGGGCAACGCCCGCTCGGATCCGGTTGCGGGGTCGAGCACGGAGACCGCCATGGTGCCGTGGTCGACCACGTAGAAGGCGTCGGCGTGCTCGCCTTGCGCAACTATGACGTCGCCCGCCTCAGCGGGCAGCTCGGTGGCCGTGGTCGCGAGCCTTTCCAGCAGCGCCAGAGGTGCGTCGGCAAAGATGGCCGCGCTCCGCAGGACCTCCACCCGCGGAGCGATCTCGGCCAGGTGCGCCGCCGCGGCCCGGTCCATCCGTCGCAGCCACGGCCAGCCGATCGCGCATAGCGCCGGTAGCGTTGCGCCCGCGAGAAGCAACGTCCCGTCGAGACCGACGCCGCGCAGCAGCGGAGGCATCACGAGAGCGCCCAGCGAGACGGCGAGCAAGCTCAGCGTGACGTACACCCCGAACACCCGAGCGAGCCGGGCTGCGGGCAACGCACGTTGCAGTGCGGTGATCGTCAACACGTCGACGACGAGTGCGCCTGCCCCCCGCACCATTTCGAGCCCGAAGCCAGCGAGCGGGTTTCGAATGACGAGAAATGCGAGTGTCGGGAGGCAGTAGAGCGCCACCGCGACAAGGATCGCTGCGCCGATATGTGCCCGCGCGGAGATCCGCTGAACCACTCCCGCGGCAATGAAACCGCCGACCCCCAGTCCCGCGACCAGGTAGCCGTACCCGGCCGCGCCGCTCCCGAGTCGGTGTTCGGACAGAACCACGAACTGGACGGAGTCGATGCCGTAGACGAGCTTCGTTCCGACGCTGCAGGCGACGAGGGTGGCGACCGCAGATGACGCGGCGAGAGCCCGGATGCCGACCTTCAGATGATCCAGCGGGCTCTCCCCACCCTCATGCATGACGTCGACCGACAAGCTACGGACGGTCAACCGGCTGACGACAGCCGCCGAAACGAGATAGGTCGCGGCGTTGCCTGCGAACACCAGCCACACCGGGGCGAACAGGAGCGACAGTGCCGCGGCTGCCGACCCGAGGGCGACGGCCGAACCATCGATGCTGCTGCGCAACGCGTTGGCCGACACCAGTTGGCTGGTGGGCACCGTCTTGGGGAGGATGGCCGCGGCGGCCGGTTGATAAATCGTCCGATTGAGCAACGAGTTCGCTGCAGCCAGCGCGATCGCCAGGCTTGCCGGGCCCGACGAGGTCGCGACGGCGGTCAACGCCAGCATGATGCAGCCGCACGTGGCATCCAGGGCCACCATCAGCCGAACGGCACCGACACGGCGCACGCGGGTGCCGACAACAACACGAACGTCGGCAAGCGCTGCGAGGCTCCTCGGGATCCAGGATTGGACACGCGGAGTAACCGGAATTAGCGTCATGCTCACAGACAACTG
>JAVHVH010000229.1:0-13175 GCA_032160665.1 Pseudonocardiales bacterium
GGTGGCCGGAGCTGATTCCGCCGCCGCATAGGCGGACGGCAGCGCGGCTGAACTCTGCGCCGAGCCCGGCTGCTGGTCCCGAACCGCGTTGGTGCCCGCGTACGCGCCGACCCCGGCGCCGGCGAACAGCACCGCGACGGCGGCGCCTCCGCCTGCGATGCGGAGGCGCGAGCGGGTCATGATGGGCAAGACTAGAGCTTCACCCGTAGCGACTCAGCGCGCTGCGGCGGGTTCGCCCGAGACATCGACGCAGGAGGCACCGTGGAGTTCGACGTCCTCATCGAGATCCCCCGCGGGAGCCGCAACAAGTACGAGGTCGACCACGAGTCCGGTCGGATGCGGCTGGACCGCACGCTGTTCACGTCGACGCAGTACCCGGCCGACTACGGCTACATCGAGAACACCCTCGGCGAGGACGGCGACCCGCTCGACGCGCTCGTCCTGCTGCACGGTGACCCGCTGTTCCCCGGCGTCGTCGTCCTGTGCCGCGCGATCGGGATGTTCCGGATGACCGACGAGAAGGGCGGCGACGACAAGGTCCTGGCCGTGCCGGTCACCGACCCGCGACTGGAGCACCTGCGCGACATCCACCACGTCCCTGAGTTCGACCGGCTCGAGATCCAGCACTTCTTCGAGGTCTACAAGGAGCTCGAGCCCGGCAAGAGCGTCGAGGGCGCGAACTGGGTGGGACGCGTCGAGGCCGAGGCGGAGATCACCCGCTCGGTCCAGCGCGAACTCGAGAACCAGCGCAACCCCCGGCACTGAACCGCCTCGAGGTGTCCGCCCGCAACGCAACGTGGCCGGCGGATTGACGAACACTGTTGTTCGTCAATAGCGTGCCCGCATGGAACTCACCGGCCGACGGGTCCTGATCACCGGCGCGGCGAGCGGCATCGGCCGCGCCGTCGCGGTTGCCGCCGCTCGCGACGGGGCCCAACTGTTGCTCACCGATCGCAACGAGCCGCTCCTGCGCGCGGTGGCCGACGAGCTCGCGGCCGCGGGCGGGCGGGTCGCGCTGGCCCGGCCCGCCGACGTCTCCGACCTCGAGCAGGTCCGCGCGCTCGCCGCGGCGGCGCAGGCCGAGGGCGGCAGCGTGGATGTCGTCATGAACGTCGCCGGCATCGCCGCCTGGGGCACCGTCGACCGCCTCGAGCACCGGCACTGGCAGTCGATGATCGACGTCAACCTGATGGGACCGATCCACGTCATCGAGAGCTTCGTCCCGGCGATGATCGAGGCCGGGCGCGGCGGCCATCTCGTCAACGTGTCGTCGGCCGCGGGCCTGATCGGGTTGCCCTGGCACGCGGCGTACAGCGCGTCGAAGTTCGGGCTGCGCGGCGTGTCCGAGGTGCTGCGCTTCGACCTGCGCCGGCACCGCATCGGGGTGAGCCTGGTCTGCCCGGGCGGGGTGCACACGCCGCTGACCGACACCGTCGAGATCGCCGGCGTCGACCAGACCGGCAAGTCGTTCGCCCGCATGCAGGCCCGTTTCCGCAAGCGCGCCGTCAGCCCGGAGCAGGCGGCGGAGGCGATCCTGAACGGCGTGCGCCGCAACCGCTATCTCGTCTACACCTCCCGCGACATCCAGGCGATCCATGTGCTGCAGCGGGTGTGTCCGCCGGCGTACGCGCTGATCATGCGGGGGATGAATCGAGCCATGACCCGCGTAATGCCGGTCACGCCATGACGCCGCGGATCGCTCCGGGCGACCGGCAGGCGGCCGGGCTGTTCGCGTGGGGCTTCGCGCAGATCGCCGGCCGGGTCGCCGGCACCAATCCACCGAACCTGTTCCTGACCATGGGCCGCCACCACAAGCTGTTCCGCGGCTGGCTGCGGTTCGCCGGGCGGTTGATGCCGGGCGGTTCGCTGCCGCGGCGCGAGACCGAGCTGGTGATCCTGCGCGTCGCGCACCTGCGGCAGTGTGCGTACGAGTTCGAGCACCACGTGCGGCTGGGGAGGCGCGCCGGCGTCACGGCCGAGGACGTCGCCCGGATCGAGCAGGGGCCGGACGCGGCCGGCTGGTCCGCCCGGGAGCAGGCCCTCCTCACCGCCGTGGACGCGCTGGACCGCGACGGCGACCTGGCCGACGCCGCGTGGACGGCGCTGCGCGCGCACCTGGACGAGGCGACGACGATCGAGTTCGTCCTGCTGGTCGGGCACTACGAGATGCTGGCGACGTTCCTGCTGACGCTGCGCGTGCGGCCCGATCGGCCGCGGTGAACGACGCCGCCGAGCGGCTGCCCCGCGGCCGGCACAAGCTCAGCCGCGATGACGTCGCCGGCCGCCAGCGCACCCGGATCCTGGCCGCCTTCGCCGAGGTGCTCACCGAACGCGGCTATGTGAACACCCCGGTCGCCGCTGTGCTGCAGCGCGCCGGGGTGTCGCGCGAGACGTTCTACCAGCAGTTCTCGTCGAAGCAGGACTGCTTCATCGCCGCCCTCGAGGACACCGTCGGCCAGCTCGCGAGCGCGATCAGCACCGCGGTCGCCGTCGAGGGCGCTCCCCTGGACCGGTTCGACCAGACCATGGCCATCTACCTGCGGGCGCTCGCCGCCGATCCGGCCAAGGCCCGGCTGTTCCTGATCGAGACCTACGCCGCCGGGCCGGAGGCGATGCAACGCCGGCTGCAACTGCAGGCGCAGTTCGTCGACGGGCTGGTCGCGATCTTCGGGGCCACCGCGCCGGCGCAACGCTTCGCCTGCGAGGCCCTCGTCGGCGCGATCGTCGCGATGGTGACCGCGAAGTTCGTGAATGGGGACGTCGGCACGCTGGCCGACCTGCGTCCACGGCTGGTCGAACTCGCCGGCACCTGGCTCACGGCGCCGCCGATCAGGCCGGGTGCTCGCCGACCAGCTGGGTCAGCACGTCCTCGAGGGCGATGATCCCCAGCGTCCGTTCGCCGTCGGCCACCCGCGCGATGTGGCTGCCGGAGTGCTGCATCGCCATCAGCGCATCACTCAACGACACGTCCGCGTCGACCGTCGGCATCACCCGCACCATCCGCGCCGGGATGGGCTGGTCCCACGCGTCCGGGTCGAGTTCGAGCAGGTCCTTCGCGTGGACGTAGCCGGTCAGCCGGTCGCCGTCGCGAATCGGGTAGCGCGAGTAGCCGGTCGTCGCGACCAGCCGTTCCAGCTCGGCGCCGGTGACGTCGGACGGCACGGTCTGCAAAGCGGCCAGCGGCAGCAGCACCGAGTCGGCCCGCAACCGGTCCAGGGTCAGTGCCCGGTTCAGCCGCTCGCGGTCGTCCTCGTCGAGCAGGCCCTCGGTGACCGAATCGGCGAACATGTGGCCGAACTCCTCCGGCGTGAAAGAGCCAGCGTGCTCGCTCTGCGGGCGGATGCCGACCAGCCGCAGCACCCCGTTGGCCAGCCCGTTGATCACCACGAGGACAGGACGCGTGACCCGCACCCAGACCCCCATCGGCCCACCGAGCCACAGGGACGCGCGCAGCGGGTCGGCCAGCGAGATGTTCTTCGGCACCATCTCGCCGAGCACCATGTGGCTGAACGAGATCAGCGCCAGGGCCAGGACGAACGCCGCGGGATGCAGCACCGCGTCCGGCACCGACACCGCGTCGAAGCCATCGGAGAGCAGGTGCGCGAACGCCGGCTCGGCGACCGCGCCCAGGCCGAGCGAGCACAGCGCGATGCCGAGCTGGGTGCCGGCGAGCATGTGCGGCAAGGTGCGGATCTGTCCGAGGGCCGCGCGCGCCCCGCGCCGGCCGGCCGCGGCCAGCGGCTCGATCTGGTCGCGCCGGGTCGTGATCAGCGCGAACTGCGCGGCGACGAAGAACGCGTTGCCGGCCAGGAACACCAGGGTCAGGGCGAGCGTCATCAGCCCTTCCCCGCCTCGGCTGCCGCCGGGATCACCTGGATCCGGTCGATGCGGTGCCCGGCCATCCGCAGCACGCGCAGCGCGAAGCCGTCGACGTGCGCTACGTCGCCGACGCCCGGGATCCGGCCCAGCCGATCGAGGACGAGACCGGCGATCGTGTCGTAGGGCCCGTCCGGCGCGGCCAGGCCGAGCGTCTCGACGAACTCGTCCTTGTGCAGCCGGCCCGACACCGACCAGGACCCGTCCGACAGCGCGATGACGTCCGGGACCTCGCCGACATCGTGCTCGTCACGGATCTCGCCGAGCAGGTCCTCGACGAGGTCCTCGAGGGTGACGATGCCGGCCGTACCGCCGTACTCGTCGACGACGACGGCCAGCTGCAGCGCGCCCTGCCGCAGCGACGGCAGCAGCACGTCGCAGTGCAGCGAGTCCGGGACGCGGACCGGCTCGACCATCAACTCCTCGACGAGGACCTGGTTACGTCGGTGCCGGTCGATCGCCAGAGCGTGCTTGATGTGGACGACGCCGACGATCTCGTCGAGGTCGCCGGCGTGGACCGGGAAGCGGGACCGGCCGCTGCTGCGCGCCCGGGCCAGGAGGTCGGCGGCGGTGTCGGTCCGGAACAGGGCCACCACGGCGATCCGCGGGGTCATCACGTCGCCGGCGGTGCGGTCGCCGAAGGTCAGCGCGCGGCGCAGCAGGGTCGCGGTCCGCGACGGCAGCGTCCCTTCCCGAGCCGACGAACCGATCAGGTGCTGCAGCTCGGTCGACGTGCGCGCCGAGCGCAGCTCCTCCTGTGGCTCGATCCCGAGGAGCCGCACGATGCCGTTCGCGACGTTGTTGAACACCCGGATCAGCGGCGCGAACGCCCGAGCGAACCCGACGAGCAGCGGCACGATCGCGCGCGTCGTCCCGAGGGACCGGGCGATCGCGAGGTTCTGCGGGATCAGCTCGCCGAACAGCAGCTGCGCGACCGTGGCCAGTGCGAGGGCGATGACGAGCGCGATGGGCCCGGTAGCGCGCTCGGACGCCCCCAGCCCGTGCACCGCCGGCTCGATGGCGCGGGCGATGACCGGCTCGGCGACGAAGCCGAGCAGGAGCGAGCTGACGGTGATGCCGAGCTGGGCCCCCGAGAGTTGGAACGAGAGCTGGCCGGCCGCGCGCTGGACCACGCCGGCCCGGCGGTCACCGTCGGCGGCCAGCCGCGCGACCTTCGCCCGGTCGACCGAGGTGAGCCCGAACTCCGCCGCCACGAACAGCCCGTTCGCCGCGATCAGCAGAGCAAGGGCAACCCACGCGAGAGCGGTCAGCACCAGACCTCGCGCCGACGGCTCACAGCGGCCAATGCTCCCACGGCCGGATCACGGCGAGAACGGTCAGCCGATCGAGACGCGGACCTTCCCCGCGCCCAGGACGAGCAGTCCCGAGGTGAGCGGTACGGACACGTGCAGCCGGCCGGCGGCGTCCGCGGTCGCCACGCCGGTGCGTGATCCCACCGTCACCGGGTGCGCGCTGCCCGGTACATAGGCGGCCGGGGTGGTGACGTCGGCCGTGCCGAACCCGCTGAGCGTGAATCCGTGCCCGTCGGCGCCGGACAGCTCGCCCCACGCCTGGGGCTGCGGCCGGTGGTTCACCACCGTCCATCCCCACTGGGTCCACGCGGTGTCGACCGTCCGGTACGTCACCGCCGCCGTCGAGAGCGGGTGGGCCAGCGCGTCCATCAACGGCCCGATGAACTCGCGCAGATCCCGCGCCCAGTACGGGAACGTGTGCGTCCCGAACACGTAGTCGTCGTAGAAGCTGGCGATGCCGGCCTCCTGCAGATGCTGGTGGAACATCTGCGTCGACGCGTGCGTGATCGCCTCGACGCCGATCGCCTGCAGGTCGGGAGCCCCGGTGTCGTACTGACCGGGCAGACCGGACGCCGTCCACATGAACAGCGACGTGCCGCGCAGGTTGCCGATCAGGTTCGCGGGGTCGTGTCCGGCCCAGTTGATCTCGTTGGTGAGCCGCGAACCGAACATCGCCTCGGGCTGGACGCCGTCCAGGTACAGGGCCGTGCCCTCGATCACCGCCGTGCTGAACGGCACCGCGAGGAGGTCGCGGTCGATGTCCGGAGCGCCGGAGAAGGACGCCGCGACGCCGAACAGGTCCGGGTGCCTGGCCGCATAGCTCATCGCGCCGAACCCGCCCTGCGACAGCCCGGCGATCGCCCGCCCGGCCCGAGCGGCGACCGTCCGCACGTTCGCGTCCACCCACGGCACCAGCTGGTCGACGTGGAACGTCTCCCACTGCGACGGTCCGAGCCCGGTGTGCGGGTCGACCCAGTTCGTGAACCAGCCACCGCCGTCGTCGTCGAAGCCCGCGTCGGGCATGACGACGACCAGCGGACGGTTCGCGGTGGTGGCCTCGGCGTCGCCCTGCGTCACCCAGTCGTCGGCGCCGCCGCTGGTGCCGTGGAACAGGTAGAGGACGGGGTAGCGGGCATCGGGGTGGTCGGCGTACCCGGTCGGCAACAGGATCCGCAGCCGCACCGCCCGGCCGAGTGAGGGCGCCGCGACCGACAGGGCCCAGAGCCGCTCGTCGAGCTGGGTCGCCGAGACGACGTGGACGCCGGCCGCGTCGACGAACGGCGGCGGTGCGGCGCTCGCCCGCGGCGCGGCGACGGCCACGAGGCCGGTCAGGCTGATCAGGACGGCGGTCACGAACCGGGTCAGGCGCACCCGCGGAGTATTGCGAACAACACTGTTCGTGGCTAATCGGCGGGGACGATCCCGGTGGGCCGGTAGCTGAGGTACTGGTTGGGTCCCGGGTTGTGACAGGTCAGCCCCGCGGCGGCCACCCGCTCGACCTGCACGGTGACGTCGAGCGGGCCGTGCGGGCCCTGCAACCGCACGACCGAGACGCCGTCGACGATGGCGCCCGCCGACTGCACGGCGAGGTCGCGGCGGCGCCGCAGGGCGAGGTGTTCGTGGGCGAAGGCCAGCGCCGCCTGCGCGGCGGCCGGCAGCCCGACCCGTCCCCGCAGCAGCGCACCGACGACCTCGCCCGCTTCGGCCGCCGCCACGAACTCGGCCGCCGCGAACGGCAGCACCCGTCCGTAGAGCAGGCCGTCGGGCAGGACGAGGACGTTGGCCGCGAAGCGGTCCCCGCCCAGGTGGCTGCACTCCCAGACCCGTCCCGGTCGCAGCGCGTCGATCGACGCGGCCACCGGACGGCCCCGAAGGGCGCAACAGGTGTCGTGCTTGCTGTGCGCGCACACGAGGTACAGCGGTTCGGTATCCACCTCGCCGACCGACCCGTCGAGCGGCAGCTCGAGCAGCTCGGCCGGATCCGCGTACGTGCCGCGGCGCAGCGTCTCCCGACCGTCGCGGGTGTCGGCCAGCACCCAGTTGCGGGGGGCGTTTCGCGGCGTGCGGCCCGGCCGGCGGATCGCCTGCACCCGGACCCCAGCCGCACCAGCTCGCTTTTCCAGCTCGGACGCGGCCGGTTCGCCGAAGTGCGAGTCGCGCAGCCCGCGCTCGCCCCACGGGCCGGGTTGGTCGACGAGCAGGATCCGCGCCGCCGGGAACGCCGTCCCCAGCATCGGGTCGCCCCGCAACTGGGCCCGCAGGGAACACCGGTCCCGCGTCTCGCGCGGATGCGGGACGTGCGGCGGGCTCACGACTCCATCGAAGCAGGCACCAGCACGCCTTCGCGCAGCAACCGGGCCGCGAAGGTCAGCTGCTCGTCGCCGTCGAGGCCGGGCAGCTCGGCCGGCGTGACGGCGGCGCCGGCGAGGACCACCTTCAGCGCGTCACTCGTCGCCGCCGGCAGCGCGATCGTCCGGTCGAGCAGGACGAGACGGAGCTGCTCCCCCGCGCCGTCGAGCCGGGCCCGCAGACCGGCGCGCAGCCGCAGTCGCGTGGTCGGTTCGAGCGTCGCGGCGGCCGCAAGCTGGGCCAACGGGCCGATCGGCTCCGGCCGGGTGCGCCGCATGAGGTTCTCGCCGACCCGGCGCGCGACGTCGGCCGGCTCCACCGCGCCGACCCGGGCGCGCAACAGGTCGACCGTCGCCGTGAGGTGCTCGGAAAGCACCGCCGGGTCGGATAGATCGACACCCATCGGCAGGGCCGCGCGCAGCTCGGGATCGTCCTGGACGAGGTCGAGCAGGTGCCGCACGAGCTGGTACCGGGTGACCGGGTGCACGCCGACGGTGAGGTGGATGGAGAGCTCGCCCTGCGCCTGGGCGGCGTGGACCGTCCCGCGCGGCAGGTAGAGCGCGTCACCGGGTTCGAGGACGGTGTCGATGAGCGGGGCCTCGGCCGCCCGGGCCGCGACCTCGGCGCGGCGCTGCTCCCAGGGCTGGTCGTCCAGCGGCGCCTCGACCACGGGCGGGTGGATCGTCCATTGCTTGCGGCCGGCGACCTGCAGGACGAAGACGTCGTGCACGTCGTAGTGCGGCGCGAACCCCTGGTTCTGGGGCGGGGTGATGTAGGCGTTGATCTGGACGGGATGCCCGAGCTCGGCCGCGAGGCGCGACCCGAAGTGCACCAGCGGCGGCCAGGTGCGGTGCAGGGCCTGCAGGACGAGCGTCGCGCCGTCGGCGATCGTCGCCAGCACCTTGTCGTCGGCGGCCTGGTCGGCGATCGAGGCGCCGGCACCGCCACCGCGCGTGAACCGCGCCGCCGGCAGCACCGTGCCGTCCTTGGCCATGCGCAGGAATGGGGTGCGCAGGCCGCGGCGGGACACCAGCTCGTCGACGGCGTCGGCGTCGAGCAGGTCACCGAAGCCGCCGGTCAGCTCGGCGGCGCGCGTCAGCAGCGGGGCGCGGCCCCAATGCTTCTCGCCGAACTCATCCGGCGGGCAGGAGACGCACCGCCGCAGCGCTGCGCCGCCTGCCCCACCGTCGTTCGACGTCCTAGTGCTCACGGGCTCGGTCAGGCACCGCCATCCGAGCCACCGTCGCTGCCGGCACCGCCGTCCGAACCACTGTCACTGCCGGCGCCACCATCAGCGCCAGCGTCGCCGGAGGCACCCCCGTCAGCGCCACCGTCGCTGCCGGCCCCACCGTCAGCGGTACCGTCGCCGCCGGCGCCGCCGTCAGCACCGGCGTCGCCGCCGCTGCCCGCAGCCGCGTCCGCGCCGCCGTCACCGGAACCCGCGCCGCCGTCCCCGCCGCCGTCTGCCGCGCCGTCCGCGCCGCCGTCACCGCTCGTGATGTCCGTGTCGTCCAGAGCCATGTCTCTCCTTCGAGTTCCGTGGGCAACGGCCGGACCGGCCGATGATCCGCAGGCTAGCCACGCGGACGCCTAGCGACTACCCCCAACCGCCGGCGCGGCAAACCGGCTCAGGACCGCGGTCGCTCGGCCACATGCAGCGCGACGATCCCGCCGGTGAGGTTGCGGTGGCGGACCAGCTGCCAGCCGGCCGCCGAGACGATCGCGGCCAGGTCGTCCTGCGCGGGCCAGGCGCGGATCGACTCGGCGAGGTACACGTACGCGTCCGCGTTCGACGACACCCGCTTCGCGACCCAGGGCAGCGCGCGCATCAGGTAGTTGAGGTAGAGGATGCGGAACGGCGTCCAGGTCGGGCGGCTGAACTCGCAGATGACGAGGCGTCCACCCGGACGCACGACGCGCGCCATCTCGCGCAGCGCCCGCGGCACGTCCGAGACGTTGCGCAGCCCGAAGCTGATGACGGCCGCGTCGAACGCGTCATCACCGAACGGCAAACAGGTGGCGTCGCCGGCGACGAACGGCACCCGGCGCCGGTGCTTGTTCGCGCGCCCGGCCCGGAGCATGCCGAGCGAGAAGTCACAGGCCACCGCGTAGACGCCGCCGCGCGACAGCTCGATCGTCGAGACGCCGGTGCCCGCCGCAAGGTCGAGCACCCGCTCGCCGGCGTGCAGTTCCAGGACCTGCCGGGTCCGTCGGCGCCAGCGACGATCCTGCGCGAACGACAGCACCGTGTTCGTGCGGTCGTACCGGCGAGCGACGCCGTCGAACATCCGGGCGACCTCGGAGGGCTGCTTGTCCAGGGTCGCTCGGCTCACGGTCTCGTTTCTTGGATCCGATGCCCGTCGTCGCCGGGCCTTCACGTCAGTGTCCCACCGGTCTAGAGGATCGGGATCGGCCGGGCGTCCGGCTCGATCGGGCCGGACGTCGGATCGGCCAGCCGGATCGCGCCGGCGACAACCGCAGCCAGGCACAGCAGGTAGGCCGCCACGTGAGCCGTCGAGAGCGGGACGTGCTCGTGCAGCAGAACGACGCCCAGCAACACGCCGACCAGCGGATCGACCGCCAGGTTCGCCGGCAGCGTCGCTCCCAACGCCCCGACCTGGAACGACATCTGGGTGAGGACGATCCCGCCCAGGCCCAGCACGAGGATGCCGATGACCGGCACCAGCCCGCGCGGGCTCACCAGCAGGCCGTGGACGCCGCCATGGACCGCGCGCTCGGACGCGGCGTCGACCATCACCGCCAGCGTGCCGAAGTAGGCGCCGGCCACCCCGCCGTACATCGCCCCGCGAATCACCCGGTGCCGTCCGGTCACGACGACGCACAGCAGCGCGCCGACCACGAGGACGAGGACGGTCGTCGCACCGAGGATGTGCGGGTGCGGCAGGTGCCCGGCGCCGGGGTGACCGATCAGGGCCAGGAACACGGCGAGCCCGCCGAGAACTCCGAGCACACCGAGATAGTCACCGAAGCGCGGGCGGTGGCCGCCGAGGAGGAAGCTGACGCCCAGCGACACCGGCAGCATCAACACGACGAGCGGTTGGACGACGACGACCGGCCCGGTCGACAGGGCCACGATCTGGAGCACGAAGCCGACGAAGTCGCCGACGATGGCGAGCAGCCACGCCGGGCTGCGTACGAGTCGGAGCAGGCCGGCGGCGCTCGCCTCGCCGCTACCCTCGGCGTGCTCCTGCGCGGTGCGGTGCTGCACGACGATCGAGGCGCCGTAGACGATCGACGAGGCCACCCCGAACGGAACGGCGACGACCAACGACACCCCGGCAGGGTAACCGGCGGCCCATGAGGCTAAGCCCCGATTCGACAGCGGCACGGACCGGAAGCACGATGACCTCCACGTCCTTCGCGCCCGGGAGTCGCCGACATGCCCAGTTCACACCCCCGCCGGCTGACCCGAATCGTGCTGTCCGGCGTGCTCGCCGTCGGCGTGACGGCCGCGGCATCGTCGCTCGCGGGGAACGCGGCGCACGCGGCGACCGGCGACGTGTACGTCGCGATGGGTGACTCGTACTCGGCGGGCCCGCTCATCCTGCCGCAGAGCGATCCCTTCACCTGCGTGCGGTCGAGTGCCAACTACCCGGGCCTGCTGGCCCAGGCCGTGCCGGTCACGACGTTCCGGGACGTCACCTGCTCGTCGGCCACGACGACGCACTTCGCCGAGCCGCAGGACGGAGCCGTGAGCGGCACGGCCGCGCCGCAGTACGACGCGCTGACTGCGGACACCACGCTCGTCACCGTCGGAATCGGAGGCAACGACGTCGGCCTGGTCGGGCTGGCCACGAACTGCCTCAACCTGCTGCCCGCCCCGATCGGCAAGTCCTGCGCCGCGAAATACACCGCCGGCGGCGTCGACCAGTACAGCCAGCGGATCCAGGCGTTCGCCCCCACCTACGGCACGGTGATCGAGGAGATCCGCCGCCGCGCGCCGCAGGCCCGCATCCTGATGGTCGGCTACCCCACTGCCATCCGCAACGGCGGCTGCTTCCCGGCGCAGCCCCTGCTCGCGCCCGACGCCACGTACATCCAGGCCAAGATCGACGAGTTGAACGCCGCCATGCGCCAACAGTCCGAGGCGCACGGGGCGACCTACGTCGACCTGCGTCCGTCGACGGTCGGCCACGACGCGTGCGCCCTCCCGTTGGTGCGGTGGGTCGAAGGGCTGGTGCCGCTTCGGGACGCGGCGCCGATGCACCCCAACGCGCTGGGGATGCGGAACGCGGAGAAGGTCGTGTTTGCCGCGCTCGGCGGCTGACCCCGGCGGGTTTCAACAGGCGGGCTTCCATACCCGGACGTACGCTGCGGCGATCTTGTTCCCCGCTGGGCCTGGAGGTCTCCGTGCGCGTGCGTCGCATCCTGTCGTCCGCATCAATCGCTGTCGCCGTGCTGGGAGCGGGCGTGGCGCTCGCGCCGGTCGGCCACGCCGATGCCGCACCGCACTACTACGTCGCGCTCGGGGACTCACTCTCGCGCGGCTACATGCCCGGCCCGGGTGACACCGATCAGGGCTACGTCGACGACCTCTACGCGACGCTGCACGCCAAGGACCCGTCCTTGCAGCTGGTCAAGCTCGGCTGCAGCGGCGAGACCACGGCGTCGATGATCAATGGCGGCAAGTGCACCGACCGCTACCCGGTGGGGACGTCGCAGCTCGCCGTGGCCGAGCAGTTCCTCGCCGCGAACAAGAGCAGCGTGTCGTACCTGACCCTCGACATCGGCGCGAACGACGTCGCCAGTTGCGCGAGCGGCGGATCGATCGACCCGGTCTGCGTCACGCAGGGCATCGCGACCATCACGCTGAACCTGAAGACGATCCTGGACCGGCTGACCGCCGCGGACGGCAAGCTGCCCAAGTCGGCCGGCATGAACTACTACGACCCGTTCCTGCAGTCGTGGCTCACCGGTGTGCAGGGGCAGGTCGTCGCCATCGCCTCGGTCGGCTTGCTCGAAGCGGTCAACACGGTCGAGGCCACGCTGTACAGCCTGAGCAACTTCAAGATCGCCGACGTCGCCACGAAGTTCCGATCGACGGAATTCCTGACGATGCGCGCAACCCCCGGCTATGGCCTGCTGCCGACCAACGTCTCCTACATCTGCCAGTACACCTATATGTGCAGCCTGCAGAACATCCACGCGAACGTCGCCGGCTACCAACTCATCGCGGACGAGTTCGTGAAGCGGCTCGCCTGACCGTCAGCTTCATGCCGGTCCGGAGCAAGCCGCGACCCTTCGGTCCAAGTCGCGACCCTTCGGTGATCATCTCGCCGGGAGCAGGTCTGCCGCCCTGCAGCGAGCGAGTTGATCACCGTCAGGACGGGCGGACGAGGCCGGACAGCGCCGCGGCCTGGTCGGCCCAGAACCAGATCATCGCCGCGGTCCACCCGACCAGGATCAGCGTCATGATCACCGACGAGACGAGCACTCGCGTCGGCACCTGACCGACCCAGTTCCCCGACGCGTCGCGCTCGAGCGCGTACGGGTATGCGCTGACGCACAACGCCCGGGCGGGATTGCGGGGGTCGGCCAGGATCACGCCGTCGTCGTAGGGCAGACCGTGCAGCGTGAGTTCGCCCTGGCCCGAGCCGACCTGGTACTCGATGCGCG
>JAVHVH010000232.1:0-35271 GCA_032160665.1 Pseudonocardiales bacterium
CTGCAGGCGCAGGAACTCGTTCTGCAACTGCTCGCGGACAACCGGGTCGACCGCGCTGAACGGCTCGTCCATCAGCATCACCGGCGGGTCGGCGGCCAGTGCGCGGGCGACGCCCACGCGCTGCTGCTGACCGCCGGACAGTTGGGCCGGGTAGCGCTTCGCGAAGGCCGGGTCGAGGCCGACGCGTTCGAGCAACTCCATCGCGTGTGCGCGCGCCTTCTTCTTGTCGTGACCGATCAGGACCGGGACGGTTGCGACGTTGTCGACGACAGTCCGGTGCGGGAACAGCCCGGCGTGCTGGATGACGTAGCCGATGCCGCGACGCAGCTGGGCGGGCTTGATCTCGGCGGTGTCTCGGTCGTCGAGCCAGATGCGGCCGGTCGTCGGCTCGATCATCCGGTTGATCATCCGCAGCGACGTCGTCTTGCCGCAGCCCGACGGGCCGACGAAGACCGTGATCTGCCCGGAGGGAGCCTCGATGGAGAACGAATCCACTGCCACCGTGCCGTCGGGGTACTGCTTCGTGACGTTGTCGAAGCGGATCACGGAGCCTCCTCCAGATGCCGGGCCGGCGCTCCGGCGCCGAGCTGCTCGCTGATGACCGCCGCCTCGTGCGAGACGATCCGCCCGTACGCGTGGCTGGTGTCCTCGTCGATCCGATACGTCGGTCCGAGCAGATTGAGAGCGGCCGCTATTCCTCCTGGCCGGCGCACGGGGGCCGCGATCGCGGTGACGTCGCGTTCGATCCGGTCGCGCTGGGCCACGTAGCCGCTGTCGGGGACGTCGCCGCGCAGCGCGGCGCCCACGGCGAGGTCGGCGAGTTCGATGGCCCGGCCGACCCAGCTGGTATGCCGCACGGCGTGGGTGCCCTCGGCCATGGCGAGGTACAGGGCAGTGTCGCCGGTGCCGCGCACGACGAGGTAGGCCGACTCGCCGGTCTGCTCGACGATGCGCTGCAAGGCAGGCTGAGCGAGTTCGACGAGCGAGTGCCGGCCGAGTGCGGTGGCGCCGAGCTGAATCACCCGCGGTCCCGCCCGGAAGGCGCCGGCGGCGTCGCGGGCGACGAAACCGGTTGATTCGAGGGTGCGCAGCAGGCGCAGCGCCGTGCTCGCGGGGAGGCCGGCCAGGCGGGCGCACTCGGTGAGGCTGACCGGGCCCTGGGCACAGACGCTGGCCAGCAGATCGAGTGCGCGCTCAACCGTGCGGGTCGACGCCGCGGACGTCCGAGCGGCGGCGAGCGCGGTCAAGGAGTACCTCCCGGGATTTCATCGGGTGGCAGTGCAATGCCATCGCGTGCAACGCAACCACAAGCCACCGACAATGGCGACCCGCTCAGGTAGGAAACCGGGAAATCGACACCGCGCCGTGATCAGCCGGTGTCGACCTTCCTGCACGACGAGCGCCCCCACGCACCCGGCGCAGGAAGATCACCACCCAGTAGTCGGCTCAGCGCGGAGAACTGGGTTGGGGCCGGGCAGGCTGGTCGTCATCGCCGCGACCAGCAGCCATGCGACGCACGATGCCGGCGCCGGGCAGGTCGTTGATCATTGCCAGGAATCGCTCGATGGTCGACTGCAGCATCGCCACCTGCCGCTGGGTATCGGTCGCCGCCCGCAGCGCCGGCAGCGCTTCCTTGCGCAGCGCGTCGAGCACCTCGGGGATGTCGCGCACGCTCTTCTGGTCCAGCGCCCCGGCAACCCGTTCGAGCGGGCCGGTGAGCTGCTTGCTCGCCGCCTCGATCCGGTTCACGGCACGGTCGAGCCGTCCGATGGTCTGGTTGAAGCGTTCGATCGAGTCGTTGAAGGTCTTCATGGTGGCCGGGAACTGTCCGATGAGCCGGGCGTTCTGCTCGAGCATCTCCTGCATCCACTGGGCCTGCGCGTCGGCGGACTTCATCAGGTCGCCGACGACGGGGATCGCACCGACCGCGGACGGGATGCGCGAGCTCTCAACCTTCTTCGCCACGCCTGATTCATAGCCCGTCCCAGGTCCGGTGTCGACTCCGCCCGACGTACCCCGGCAGTGGGCGCCACCACATCGAACGAGCCGATTCAACGCCGTCCACAGATGCTGAATACTCTCAGTCGATTACGCCAGGTTCGCTCGACACTGACTCGACACTGAGGAGAGCACGTGCAGCAGAACGTCGCGCACGGGGTGATCATCGACTGGGAGTGGACGTTCCCAGGCGTGCTGCGCCTGACGCTCGCACTGGCAATGCTTGTCGTGACCCTGGCCGTCGCCGGACGCCGCATCCTCTGGCTCGTCAAGCTCATCCGCTCCGGGAAGAAGGAAGAGGGGCGCACCGACGGCCTGCAGGAGCGCGTCAAGGACCAGGTCGTCGAGGTGTTCGGGCAGAAGAAGCTGCTCAAGTGGAACGCACCCGGCCTGGCGCACTTCTTCACGTTCTGGGGATTCGTGATCCTGGGTCTGACGATCGTCGAGGCCATGGGTGCTCTAGTGCTGAGCAAGGACTTCGCGTTCCCGATCTTCGGCCACGCCCGCTGGCTGGGCTTTCTCGAGGACTTCTTCGCCGTGGCGGTGCTCGCCGGCCTGACCTACTTCGCGATCAACCGGGTGCGCAACGCTCCGGAGCGCAAGAAGCGGGAGAGCCGGTTCTACGGTTCGCACACCGGCCCGGCGTGGGTGATCCTCGGCATGATCGCCCTGGTCATCGTGACGCTGCTGCTCTACCGCGGGGCGCAGTACAACACGGGTCACTTTCCGTTCGGGCCGTCCAAGTGGGCGTTCGCGTCCTACCTCGTCGCCAAGGCACTCGGGGCCGGCGCCTACAACCAGGGGATCGAGACCTTCTTCCTGCTCGCCCAGATGGCCGTCATCTTCGGGTTCACGATCATCGTCACGTACTCCAAGCACCTGCACATCGCGACCGCTCCTCTCAACGTGCTCACCAAGCGCGAGCCGGACGCCCTCGGCCCACTGCTGCCGGTCACCGACGACGAGGGCAAGCCGATCGACTTCGCCGACGTCGAGAACCTGTCCGAGGACACCGTGTTCGGCAAGGGCAAGATCGAGGATTTCACCTGGAAGGGCTACCTCGACTTCACCACCTGCACCGAGTGCGGACGTTGCCAGTCGCAGTGCCCGGCGTGGAACACCGACAAGCCGCTGTCGCCGAAGCTCGTGATCATGAACCTGCGCGATCACCTGTTCGCCAAGGCGCCGTACATCTTCGGTGACCGCGCGGTCCCCGACGACGCGAGCCCGAACTTCTCCGACGAAGGCGTCGACCACGTCCACGGCGTGCCGGAGTCCGGCTTCGAACGAGTGCAGGGCTCGACGATCGAGCAGGCCATGCGCCCGTTGGTCGGCACGGCCGAGCAGGGCGGCGTCATCGACCCGGACGTCCTGTGGTCGTGCACCACCTGCGGCGCTTGCGTCGAGCAGTGCCCGGTCGACATCGAACACATCGATCACATCGTCGACATGCGCCGCTACCAGGTGCTCATCGAGTCCGCGTTCCCGTCCGAGGCCGGCGTCATGCTGCGCAACATCGAGAACAAGGGCAACCCGTGGGGCATGTCCGACAAGGGCCGCGATGAGTGGATGAACGACCTCTCCTTCGAGGTGCGCCGCGCCAATCCCGGGACTCGGCTCGACGCGGACATCGAGTACCTGTTCTGGGTCGGCTGCGCCGGTGCGCTCGAGGACCGCTCGCGCAAGGTCACGATCGCGTTCTCTGAGTTGTTGCACACGGCCGGCGTCGAATTCGCCGTCCTGGGTTCCGCCGAGTCGTGCACCGGTGACCCGGCGCGGCGGCTGGGCAACGAGTTCCTGTTCCAGATGCAGGGCATGCAGAACGTCGAGACCCTGAACTCGATCACCCGCGCCGCACCGCTCAAGATCGTCGCTACCTGCCCGCACTGCTTTAACACGCTGGCCAACGAATACCCGCAGCTCGGCGGGCATTTCGAGGTCGTCCACCACACGCAGCTGCTCAGCCGCCTGGTGGACGAGGGCCGGCTCACGCCCATCGAGCCCGTGGACAAGAACGTCACCTATCACGACCCGTGCTACCTCGGCCGGCACAACAAGGTCTACGCGCCGCCCCGCGAGGTGCTGGGCGCGATCCAGGGCCTGAAGTCGCAGGAGATGCACCGCTGCAAGGACCGCGGCTTCTGCTGCGGCGCCGGCGGCGCGCGGTTCTGGATGGAGGAGAAGATCGGCAAGCGGATCAACCGCGAGCGCACCGACGAGGCGATCGGCCTCGACCCGGACGTGATCGGCACCGCCTGCCCGTTCTGCATGGTCATGCTGTCCGACGCGGTCGCCGAGAAGAAGGGTGACGGGTCGGCCAAGGACCACGTCCAGGTGCTCGACGTGGCCCAGCTGCTGCACCAGTCCATGGGGGCGCCGCCCGCGCCGCCGGAGGAGCCCAAAGCCGACGGACCGGCGCCGGACCCCGAGCCGTCACCGGACCCCTCTCCCGACCCGGAGCCGGCGACGACGAGCTGAGCTGGTGTCCGCCGTCTCAAGGGTGCCCTGAGAGATATCAGGCTGGGCGGGTACATCTCAGTAGCCTTGCCCGGTGACCATTCGCCACCACGTCGACGCTCTTCAGGGGTGCCAACATGACTGACGACCGCGAACGGTTGCGCCTGGGCCGCGAGCGCGCGAACGGCTCGACCAAGGCGGCACACGCATCGACCTACACCGGGGACGAGGACGACGGCCGGCTCAGGCGGATGTGGCACCGGCACCAGGAGCGTCGGCTGCGCAAGAAGGAGCGGATCGCGGCGATGTCCCGCGGCCGCCGGGTGGCCCGTCGGTTCATGGTCGCCGGGACGTGGCTGCTGGGCCTGATCGCAACGATGATGGTCGCCGTCATCGTCATGTACTTCGCGTTCACCGACGTGCCTCGTCCCAGCGATCTGCCGCTGCCGCAGGTGGCGACGATCCAGTACTCCGACGGTTCCACCCTCGCCAAGATTGGGACGGTCGACCGGACGATCGTGCACCTCGAACAGGTGCCTGCGCACGTCCGCTGGGCCGTGCTCGCGGCCGAGGACCGCGGGTTCTACAGCGAGCCGGGGGTGTCTATCCGGGGCACCGTCCGCGCCGCCCTCACGGACCTCACCGGTGGCAATACCCAGGGCGGTTCCGGCATCACGCAGCAGTACGTCAAGAACGCCTACCTCAACAACGCGACCTCGCTGACCCGCAAGCTCAAGGAACTGATGATCGCGGTGAAGCTGTCCCGCGAGTACTCCAAGGACCAGATTCTCGAGTTCTACCTGAACACGGTGTACTTCGGCCGCGGCGCTTACGGGATCCAGGCCGGGGCGCAGGCGTTCTTCGGCGAGAACGTCGAGCAGCTCACCGTCGCTCAAGGGGCGCTGCTCGCCGGCTTGCTGCGCGCGCCCAGCTACTACGACCCGGCCGTGAACCCGGGTCAGGCTCGGGCCAGATGGCAATACGTCCTCGACGGGATGGTCAAGACGAACCATCTCACCGCGGCCCAGCAGGCTTCGATGAAGTTCCCCAAGACCATCAAGCCCACGGGGACGGGCCTCGGGGTGACGGGGTGGAAATACCTGCTCAAGAACGCCGTGCTGGCCGACCTCGAGGCCCACGGCATCAAGGCCGACGAGGTCAACGCCAAGGGGCTGACGATCCGCACGACGATCGACAAGAAGGCGCAGCAGGCCGCCCTGACCGCGATCAAGCAGACGTTCTCGAACCTCACCAAGCAGCAGCGGAATCTGAAGAACGCGCTCGTCGCCGTCCAACCCTCGAGCGGGGCGGTGCTGGCGTACTACGGCGGTACCGGACCGGACGTGAAGGGCTACGACGGCACGATCAACTACAACGACTGGGCTCAGCAGCGGGCCAACCCGCCGGGCTCGTCGTTCAAGCCGTACACCCTGTCCACCGCGCTCACGCAGACCCTGAACAAGGACAAGAACCACAAGCACTACGCGATCAACAGCCGGGTCGACGGCAGTTTCTGCCGCACGATCGAAGGGGTCAAGATCTGCAACGACCCCGGTGACGCGTCGGTGAGCGGCCCCTCGGTGACGATCAAACATGCCATGCGGGTGTCCCTCAACACGACCTTCGACTACCTGGCGTCCGAGGCCGGTCCGGACAACGTCGCGGCGACGGCGCACGCCATGGGCGTTGCCGAGACCGACAGCGCCGGCCGCAAGACCCTCGTCGACCAGAACGGCCAGACCAGCTTCGGCATCGGCATCGGCGACTACCCGGTGACCGTGCTCGACCAGGCCAGCGGCTTCGCAACGCTCGCGAACGACGGAGTGCACAATCCCGCGTTCCTCGTCCAGAAGGCGACCGCCTCGGACGGGTCAGTCGTCTATGAACACAAGAAATCGCCCAAGAAGGCTCTCGACCCCAAGGTCGCGAATGACGTCACGCTGACCCTCGAGCAGGTTGCGGCCGATGCCGGCAACGGACTTTCCGGCGCCCGGATGAACGCCGCCAAGACCGGCACCGAGGGCGTTTCGCCGAAGTCCCTGAACAACAGTGACGCGTGGATGGTCGGGTACACGCCCCAGGTAAGTGCCGCCGTGTGGACGGGCACCGGCGCCCGCAAACCGATCTTCAACTCAGCTGGGCTGCCCGAGTACGGCGCTGACCTGCCCGCCCAGGCGTGGCAGACGTTCATGGACACCTACTTGGCCGGCCAGCCCAACGAGAAAATGGCGACCAAGCAGATGATCGCCGCGGACGGCAGCGTGCCCAAGCCCAAGCCGACCTTCACCCCTACGCCCTCCGAGAGTTCCTCGCCCAAGCCGACGTTCACGATCCAGACCGGCTTCCCGTCCACCTCCACGATCCCGTCGACGACCCTGCCGCCGCCACCGACACCGACGTCGTCCTCGCCGACGCCGAGCCCGACGAAGTCGCAGAAGTGCGGCACCCTGCTCAATCCCTGTCCAAGCTCCAGCAGCAGTAGCCCAGTTCCCTGAGCTGGTAGGCCGTCCTGACCTGGTACGCCGCCGTCGGCATGCCAGGATGACCCGGTGACTCGCGCGGCCGACCCCTCGCCAGCCGACGGCCCGTCACCTGCGCCCGAGGATCCGCCCCGGCTGCCCAGCCGAGTGGATCCGACCGCGTGGCGGGCCGCGGCGCCGTTCGGCGGGCCGTGGGGACGGCATGCCGGCGTGGCGCGGAGGTCGTGGTGGACGCCCGTTCGCTGGCTGCTCGTCATGACCGCGGTGACGCTGCTGCTCGGCTTTGCCGAGAAGTCGTCCTGCACCACCGGCAACTGGACCGGGACCAAGCAGTACACCCACTTCTGCTACTCCGACGTCGTCCCGCTCTGGAGCGACGAGCGACTCGACACCGGCGCCGTTCCGTATCGCGACACTGCCGTCGAGTACCCGGTGCTGACCGGGGCCTTCATGTGGGTGACCGCCGATCTCACGCGCGGCGTGCATGCCATCGCCTCCAGCTGGTCCGAGCTCGTCGTGTTCGGCGTGCTCACCGCACTGTTGCTGTCCCTCTGCGGTTTCGTGGTCACCGCGGCCACCGCGCAGACCGCCCGCGGCCGGCCGTACGACGCGGCGATCTTCGCGCTGTCGCCGCTGCTCATATTCCACGCGTTCTCCAACTGGGATTTGCTCGCGATGGCGTTCGCCTCGGGCGCGTTGTGGGCCTGGGGCGCGCGAAGACCGGTCCTGTCCGGCGCGCTGATCGGGCTCGGGACGGCGGCGAAGCTCTACCCGGTGTTCCTGCTCGTTGCGATCGGCATCCTGGCGATCCGCACCCGGAAGTTCGCCGACGCGACGTGGGCCACGGTCACCGCCGGGCTCGTGTGGCTCGCGGTGAACGGGCCGGTGGCGATCGCGTACCACGACGGGTGGTGGGAGTTCTACAAGTTCAGCATCGACCGGCCGGCCGAGCGGTCGACGATTTGGGCGATCGGCAAGACCCTGGTGTCCGGCTCGATCAAGTCCGGCGACGCACCGTTCTGGAAGCCGCCCGGCATTGCCGTGGCCCTCGCCCTCATCGCGGCCCTGTTGGTCGTCGCCGCACTGGGCCTGGCCGCGCCGGTCCGTCCCCGCCTCGCGCAGCTCGTGTTCCTCTGCGTGCTCGCGTTCCTGCTGACGACCAAGGTGTGGAGCCCGCAGTACTCGCTGTGGCTCGTCCCGCTGATCGCGCTGGCCCGTCCCCGCTGGCGGCTCACCCTGGTGTGGCAGTTCACCGAGATCGTCGTGTGGATCCTGACCCTGACGCTGCTCCTCGGGTTCAGCGTGCCGGCGCACGGCATCAGCTACGGCTGGCTGGTGCTGGTCCTGCTGATCCGCGACGCCCTGCTGCTCGGACTCGCCGCGCTGGTGGTTCGCGAGATGTGGTGCCCATGGCTGGACGTCGTCCGGGCCGACGGGGCCGACGATCCCGGCGGCGGTGTCTTCGACCAAGCCGAGGATCCCTGGATGGTTGACGCGCCGGACGACGACTGGGCGCTCGAGTACGCCGGTGGGCCGGGTGAGCCCGACGACCCGCCGGACGAGGGTCAGATCGACTTGCGCAAGTAGGCGATGTCGGCGCCCTGACCGTCGGGTCCGCCTGGCGTCTCGACGATGACGTCGCTGCCCGCCGCCCGACAGACGTCGGCGATGACCGCCGCGTCGATCTGGCCCGAGCCGAAGTTGGCATGCCGGTCGGCGCCGGAGTCGAACGCGTCGCGGCTGTCGTTGGCGTGCACGAGATCGATCCGCCCGGTGATCGACAGGGCGCGGTCGACGATGTCGGAGAGGTCCTCGCCGCCGGCGTGCGCGTGGCAGGTGTCGAGGCAGAAACCGACGCCGAACTCGCCGATGGCGTCCCAGAGCTGGGCCAGGCGGTCGAAGCGGCGCGCCACCGCATTCGTGCCGCCGGCCGTGTTCTCGATCAGGACCTGGAGCGGGAAGCCGCCCTCGTCGGCCTGCCGGGCGAAGGTCTTACGCCAGTTGTCGACGCCGATCGCCGGGTCGTCGTCGGCGTTGAGGTGCCCGCCGTGCACGATGATCGCCTGCGCGCCGATGCCGGCGGCGGCGGCCACGTGTTGGGCGAGCAGCTTGCGGCTGGGGATGCGGATCCGGTTGTTGGTGGTGGCGACATTGATCCGGTACGGCGCGTGGATGTACACCGTGAGCTCGGTGGCCCGGATGGCGTCGGCATGCTCGTGCTCGGTTGGCGCTTTCCAGGCCTGCGGGTCGGTCAGGAAGAACTGGACCGCCGCGGCATCGGTCTTCTGCGCGGCGGCGAGCGGATCGTTCGAATCGACGTGGGCCCCGATGACGGGCATGCCATGCTCCCGGTGGTTCGTGGACTCGTTTCACCCGACCCTACGGCGGGGTACCGACACCCCGTAGGGGGCTCGTCCCCGTCGTAACCCGGACCGGGAGGAGTCGTTGAACAGGTACGGGTGCGTTAAGCTCGTGTTGTATCGTGCCCAGATTTCGCCGGGTTCAGCCGTCAGGAGTGTCGATGCCGGGTCGTCACCAGCACCAGCCGGTGCGTATGCGCCGCCGTAGGGGCCTGTCCTGGCTCGCCGCGGCCGCAGCCGGTGTGGCCAGCCTTGGCGCCGCGGTGCTCGCGTTCTCGGCCACCGACTCGGCCGTCGCGGCCGCACCGACGCCCAGCTACCACGCGGGCTCGGACAACGCGACGTTCACCGTGCTGGGTGTGCTCGACAGCAACTGCCTGATCTCCACCGGCGGCACCGAGGTATGGATCAAGCCGGGCGACGCCATCAAGTTCGACTCCTCCCTCGTCGGCGTCAACGTGGCCGGCCTGCCGCTGCACATCGGCGCCATCGCCGGCCTCAACATCAACGCGGTGATCGACGCCGGGACCACGCACAAGCAGTCCTTCTCGGTCGCCGGCGGGAAGACGACCCTCTTTCCCGGCACCAAGTGGAACGCCCTCGCCGCCGGTGATCACACCCTGACCTGGACCGCCACCGGTGTCTCGCTTCTCACCGGCATCAACCTCCCGCTGAGCGTCGGCGCACTGAAGTCCGGCGCATCCCTGAGCTGGTCCGGCGTCATCCACGTCACCAACAACGCGCCCCAGTGCAAGTTGAGCGTGAGCACGCCGAAGACCGAGATCAGCGTCGGGCCGATCAAGGTCACGGTGCCGCCGATCAACGTCACCGTGCCGGGCATCACCGTTCCGACGAGCCTGCCGTCCGTCCCCAACCTGAACCCGAGCCAGCCGGGCAAGACCAGCCAGGCGCCGAAGCCGGGCAAGAGCACGAGCGCCGGTCAGCCGCTCCTGCCGGTTCCGGCCCGGGTGGTGCCGCAGGGCTCCGGTGACGGGGTCTTCGGCAACATCGGCACGGGTAACTACGCCGCCGGATCGCTCCCCGACGTCTCGACGCAACTCGGCAACCTCGCGCCGCTGCTGCCGGTGACCAAGACGTCGGCCACGCCAAGTGACGGCCCGGCCCAGCAGAACAGCACGGGCAAGAACAAGACCATCGACCTTGCCGCCGGCCGTGCCGCGTCCTCGCAGATTCCGGTGATTCTGGCCGTGCTCGCGATGATTGCGCTCGTCCTGGTTGCCGGCACCTACGCGCGGTTGTTCCTCCTGCGCAAGACGCCCTAACGCGCCGAGCGCGCTCCTTGCGCGAGCGCGCATCGCGTTCGTAGGGACGATTTCAGGATCGGGACGCGTGGCCGGTACATTGACAGGGTTCGTCGTTCCCTGATCGGTGGCCGCAAGGGTGCCGCACGGTCGTCGTCGGACACGAACACCCTCCTGCCGCGGACCGTCCGCGGCCGATCAGTCCACAGGAGGATTGGCACACTCATGCGCCATTACGAAGTCATGGTCATCCTCGACCCCACCCTCGAAGAGCGGACGATCGCCCCGTCGCTCGACGCCTTCCTGTCGGTGGTGAAGAAGGACGGCGGCACCGTCGAGAAGGTCGACGTGTGGGGCCGCCGCCGGATGGCTTACGAAATCAACAAGCACGTCGAGGGCATCTACGCCGTCGTCGACCTGCAGGCCAACCCGGCCGCCGTCCAGGAGCTCGACCGTCAGCTGAACCTCAACGAGTCGGTGCTGCGGACGAAGGTCCTGCGCCCGGACGAGCGGTAAGCCATGGCCGGCGAAACGATCATCACTGTTGTCGGCAACCTGACGGCCGACCCGGAACTGCGGTTCACGCCCTCGGGCGCCGCGGTCGCGTCGTTCACCATCGCGTCCACCCCGCGCACGTTCGATCGCAACTCGAACGAGTGGAAGGACGGCGAGGCGCTGTTCCTGCGCTGTTCCATCTGGCGGCAGGCGGCCGAGAACGTCGCCGAGTCGCTGACGCGCGGCATGCGCGTCGTGGCCCAGGGCCGGCTCAAGCAGCGCTCCTACGAGACCCGTGAGGGCGAGAAGCGCACCGTGGTGGAGATGGAGGTCGACGAAGTCGGCCCGTCCCTGAAGTACGCCACGGCCAAGGTCAACCGCACCCAGCGCGGCTCGACCTCTGGCGGCGGATTCGGTTCGTCCGGATCGGACGCCGGGCCCACCGCGAGCGGTGGCGGCGGCGCGTCGGACGACCCGTGGGGCTCGGCCCCGCCCGCGTCCGGCGGCGGCTTCAGCGACGAACCCCCCTTCTAACCGACCCTCAGCCTTTCGCGATCTTCCCGCGTCCAGAGCGTCACGACGACGTCCGGGCCTGAAGATCCACACGGATACAGATCACGGAGCACACGAAATGCCCAAGCCACCGATTCGCAAGCCCAAGAAGAAGTCCAACCCGCTCAAGGCCGCGAAGATCGAGTACATCGACTACAAGGACACCGCGCTGCTGCGGAAGTTCATCTCTGACCGCGGCAAGATCCGCGCTCGTCGCGTCACCGGCGTCACCGCCCAGCAGCAGCGGCAGATCGCGAAGGCGATCAAGAACGCCCGCGAGATGGCGCTGCTGCCGTACACCTCGACCGCGCGCTAGAAAGGGTTCCTACCGTGAAGCTCATCCTCACCCGCGAGGTCGCCGGGCTGGGCCTGGCCGGCGACATCGTCGAGGTCGCTGACGGCTACGGCCGCAACTTCCTCGTGCCGCGCGGCGCGGCGATCACCTGGACCAAGGGCGCCGAGAAGCAGATCACCCAGATCAAGCGCTCCCGCGACGCGCGGGATATCCGCGACCTCGGCCACGCCCGCGAGATCAAGGCCGACCTCGAGAAGCTCACCGTCTCCCTCGGCGCCCGCGCCGGCAAGGACGGTCGGCTGTTCGGTTCGATCACCGCATCCGACGTCGCGGCGGCCGTGAAGGCGGCCGGCGGTCCGACGCTGGACCGCAAGCGGATCCAGATCGACGGCCATATCAAGTCGGTCGGGACGCACACGATCACGGTCGATCTGCACCCCGATGTGGTGGCCTCCGTGCCGGTGAACGTCGAAGCCGTCTGAGCACGCGCGCGACCACCGCAGGACCCGGCGACCGGCTCGGTCGCCGGGTCTTTGGCTGCCCAGGACCGGCAAGCTGAGAGCGTCCGGCGAAAACTCGTCGTGAACTATTTTTCGTCCACAAGCCGGGGACGATGAGGGTGCCGGGTTTAGGGGCCTGTATACGTTTTCGGTCGCATCGTCCACAGCGCTGCCCACAGGTCGTCTACAGCCTGACCGGCGATTCCCACAGGCTCGCGCACACGTTCGTGCACAGGCGGGTTTGTGCCGGCGACCTGCTGGGCCTAGCGTCGCTCCCGCCGCCGAAAATACAGCGTCTCAGACGGAATTGTCGGACCCCCTGAGTAAGTGTTCTTGCGTGCGAATAAGTGGGACGACCGACTCGGGGAGGGGCGCGTCGTGACGTTAGTTGACAACACCCGCGGCCCGGCCCGTCCGGGGGGCGGGGAGTTCGACCGCACGCCGCCTCAGGCCGTCGAGGCCGAGCAGTCGGTGCTCGGCGCGATGATGCTGTCCAAGGACGCCATCGCCGACGTCGTCGAGGTGATTCGGCCGGGCGACTTCTACCGTCCCGCGCACCAGCTCGTCTACGACGCCGTGCTCGACCTCTACGCGCGGGGCGAGCCGGCCGACGCGGTCACCGTGTCGGCCGAGCTGACCAGCAATGGTCAACTGACCCGGGTCGGCGGCGCGTCCTACCTGCACACGCTCATCTCGCTGGTGCCGACCGCGGCCAACGCCGGCTACTACGCGGCCATCGTCGCCGATCGCGCCACGCTGCGCCGACTGGTCACGGCCGGCACCCGGATCGTCCAGATGGGCTACGACGCGTCATCCGGGGCCAACGACGTCATCGGCACCGTCGACGACGTCGTCGACCGCGCCCAGGCCGAGATCTACGACGTCACCGAGCGGCGCACCTCCGAGGACTACGTTCACATCGAGAGTCTGCTGCAGTCGACGCTGGACGAGATCGAGAAGATCTCCTCGACCGGTGGCATCGGCACTGGCGTCCCCACCGGGTTTCAGCAGCTGGACGAGATCACCAACGGCCTGCACGCCGGGCAGATGATCACGGTGGCCGGGCGCCCGGGCTCGGGCAAATCGACGCTGGCGTTGGATTTCGCGCGGTCGGCGGCGGTCAAGCACCAGAAGCCGACGGCCATCTTCTCCCTCGAGATGGGCAAGCTCGAGATCATGATGCGGCTCTTCGCCGCCGAGGCCGGTGTCGCGCTGCAGAACATGCGCTCGGGACACATGAGCGATCAGGACTGGCGGCGGCTCGCGCTGCGTTCGTCCGAGCTTGCCGAGGCGCCGCTGTTCATCGACGACTCGCCCAACCTGACGATGATGGAGATCCGCGCCAAGGCGCGGCGGTTACGGCAGCGCCACGACCTGCAGCTGATCATCATCGACTACCTGCAGTTGATGACAAGCGGCAAGCGGGTCGAATCGCGCCAGCAGGAGGTCTCGGAGTTCAGCCGGGCCATGAAGTTGCTGGCCAAGGAACTGGACGTCCCGGTGGTCGCGCTGTCGCAGCTCAACCGCGGTCCGGAGCAACGCACCGACAAGAAGCCGCTGCTGTCCGACCTTCGTGAGAGCGGCAGTATTGAGCAGGACTCTGACCTCGTGTTGCTCGTGCATCGACCGGATCTGTACGAGCCCGAGACCGAGCGCGCCGGCGAGGCCGACCTCATCATCGCCAAGCACCGCAACGGCCCGACAGCGACGGTCGCCGTGGCCTTCCAGGGCCGCTACAGCCGCTTCGCCGACATGCCCAGCTGAGGTTGCTGCGCGCACGCCAACTCCGTGCGTTCGGGTCGAGCGCGACACGCCCGGAAGCGCGCTCGGCCGAACGTGGCTGGCGCCTTTGATCCACAGAGACTCATGGCTGCCCCCACAGCCAAAACTCTGTGTGGATCATGCTCGCGCGACCGTGATGCAGCGTCCCCGACTGACAGGCACCGCCACTGCATCCCGAATTTTCTCGAGTTGATCGCGCGGACGTTCCCAAGAAGCCCGTGAAAGCCCCTTCCACTTCTTAAGTTGGCCGTCGCGCAGCAGACGAGGGTCGCTCGATCAGCGTTCGCCTCGGGGCTCGAGGACGGGTTTGACGTCGATGATCGGCGTCCCGTCGAGAGCTTCGAGGTTACGCACCTGGATCCGCAGGTCCTCGATCGCGACGATGTGGACGGTGTGCAGCCCGATCGGGTTCGGCCGGTCGGGCGAGCGGGTGCTGAAGACTCCCCGCGGCGGATTGGTCCGGTCACCTCGAGGATGCACGACCAGCACCTCGCGGGCCGCGCGGTCGAGCCAGGTCAGCAGGATCACGTTGCTGCCAACGACGAGATCGCGCAACGCCGGCCGCAGATCGGCATCGAAGACGAGCCATGCGTCCGGCGTGCCCTCATCACCCTGCTTCGGCGCCTCCGAGCGCTCGACGAGCGAGGACTCCACCCGCCCGAGCACGCGCACCTCAGGCATCGAGCGTCACCAGGTCCAGCGCAGCGAGCCGATCGGGGTCGGCCAGCATCTCGATGCCGACGACCTTCGCCCCGACGACCGTGAAGGCGAACACCACCCGCGGCTTGCCACCCTGCGTCCACACCGCCCCGGCCGCCCCGTCGATGAGCGCGAGCCGCGCCGCCCGCGCGCGACCGGAGAACGTCTCGGCCACCGCGTGTGCACCGACGACCTCGGCGGCCGCGCCGAATGCCACTGCGGCGGCGTCCGCGCGGACCACCACATCGGGATCGAGCAGGGCGAGCAGCGCGTCGAACTCACCACCCCGGGAGGCAGCGAGAAACGCGTCGACGATCTCGCGCTGGCGGTTGCCGCCGGTGCGCTGGTCAGGCGTAGATCCCTGAACCCGTCGCCGGGCCCGGCTGGCGAGTTGTCGGGCGGCGGGCGACGAACACCCGACGATGGTGGCGATCTCGTCGAACGGCACGGCGAACATGTCATGCAGGACGAAGGCCAGCCGCTCGGCCGGGGTCAACGCATCGAGCACCACGAGCAACGCGAGACCGACCGAGTCCGCCAGCACCGCTTCGTGCTCCGGATCCACGACGTCGACCGGCTCGGATACCTGCGTCTCGATCGACTCCTCACGCCGCGACCGCCGCGCCCGCAGCATGTCCAGGCACACCCGCCCCACGACGGTCGTCAGCCAGCCGGTGAGGTTGTCGACCGCAGCCGTGTCGGAGCGTTGCAGCCGGAGCCAGGCCTCTTGCACGGCGTCCTCGGCCTCGGTGATCGAGCCGAGCACGCGATAGGCGACCGCGCGCAGGTGGGGGCGGTCGGCCTCGAACCGCTGGGCCAGCACGTCTTGTTCGTCCACGGTCACAATCCTTTATCGGGGTCCGTCATAACTATCGACGATCGATACCCGATCGATGTGACGCGAAGGGAGACCGCACCATGACCACTGGAGTGCAAACGATCATCTACCCCGTCCAGGACCTGGCCGGGACCAAGGCGGCATTCGTCGCGCTGTTCGGCGTCGAGCCCGAGATGGACGAGCCGTACTACGTCGGGTTCAAGGTCGCCGGCCAGGACGTCGGCCTGGACCCGAACGGGCACGCCAAGGGCATGACCGGCGCGGTTCCGTATTGGCACGTGGACGACGTCGTCAAGAGCCTCGAAGGCCTCGTCGGCGCCGGCGCCACCGCCGTGCAGGAGCCCGAGGACGTCGGCGGCGGCAAGCTCGTCGCGACCGCGAAGGACGCCGACGGCAACATGATCGGGCTCATCCAGGCACCATGATCGGCATGCCTCGGACACCGGCGCGCAGCGCGGCCCAGCGTAAGGCGGACACGCTTGCCAAGCTCGATGCCGGCGGTAGCGACGTGTGGGTGGCGTCGGCGTCGGTGTCCGCGGACGGCTCGCCCCAGCCGTACGTCGTGCCGCTGTCCTTGGCCTGGATCGACGGACGCGTCGTCGTCGCGCTGGAGACTGCGTCGCGCACCGCCCGCAATGTCACCGGGACCGGAACCGTCCGGCTCGCGCTGGGCCCAACCCGCGACGTCGTGATCATCGACGCCGTGCTCGACCGCGCGATCGACCTGCCGGACGCCCCGACCGCGCTCGCGGACCGCTATGCCGACCAGGCCGGGTGGGATCCGCGCACCGCAGGCGACGGGTATCTGTTCCTCGTCCTGCGCCCGAATCGGATCCAGGCCTGGCGGGAGGCGAACGAACTGGCCGGCCGGACGCTCATGCGGGCCGGTTCGTGGCTGGTCTGAGCCGAGCACCTCAGCGCGCGTGGCGACCAAGCGTCCAGTAGGTTTTCTGACGTGAGCATCGCGATCCATGCGTTCGGCGACGACGCGCTGGGTGATCACGACGCGGTAGCGCTGGCGGAACTGATCCGCACCGGCCAGGTGGGCCGGCGCGAGGTCATCGAGGCCGCCATCGTCCGCGCGGAGAAGATCCAGCCCGAGCTGAACGCGGTGCAGGTCGCCGACTTCGAACGGGCGCTGACGACGGCCGCGCGGCCCGGGAACACCGGCCCGTTCGACGGGGTGCCGACCTTCATCAAGGACAACACCGACGTGGCCGGCCTGCCGTCCGGGCAGGGTTCTTCGGCGTTTCGCGCGAAGCCGGCGAAGCACGATGCGCCGATCACTGGCCAACTGCGCGGTCTGGGCCTCGTCCTGCTCGGCAAGAGCACCCTGCCCGAGTTCGGGTTCAACGCCACGACGGAGTACATGGATCTGCCGCCCACCCGCAATCCGTGGAATCCCGCGTACTCGTCCGGGGCGTCGTCCGGCGGCGCGGCCGCACTTGTCGCATCCGGCGTCGTCCCGATCGCGCACGCCAACGACGGGGGCGGATCGATCCGCATACCGGCCGCGTGCTGCGGGCTGGTCGGCCTCAAACCGACGCGCGGGCGGTTCCGGCCGAACCCGCTCGAACGCGTCCTGCCGGTGAATATCGTGTGCGAGGGAGTCGTGACGCGCAGTGTCCGTGACACCGCGCAGGTCTTCGCCGGCACCGAAGTCGACTGGCGGCCCAAACGGCTGCCTCCCATCGGGCTCGTCGAAGGACCGAACACCCGCCGGTTGCGCGTCGGGCTCTTCCTCGACTCGGTGACGGGCACGCCGACCGACGACGAGACCCGCGCCGCCGTGACGGCAGCGGGCGAGTTGCTTGCCCGGATGGGGCATGAGGTCGCTCCGATCCAGGCACCCGTCACCGAGCAGTTCGCCGAGGACTTCGAGAACTACTGGGGGCTGCTGGCCTTTGCGCTGAGCACGTCCGGCCGGGGGCTGTTCGGGTCGAGCTTCGACCGCAGCGCGCTGGACGGACTCACCCTGGGGCTGGCGGCACGCTACCGGCGCAACTGGCGGCACACCCCGGGACTGGTCCATCGCCTGCGCCGCTCGCACGTCGCCTACACCCGGATCTTCGACACCTGTGACGTCGTGCTCTCGCCGGTGGTCGGCCACACCACGCCGGAGATCGGACACCTCTCGCCGACGCAGCCCTTCGAGCAGCTCATGGAGCGGCTGATCCGCTTCGTCTCGTTCACCCCGCTCAACAATGCGAGCGGCGGCCCGGCGATCTCGCTGCCGACGAGTCTGAGCGCAGCCGGCCTGCCGATCGGCGTGCACCTCGCGGCCCGGCCCGGCGCCGAGCGGACGCTGCTCGAGCTGGCGTTCGAGATCGAAGCGGCGGCGCCGTGGCCGCGCATCGCCGCGATCTGACCGTCGGCAAGGATAGGGGCGCTATCGATGCCGAGCCGACGGAGATGGAGTCGAGGATGAGCGTGGACGCCCACGACCTCGCCGAACAGTTGCTGGACGCTCAGGTGGAGTTCGTGCTTGCCGAGCTGTCGGGGAATCGGCTCGCGAAGGTGGTCGCGCGCGACGTCGACGACGTGCTGGCCGTCGCGGGCACCATGATCGTCTCCGACGTGGTGGACGCCGAACACGTGAAGGCAACCGTCCGCCGACTCGTCGACCGCGTCGGCGCCAGCCCGATCGTCGAGGACCTGTTGGCCGCGCTGTCCGACGCCGTCTACGACCTGGCCGCGAGCGAGGAGTACGACCTCGGCGATGTCATCGCCCGCGAACCCGTCGGAGCGCTGGTCGCCAAGCTGCTCAGCATGGACACGCTGCACGAGCGGGCGCTGCAGCGGATGACCGAAAGTCCGCTCGTCGCCGTGGTTGCCGCGCGGTTCGTCACGATCATCATCGCCGATTTCGTCCAGCAGAACCGGGCCCGCGCCGAGCGGCTGCCCGGCATGGGTTCGTTGCTCTCGATGGGGACCAGCGCGGCGTCCAAGGTGCGTAGCGCGACGCGGCTGGACGACCTGCTCGGCGACGCCGCCGGAAAGGGCACCCAATACGCCGTACGGCGGACGAACAGTGCCATGCGCGAACTCCTGCGCGATGCCCCGTTGCATGAGGCGGCGCTCGAGCTCTGGGACCTGCACGCGGACGAGCCGATCAGCGGGCTGCGCGACTACGTGAGCAAGGAGGAGCTGCGCGAGCTCGCCCAGCTGCTCCACGAGATCCTGCTGGACGCCCGGAACAAGGACTACGCCGGGCACCTCCTGGACGCGTGCATCGACGTCTTCTTCGATCGCTACGGCTCGCACGACGTCGCGGCGCTGCTGCCGGAACTCGGCATCGAGCGCGATGATCTCGTCGCCGACATCGTTCGCTTCGCGCAGCCGGTGATCGAGGCGGCCAAGGCCGACGGGGTCCTGGCCGCGCAGATCCGCAGACGCCTCGAGCCGTTCTACCGCTCGGCCGCGGTCGCCGCCATCCTCGGCTCGACGGGCGGCGCCCGGAAGCCGCGGCCCACGAAGAAGGCCTGACCTCACGGGTGTCGATTGCCCCGCAGCGCCGGCGGTTGACGGACGCTTTGTAGGATCGAAGATCCAGTACCGCGTCTTCCGATCGGCCAAGAAGTGGGGTGCCGAGCATGACGTCGCGCAAGCCACCGAGCGTGTCGTTCCCGAGCTGGGTCGAGCATCAGATCCGCGCGGCGCAGGCCGCGGGCGCGTTCGAGAACCTGCCGGGCGCGGGCAAGCCGATTCCCGACCTCGACCGTCCGCAGCCCGAACTCGCGTGGGTCGCCGGCTACTTGAAGCGCGAGAACGTCGACGTCGGGGACGTCCTCCCACCGGCCCTCGCGCTGGCCAAGGAGGTCGAGACGCTGCCGCAGCGGCTGCAGCGTGAGCGCTCCGAACTCCGCGTCCGGACGCTGCTCCAGGACCTGAACGACCGGATCGCCCGTGCCCATGCCGGGCCGCAGGTGGGACCGCCGCTGCGGGTCCGGGCGGTGGACGTCGAGGCCGCGGTCGCCCAGTGGCGGGCGGTTCGCGCGGGCGCGGCCGAGGATCGGCCGTCGCCTCCACAGCCGCCCCCGCCGGCGCGACGTCGGCGCCGTTGGTTCGGCCGGACGACCTGAGGGCAGGCTCGGTCCATGACACTCACCGTTGCCGTCACCGGACCCACCGGCGAGATCGGGATCTCCGCGGTCGACGCGCTGGAACGTGACCCGGCAGTCGGCCGCATCGTGGGGATGGCCCGGCGTCCGTTCGACTCGGCTGCCCACGGCTGGACGAAGTCCGAGTACCGCCAGGGCGACATCCTCGACCGATCCGCCGTCGACGCGCTCGTCGCCGATGCCGACGTCGTCGTCCACCTCGCCTACCTGATCATGGGCTCGCGCGAGGAGAGTCGCCGCATCAACCTCGAGGGCACCCGCAACGTGTTCGAGGCGACCGTGGCCGCCGCGCGTCCGCACCGGCTCGTCTACACGTCATCGGTCGCCGCGTACGGCTACCACGCGGACAACGTCGTACCGCTGACGGAGGACACGCCCGCGCGCGGCTCGGCCGAGCACTACTACTCGGAACAGAAGGCCGAGTGCGAAGGGGTTCTGCGCGAGGTGACCGACGGATCGAATCTCGAGGTGTACGTGCTGCGTCCGTGCATCGTCGCCGGGCCGAAGGCGCCCGCGCTGGCCGATTCGATGCCGTGGCGCCAGGTGCGGGACAAGATGCCCGTCGCCCTGCGCAGCGCGACCGGACTGCTCCAGGGCGTGTTGCCCTTGATGCCCGATCCCGGCGTACCGCTGCAGCTCGTCCACCACGACGACGTCGCGTCCGCGATCGCGCTGGCCGCGACCGGTGCCGGGAAGCCGGGCGCGTACAACCTCGCGGCCGACGGCGAGATCTCCTTGGCCGACGTCGCGAAGGCGACCGGAACACGCTCCGTCCGCGTGCCCCAGACGATGGCGAGCGCGGCGTCAGCCGTGCTGGCCCGGCTGCCGATGGTGCCGGCCGCGGCGGAGTGGATCCACGTCGCCCGCAGCTCCGTCGTCATGGACACGAGCCGGGCAAAGAACCTCCTCGGCTGGCGACCGCAGCACTCCAGTCGCGAGACGCTCGACGCCCTGGCCGCGACGCTCTAGGTTCCCCGGCTGCGGTGGCGGTCTACGGCGCCGCGCTGACCTCAACCGGGATGCCGTTGAGCGCGGCGGTGCCGGTGAGCGCGTCCACCAAGAGGTCGTCGGCGAGCAGGTTCGAGTTGACGCCGGCATGCGCGCTCGCCACCGAGGTCCGCACGCCGTCCACGTCGTGGCCCCACCCGTGCGGGATGCTGATGACGCCCGGACGGATCGTCTCGGTGATCTCGACCGGAACCCGCACGTCACCCACGCGCGACCGAACGAGCGCCAACGACCCGTCGGTCAGCCCGAGTCGCGCGGCATCGTCCGGATGGACCTGCGCGGTGCACCGGTTGGCGCCGCGCACCAGCGGCGCGATGTTGTGCATCCACGAGTTGTTCGAACTGAGCTGGCGCCGCCCGATCAACACCATGTCCGCGTCGTGCGGCGTGTGGTCGAGCGTCGCGGTCAGCCGCGCGACGTCCCCGACGACCGGCTCGGGAGCCAGCTCGATGCGCCCGCTCTCGGTCGCCAGCACCTCGGGCAGCCGCGGGGTCAGCGCCCCGAAGTCGATGCCGTGGGGCGCGGCCTCGAGGTCGGCCAGCGTCACGTCGTACGGGCCGGCGCGGAGCATCAGATCGATGAGTCGCGCGGGTCCGAAGCGGTCGCCGGCCAGTGCGACGTCGAGCCCGGCCCGGTTCGCGACCTCGCCGGCGACGAACGCGTCGATCGCCTCGACGTCGGCGTCCGCGCCCTGCCCGGTCAGCACGCCGACCAGGCGCAGCATCGTCTGCCACTCCTGCGGCAGGTCGGAGGGCAGCACGGCCGGCGTCCAGTTGGCGACGTTACGGACCGCGAACTGGTAGAGCACGAGATCGAAGTGCGGCCGCTCGAATGGCGTCGGACCGGGCAGGATCACGTCGGCGTGCCGGGTGGTCTCGTTGATGTAGATGTCGATGGACACCATGAAGTCGAGCTGTTCGAGGGCGGCGGACAGCCGCGCCGCGTTGGGCGTCGACAGGCACGGATTGCCGCTCGTCGTGATGAGGGCCCGGACCTGCCCCTCGCCCGGCGTCAGGATCTCTTCGGCCAGGGTGGCGACCGGCAGCTCGCCGAGCACCTCGGGCAGCCCGCGTACCCGGCTGGTCCACCGCGCGTGCCGGAACGGGCGCCGACGTCCCGGTGCGCTGTTCGCCTGGCCGGCCGCAGCCAGCGGGAACATCGCGCCGCCCGCGCGGTCCAGATTGCCGGTGAGGACGTTGAGGACGTCGACGAGCCAGCTGGCCAGCGTCCCGAACGCCTGGGTGGTCGTCCCGATCCGCCCGTAGACGGCGGCCCGCTCGGCGGTTGCGAGCTCGTGCGCCAGCCGGCGGATGTCCTCGGCCCGCAGTCCCGTGTGCGCCGCCACGACCTCGGGCGTGAACGGCTTGGCCAGGACGCTGATCTCGTCCCGGCCGTGGACGTGCTCGGCCAGCCGGCCCAGGTCGACGAGACCGTCCTCGACGATGACCTGGACGAGCGCGAACAGCAGCAGCGCGTCCGTGCCGGGACGGATCGCGACGTGTTCGTCGGCGATCTCGGCCGTCCGCGACCGGCGCGGGTCGACCACCACGATCTTGCCGCCACGCTCCTGGATACCCCGCAGCCGGCCGCGCACGTCGGCGGCGGTCATCAGGCTGCCGTTCGAGACGAGCGGGTTGGCGCCCAGCATGAGCAGGTACCCGGTGCGATCGAGATCGGGCACCGGGACGGTGAGGGGATCGCCGAACATGTAGCCCGCCGAGAAATGCTTGGGCATCTGGTCGACGGTGCTGGCCGAGTACACGTTGCGCGATCCCAGTGACTTGATGAGCACCCGGTTGTAGAGCAGCGCGGACACGTTGTGCGCGGACGGGTTGCCGAGGTAGAAGGCCACGGCGTCGCGCCCGTGCTCGGAGATGACGCCGTTGAGCCCGGCGTCGATCGCGGCGAAGGCCTCGTCCCAACTGACCGCGACGAACGCGCCGTCCCGCTTGAGCATGGGCTGACGCAGCCGGTCCGGGTCCTCGTGCAGGCCAGCGAGTGACGCGCCTTTCGGGCAGATGTAGCCGGCCGAGAAGACGTCGTCCGGATCACCGCGCACGGCGCTCACCTTCCTACCGTCCAGGGTGATCTTCAGCCCGCAGGTGGCCTCGCACAGCGGACAGGTGACGAACGCAGTGGTCATGTCTTCACTCTGGCAGGCCGGGGTGACACCGGCCACCGGCGCCGGTGCGAGCTTGCGCTCGGCCGGCCATTGGGCGGTCAGCGACCGGCGTCAGGCCCGGGTCAGCAACTCCAGGTTGTGGCCCACCGGATCGGCGAAATACAACCCCCGGCCCCCGTTCCAGTTGTTGATCTCGCCCGGCGTCGAGTGCTGCGGGTCGGCCCAGAAGGTGACGCCGGCGTTGCGTATCCGCGTCCACGCGGCGTCGAAGGTCGCGTCGTCGACGAGGAAGGCGTAGTGCTGGGTGCCGATCTCCGCACGGCTGTCCGCGTAGTCCAGCGTGACGGCATTGCCCAACTGCAGCGGCAGGAACGGCGGGGTCGGTGCGCCCAGTGCGATGCCGAGGATGTCGGCGAGGAACTGCGCGGACGCGGCCTTGTCGTGCGCCCAGACGATCGTGTGGTTGAGCTCGATCATGTCGACGTCCCTTCAGTGTCCGGACAGCGCGCTGACGACGGGGGCGAGTTGCTCGACGTACTCGGCGTTGACCGTGACGTACGACGCGCCGAACCGCTCGCGGCGGCGCTGCAGCTCGTCGAGCATCTGCCGGGTGGATCCGCGCAGGATGACCAGCGAGTCGTGGGCGATGAGGGTCGCGGCGTCTGCGCCTATATAGCGCCGCGCGTGCGGTGGCACGTCCTCGCCCACGACGAACAGATTCATCAGCACCTCGAGCTGCTCGGTCCGCTCGCCGGCGCGCGCCCGCAGATCGGCGAGCTGCGCGGCGACCTCGTCGCGGGCGGTGAGTGCGCCGGCGGCGATGGTGACGATGTCGGCTTTCTCGGCGGCGAGCGCCCTCGCCCGCGGACCGCCGACCGCCATCAGCACCGGCGTACGCACAGCGTCGCCGTCGAGTTCCCGAAGCCGGTCGATCGTCGCCGCCACCTGAGCGAGCCGCTCGGCGGGGGAGCCGAACGGCAGGCCCAGCTGGGTGGTCCATTGCTCGACGTCCGGCCGGCCGGTGCCGATGCCCATCTCGAACCGGCCGTCGGTCAGGACGGACAGGCTGTGCGCGTCCCACGCCGCCGAACCCGGCGGGCGCAGCGGCGCGGCCAGCACGTAGGTGCCGACCCCGATGTCGGCCGACGCGGCCGCCGTGGCGAGCGCGGGAAACGGCGCCAACAGCTGGGGGACGTCGGGCATGAGCAGAGTCGAGTAACCGAGCTCGGCAGCCCGGACGGCAAGGGAACGCCACTCGGATGCGTCACTCCGCGGCGCGCCGGTGACGCCGAAGCGGAACGGGCGGATCTCGGTCATTGTGGGTCCCTTCGTCAGTTCGTTCTCATCTCCAATCATTGTCGCCGGAGAATCATTCGTCAAGAGAACGATTAGGGCGGATTCACATAGGCGTGCTGTACTTCGGGACGTGGTCGACCTCGACGCCCTGGAGGCAGCCGGCGTGCGCGATGCCCACGCGCGGCGCCCGCTGATCGAGTACCTCGACGCCCTCGGCTTCACGGTCGAGGACATGGTCGAGGCCGAGAAGCAGGGCCGGCTGTTCGCCTTGGCCGGGGATGCGATCGTCAGTTCCGGACCCCGCGTGCACAGCTTGCGTTCGGCGGCTCAGTCGCTGCACCTGCCGCTGGCCGACGTCGAGCACGCCTGGGCGGCGCTCGGGCTGACCGTGGCCGACGTGGACCAGCTCGCCCTCAGCCCGGCCGATCTCGATGGTCTGCGCACCTGGGCCGATCTCGCCGCCGTCATGGGGCATGACGTCGCCCTCGGCGTCGCGCGCGTGCTGGGCGCCGGGCTAGCTCGGCTGGCCGAGGCCGAGTCGTCGGCGATCCGAGCGGGCATTCCCGCCGTGCAGATCAATCACACGCTGGACGAGCTCGAAACCGCCCGGGCCTACGCCGGCGTCGCCGGGTTCGTCCCGCGCATCGGCGGGCTGATCGACGCGGTCCACCGCCAGCACATCGAGAGCGCGCGGGTCTACTTCGAGGGTGTCGTGATGGACACGTCCGCCTCGGTCAGGTGCGGCATCGGATTCGTCGACCTGTCCGGGTTCACCGCGCTGACCCAGCAACTGCTGCCCGGCGAGCTGTCCGGTCTGCTCAGCACGTTCAGCGCGACGGTGAGCGACGTCGTCCACGCCGACGGCGGCCGCGTCGTGAAGTTCATCGGTGATGCGGTCATGTGGGTGAGCCCGACCGCCGAGAAGCTGGCGACCGTGGCCGGTGACCTGGTGCGGCATCCCAAGGCGCGCGAGGCCGGGCTGCAGGTGCGGGCCGGGCTCGCGCACGGGTCGATGCTCGCGCTCGACGGTGACTATTTCGGCAACCCGGTGAACCTGGCGGCGCGGCTCGTGTCGGTTGCCGAGCCGGGCCAGATTCTGGTCAGCGCGGACCTGCGCACCGAGCTGTCCGACTGGCCGGCCGAGCCGGCCGGGCCGTACGCCCTGCGCGGCTTCGACCAGCCGGTGCCGGCCTACGTCCTCGGCGGCGGCCCTGAGCGGGTGGGCCCGGAACGGACCGCTAACCGGACCCGCAGCACAGGGGATACCGTCGAGGCAGCCGGCTGAGGAGGTCGTCATGAGTCCGCTCGCCCTGCCCGACAGCATCGACATCCGCGAGGTCGGCATGCGCGACGGCCTGCAGCTCGAGACGCCGCTTGCTCTGGACGCCAAGCTCGCCATGCTCGACGCCATCGTCGCCACTGGCGTGCGGCGGATCGAGGTGACCAGCTTCGTCTCGCCGAAGGCCGTGCCAGCGCTTGCCGACGCCGACGAGCTCGCCCAGCACCTCGACTCGTGGCCCGGAATCCACTGGTCGGCCCTCGTCGCCAACACCCGCGGCGCCGTCCGCGCGATCGACGCCGGCGTGGCCAACCTCGAATACGTCGTCTCGGCCGCGGACTCGCACAGCCTCGCCAACGCCGGTCGCAAGAGCGCCGACGCGGCGGCCGCAATCGGCGAAATCGCCGGCCTGGCCCACGACGCCGGCGGCTCGCTCGAGGTCATCATCGCAACGGCGTGGGATTGTCCCTTCGATGGCCCGACCGACCCGGCCCGGACGCTCGACATCGTCCGCTCCGCCGTGGCCCAGGACGCCGACCAGCTGTGCCTCGGCGACACCATCGGCACGGTGACGCCGCAGCGCACCGTCGCGCTGCTCGACGCGGTCCGGTCGGAGGCACCCGCACTCGATGTCGGGGTCCATTTCCACGACACCCGAGGCACCGGACAGGCCAACGCGCTCGCCGCGATCCTGGCCGGGGTACGCCAGCTGGACGCGAGCGTCGGCGGCCTCGGCGGCTGCCCGTTCGCTCCGGGGGCCAGCGGCAACATCGCCACTGAGGAGCTCGTCTACTGGACCGAGGACTGCGGTATCGCGTCCGGCCTCGATCTCGCCGCCGTCGTCGAAGCCGCTCGCGTCACCGAACGCGCGGTCGGTCATGAGCTGCCCAGCTCGTTGTTCCGCGCCGGTGGCCGATCCGTCCCGAGAGGCCCGTTCCAGGGCTGATCGTCGCCGACGTCGGCGTCCGCGGCGCGCGTTCGGCCCGTCCCGGCGCTACGGTGTCGCTGGCCGCACGGCGTACTGACGGAGGTCGACGAATGGGCTTCATCTCGCCGCGGATGCCGGACTTCGACCTGGACGAGTGGCGCGCCCGGCCGCACCACCGCCGGCTCGAGCCGCTCGTGAAGGACTGGGCGCTCAACGGGTTCGGCACCCCTGAGGCGATCTACCTGCTGTATCTGGTCAAGCTCGTCGTCTTCACCGGCGGCGCCATCGTCGTCATCGCCTCGACCCCGGGCGTCGGGGCGATCGGTGACTTCTCCACGTGGTGGACCGAACCGATCGCGTACCAGAAGTTCGTCGTGTGGACCCTGCTCTGGGAGATCCTGGGACTGGGCTGCGGGTCGATGCCGTTGACGTTCCGGTTCCTGCCGCCTGTCGGCGGGTTCCTGTACTGGCTGCGCCCGGGCACGATGCGGTTGCCCCCTTGGCCACGAGTGATTCCGTTGACGTCGGGCACGCGCCGCTCGATCGTCGACGTCGCCCTCTACCTCGCGGTGATGTGCGCCGCGATCGCCCTGCTCCTCACCGGCGAGGCGCAGGGCGCAGCATTCGACACGTTGCCGACGTCAGGCATCTGGGTGCTGCTCGGCTGCCTCGCCGCGCTCGGGCTGCGGGACAAGGCGCCGTTCCTCGCCGCGCGTCCTGAGCACTACGCGGTGATGCTGATCGTGTTCCTCTTCCCACCGACGAACATGATCTTCGCGCTGAAGCTGTGCATGCTCGCGATGTGGTGGGGCGCGGCAACGTCGAAGCTGAACAAGCACTTCCCCTTCGTGGTGTCCGTGATGATCAGCAATGCGCCCCTGGTGCGCTGGAAGTGGATCAAGCACAAGCTGTGGCGAAGCTACCCGGACGATCTGCGCCCGTCGCGGCTGATCGCGATGGCCGCCCATCTGGCGACGGTGGTCGAGTTCGGTGTGCCGCTCGTGCTGATCCTGTCCCGCGGCGGCACGCTCACCACGATCGCCGTGACGGTCATGGTGCTGTTCCACCTGCACATCACGTCCACCTTCCCGCTGGGCGTCCCGCTCGAATGGAACATCTTCTTCATCTATTCGACGATCTACCTGTTCGGCCACTACGCAGCGGTAGGTCCGGACACGCTGACGTCGACGTGGCTGGTTGTCGTGCTCGTGGTCCTGCTCGCCGGCCTGCCGATCCTGGGCAACCTGCGTCCGGACCTCGTCTCGTTCCTGCCGTCGATGCGCTACTACGCCGGCAACTGGGCGGCGAGTGTGTGGTTGTTCCGCAATGACGGCGCCGAGGAGACGTTCGATGCCGCGCTCACCGGGCCGGCCCCGGTCGTGGTCAAGCAGCTCGCCCGCATCTACGACGACGAGCTGGCCGAGCTGCTGCTGTCCAAGGGACTGGCGTTCCGGGCGATGCACTCGCACGGGCGCGCGCTGAACGGCCTGCTGACGCGGGCCGTCGACGACCTCGCCGACTACACCCCGCGGGAGGGCGAGCTGGTCGCCGGCGTCGCGCTCGGCTGGAATTTCGGCGACGGCCACCTGCACGGAGCGCAGCTGCTCGAGGCCGTTCAGGAGCGGTGCCACTTCGCGTCCGGCGAGCTGCGGGTGATCACGCTCGAGTCGCAACCGTTCCTCCGCCCGATCCAGCGCTACCGCATACTGGACGCCGCCGACGGACCGATGGAGGAGGGCACGGTGCGGGTGGCCGATATGGTCGACCGGCAGCCGTGGCTGTCCGCCGATGACGTGACGATCCCGGTGGACGTCGACTGGACCGCAGCGCGGCCGACGACGCCGACCAGCCGCGTGCCGCCGCCCGCCCCGACGTTGCCGCGGCGTCGCCCGATGCCCGGTCCCGGCCGGCCGCACGCCGCTACCGCCCCGGAACCCACGTGAGCGACGCAGTCGTCGTCGGCTCCGGCCCCAACGGGCTGGCGGCCGCAGTCGCGCTCGCCCGGGCCGGTCTGAGCGTAACGGTGCTTGAATCGCACCAAACGATCGGCGGAGGGACGCGGACCGAGGAGCTCACCGTTCCCGGCGTGCTGCACGACGTCTGCTCCGCGGTGCACCCGCTGGGGGTCGGCTCCCCGTTCCTGTCCTCGCTGGAGCTCGGCCGGCACGGGCTGGAGTGGTGCTGGCCGGAGATCGACCTCGCCCATCCGCTCGACGGTGGGCGGGCCGCGGTGCTCGTCCAATCCGTCGAGCAGACCGCCGACGGGCTCGGTGACGACGGGCGGGCCTGGCGGCGGTTGTTCGCGCCGCTGGCGGCTCGGTTCGGCGAGCTCGGGGACGACATCCTGCGCCCCATCGCGCACCGGCCACGGCATCCGTTCCTGCTCGCCCGGTTCGGGCTCAACGCGCTGGCGCCGGCGACGGTCGTGGCTCGCCGATGGCATGGGGACGAGGCCCGCGCGCTCTTCGGAGGGATGGCGGCGCACGCGTTCCGACCGCTGTCCAGCCCGACGAGCGCGTCGGTGGGCCTGGCCCTCGGAGCCTCAGCGCACCGGTTCGGCTGGCCGGTCGCGAAGGGCGGATCCCGCGCAATCACGGACGCGCTGGCCGCCGAACTGCTGGCCCTCGGCGGGCAGATCGAGACCGGGCACCGGGTGACGTCCCTGCACGAGGTCGACAGCGCCGATGTCGTCATGCTCGACCTCGCCCCGGCCGGCGTCCTCGCCCTCGCGGGTGACCGGCTGCCGTCACGGATCGCCCGCGCATACCGCCGCTATCGCAACGGGCCGGCCGCATACAAGGTCGACCTTGCGGTGGAGGGCGGCATCCCGTGGACCAACGAAGCCTGCCGCCGCGCCGGGACCGTCCACCTCGGCGGGACGATCGAGCAGGTCGCGCTTGCCGAGCGTGAGGTCGCCGCGGGGCGCCTGCCGGCCCGGCCGTTCGTCCTCGTCGCCCAGCAGTACCTCGCCGACCCGTCCCGTTCCGCCGGCGACGTCCACCCGATCTGGGCGTACGCCCACGTCCCGAACGGCTATTCGGGCGACGCGACGGACGTCGTGCTGGACCAGCTGGAGCGCTTCGCGCCTGGTGTGCGGGACCGGATCGTGGGGCAGGCCGTCCGGACGCCGGCCCAGTACGAGGCGTACAACCCGAACTTCGTCGGCGGTGACATCTCCACCGGCGCGAACGACCCGATCCAGGTGCTGCTCCGCCCACGGGTGGCGATCGATCCCTACCGCACCGGCATTCCCGGCGTGTACCTGTGCTCGGCGGCGACCCCGCCGGGCGGCGGCGTGCACGGCATGTGCGGTGCGAATGCCGCGGCGTCGGCGCTCAAGCGGCTGTAGCACGTCAGTCCCGGCCGCCGATTGGCGCGGCGCGCATCGGGGCCGTCGCGCGAATGAGCCGCAGCCCACATCTTCGGGAGTGTCTGAGCGAGCCGGCCGGGCCCGGACCCCACAATCGAGGACATGGCCGGTGATCGCGCAACGCCGGGGCCGGTGCCGATCCGCACCGAGTCCTTCGACGAGGCCAGCCGCCTGCTGCGTACCGCGGCCCTGGCCAAGGCGATCGACGAGCCCGGCTCCGCCCGGCTGACCCCGTTGCTGCGGGGCCGGCTGGCCCTGCGTCCGCACACGGTCGACCTTGCCGCCGACGCCGCCGTGCGCGACGCCGCCCACACGCTGCTCACCCACGGGTGGACGCCGGCCGAGCTGCACACGTTCGCCGAGCGGCGACTGGATCCCGCGGCGCTGAGCTACCTCGTCGACACGCTCGCCGCGACGGCGCAGTGGAGTGCGGGCGTGCCGTGGTTCGCCGACCTCGCCAAGCTCCGGGCCCGGGTGTGGTGGACGGCGGGGCTGCCGCATCTCGGCCAGTGGGCCACGCGACACGGGCATCGGCGCTACGACGCCATCCGGATCGCCGTCGAAGTGCTGGCGCTGCTCAGCTACCTGCCCTGCACCGACCGGCCGCAGCCGAACATGCCGGCGCCGCCCGCGGTCGCGCCCGAGGCTCTCGTCCAGGACGCGCGGATCATCGGCAAGATCGACGCGTTGCTGGCCCGGGCGAATGCAAGCGAATACCCCGAAGAAGCCCTGGCGTGTGCGACCAAGGCGCAAGAACTCATGGTTCGCTACGCGAGTACGCCCGCATCGCACCCGGGGAGCGCGGCGGCCGATACCGTCGCTGCCGCCCTGCGCCGACTGTGCACCGAGAACCCGTTGTTGTTGGCCCGGACCCTGCTGGCCCGCGCCCGTCGACTCGCGGTACGGCCGAACCCGACCGGCGAGCTCGAGGCATCGCGCCACCGTCCGCTCCCGCTGGCGCAGATCACGCGCGTCTGACGGCCGGCCGACGTCGCGGGTCTTAGGGCGCGGGAGCCCGCACGATGACGATGCGCGGCGTCTCGCGAAGGCTCTGACCCACGACGCAATACCTCTCGGTCGCGGTGGCGAGCCGCTGCAAGGACACCTCGTCCGCGTCGCAGTCGATTTCCACGGTGACCACGATGTCCTGGACTCCGACCGGCACCTGGCGATCCAGGCCGAGCGTCCCGCGGGCGTCGAACGTGCCGTCCGCGCGCAGCTCCGCCCGTCGCACCGTCAGGCCCATTGCCGTGGCCACGCTGCGAAGGGTGACGCCGGTGCAGGCTAACAACGCTTCGAGCAACATGTCGCCTGAACAGGCGTCGCTGCCGTCGCCCCCGGTGGCGCTGTGCAGTCCGGCTCGCACCGGACCGGCCCAGCTGCGCACGGTGCAGGTGATCCCCGCGGCGCCGTAGTCAGCATGCGCGGTGAGCGGGGTGCGGGCTACCGCCGGATCGGACCGATACCGCTCTTTGAGTGGGGCCTGCAGCGCGCGCAGGCTCGTGGCATCCATGGCTCAGTGTGGCTCAGCCACCGGCCGCGGCGCGCGCCGCGCGCTCGACCTGATCGCGGTACTGCGTCCACCACGCTTCGTCGCCGGGCGCCATGTTGTCGTTGCCGTCGCGCAGGCCGGCCGCGCCGTCGATGAGCTCACGGACGATGTCGGCGTGGCCCGCGTGCCGATTGGTCTCGGCGAGCATGTGCACGAGCACGCGGTGCAGGGTCACCTCCGAGTGCTCGGCCGGCCACCAGGGCACATGCCCGATCGCATCGAGGTCGAGGGTTTCGATCGTGGCGTCGGAGTGGGCCCACGCCCGGTGGTAGAGGGCGACGATCTCATCTCGGGACTGGTCGGCGGCGGCCCACATGTCGGCGTTCGGCTCGGCATCATCGGCGAACCACGGAAGGGGCTCGCCCGACGGCCGGTCGAAGGTCTCGCCGAAGTAGCCCAGCGCGACGCTCGCCACGTGCTTCACGATGCCCAGCAGGTTGGTGCCCGTGGGGGTAAGCGGCCGGCGGATGTCGTACTCAGACAGCCCGTCGAGTTTCCAGAGGAGAGCGTCTCGCGCCGTCTTGAGGTAACGGTGCAGGTCGGCTTTCGGGTCTGATCCGGTCATGCCACCAGCGTGCCAGCCACCACCGACGAGCATTGCCGGCCGGCCGTCGGGCACGCTGGGCAGCAATATGGACAGCATCGACGCCCCGCAGTCCCCAGCGTCGCGCCGGCTCGCCCCGCCCGGTTTGCGCAGGCCCGACCCGGGCGCCGCCGGCGACCCCGACGCGCTGCTCGCGGCGTTCACCGGCTGGGTGACGGGCCTCGGCATCGAGCTGTACCCCGCGCAGGAAGACGCGCTGCTCGAGCTCGTCACGGGCAGCAACGTCGTCCTCACGACCCCGACCGGGTCGGGCAAGTCTCTCGTGGCGACGGGCGCGCACTTCTTCGCGTTGGCCGCGGGGATCCGGTCCGTCTACACCGCTCCGATCAAGGCGCTCGTGAGCGAGAAGTTCTTCACGCTGTGCGCGATCTTCGGCTCGGAGAACGTCGGGATGATGACGGGGGACGCGGCGGTCAACGCCGACGCCCCGATCCTGTGCTGCACGGCCGAGGTCCTCGCCAACGTCGCTCTGCGCACAGGCGCAGTGAGCGACCTCGGCGTCGTGGTGATGGACGAGTTCCACTACTACGCCGACCCGGACCGCGGATGGGCCTGGCAGGTGCCGCTGCTTGAGCTGACCGGAGCGCAGTTCCTGCTCATGTCGGCGACCCTTGGCGACGTCTCCGAGCTGGCCGCGGACATCGCTGCGCGCAGCGGCCGCGCCACCGTGATCGTCGGCGTCGACGTCGAGCGGCCGGTGCCATTGCATCACTACTACGCCACCACCCCGCTGCACGAGACGATCTCCGACCTGCTCGCCGGCGGACAGGCCCCGATCTACGTCGTGCACTTCACCCAGGCCGCGGCCCTCGAGCACGCGCAGGCGCTCACCAGCATCAACGTCGCCACCCGCGCCGAACGCGACACGATCGCCGCCACCATCGGCGACTTCCGGTTCACCGCTGGGTTCGGCAAGGTGCTCTCCCGCCTCGTCCGGCACGGCATCGGGGTACACCACGCGGGGATGCTGCCGAAGTATCGGCGGCTGGTGGAGCAGCTTGCCCAAGCCGGGCTGCTCAAGGTGATCTGCGGGACCGACACCCTCGGCGTCGGCATCAACGTCCCCATCCGGACCGTGGTGTTCGCTGCGCTGTCGAAGTACGACGGGCAGCGGACCCGGCAGCTGCAGGTCCGCGAGTTCCTCCAGATCGCCGGCCGCGCCGGGCGCGCGGGCTTCGATACGGCCGGCACCGTGGTCGTGCAGGCCCCGGAGCACGAGGTCGAGAACGAGCGGCTGCTGGCGAGAGCCGGCGACGACGTCAAGAAGCGCCGCCGGATCGTTCGCAAGAAGGCTCCGGAGGGTTTCGTGTCGTGGGGCCGGAACACGCACGAGCGGTTGCAGACCGCCGCTCCCGAGCAGCTGAGCTCGCATTTCCAGGTGAGCCCCGCGATGGTCCTCAACGTCATCGCCCGACCTGGGGACGCGTTCGCGTCGATGCGACGGCTGATCTTCGAGGCGACGCCCGAGCCGGCCGCCCGGCGACGGCACGTCCGGGCCGCGGTCCGCGCGTACCGAGCGCTGCTGGCGGCCGGCGTCGTCGAGCGCCTCAGCACCCCTGACGAGCTGGGCCGGACCGTCCGTCTGGTTGCGGACCTGCCGGCGAACTTCGCGCTCAACCAACCGCTGTCGACCTTCGCGCTCGCCGCGCTCGAGCTGCTCGACCCAGACTCGGACACCTACGCCCTCGACGTCGTCTCCGTCATCGAATCCACGCTGGAGGATCCGCGGCAGGTGCTCGCCGCGCAGCAGAACATGGCCCGCGGGGAAGCGGTCGCGGCGATGAAGGCCGACGGTCTCGACTATGACCAGCGGATGGAGCGGCTCGCCGACGTCACCTACCCCAAGCCGCTCGACGAGCTGCTGTCCGCCGCGTTCGCGATCTACCGGCGGAGCCACCCGTGGCTGACCGAGGACCAGCTCTCGCCCAAGTCGGTCGTGCGCGACATGTGGGAACGAGCGATGACGTTCACCGAGTACGTCTCGTTCTACGGGCTGACTCGCAGCGAAGGACTGGTGCTGCGCTATCTCACGGACGCCTACCGCGCGCTGCGCTCCGGAGTTCCGGATGCCGGGCGCACCGACGGGCTCACCGACATCGTCGAATGGCTGGGCGCGCTCGTCCGTCAGGTCGACTCGAGCCTGCTCGACGAGTGGGAGCAGCTCACCGCGGGAGTCGGCCCCGACCAGCCGTCCGAGAGCCGGCCGACGGCACCGGAGACCCTGTCCGGCAATATCCGCGCGTTCACCATCCTGATCCGCAACGCCCTCTTCCGCCGCGTGGAGTTGGCCGCGCTGCGCCACGTCGATGAGCTCGGCGATCTCGACGCGGCGGCGGGCTGGGATGCCGACCGGTGGCGGGATGCGCTGGAGCGCTACTTCGCCGAGTACGACCGCATCGGCACCGGGCCCGACGCGCGCAGCACGCAGCTGTTCCACCTCGATCCCGGCGAGCCCGGTCAGCGCACGTGGCGAGCACGGCAGGTCTTCGACGACCCGGCCGGCGACCGGGACTGGGCCATCGGGGCCGAGGTGGACCTGGATGCCAGCGACGCAGCCGGCGAGCCCGTCGTCACGGTCCTCGACGTCGGTCCGTTCTGAGGCTGCTCAGCGGCCGAAGGGGCGGATCTGATAGTCGCCCCGGGTGCGCGCGACGACCGTTCCGTCCTCGCCCACGACCTCGGCCTCGAGGACGAACGGAACCTTCGCGTCCGGCGTCGCCTCGGCTTTGATCCGCTCGACCTCGGCGGCGGACAGCGACGCGGACGCCGTCAGCCGACCCTTGCCCGGCGCCACGAAGTCGATGTTGAGGCTGCGGACGAGGGGGTAGTGCGTCGAGACGTCGAACGTCGCGAAGTGCATTGCCCCGCCGAGCACCTCGGCGAGCGTGAAGATCACGCCGGCGTAGATCACGCCGAAGTGGTTGCCGTTGCCCTCGAACGGAACCTCGGCGCGCACATAGCCGGGGCGCAACTCGACGAACTCGACGCCCATCTGGTGGGCGCGGGGGATGAGGTGTTCCAGAGCGGTGTTCATCGTCGCCACGGGAGACTCGGTCACGCGCGGAGCGTAGCCTCTGCGCCGTGGCACCCCCGAAGTCCGGCGCGATCGCCGTCATCGGCGAAGCGCTGATCGACCTCGTCGAGACCGGGGACGACGAGCCCCGGCTGGCTCGCCCGGGCGGCAGCCCCTACAACGTCGCGATCGGCCTGGCCCGCCTGGAACAGGCGGCGGGTTTCGTGGGCCGGTTGTCCCGCGACCCGCTCGGGACGGTG